>NZ_JCAKFQ010000008.1:0-194341 GCF_059509875.1 Halomonas sp. LMYGS-3 | reverse complement strand
GGTGCTCAGCCTGGGCGAACGAGATCTGCTTCATCGGATGGCTCTGTCAGACGGTGGCGGGATGGTCAGATTCTACCCCGCCGGAGCCGAACAGGCAGCTGCGTCGGGATTTGTGCAGCGTTTCCCTAGTATCCCCTCATCGAAATCAAGCGACATGGCGTAGGTGTCACCGCCTTCGATTTTTGTTCCTGTTGCCGTGGTAAACATGTCGGGATCTAGTTGCCCGATGAACCTAATTGGAATGTCAGGGAATATAATGCTATTGAACTCATGAAAGCCTAGCCTCCGGAGGTGCAATCCAAGATCTTTCGCCAGTTTGAAATCAGTTTTCAGGGTATTTCTCGGAGCTAAGTATTTTGCTAAGCTTTCAAAATAATTTGGCAATGATTCCATTTTGAAATAAATCAATGGCTTTTCGTTGCTAATATGGAAAAGCACAAATTCTTTGCCGTTGCATAAAGCAAATAAAGGCACCCTTATTTCGCTATGTATGGCATATGAATACGCTTGCTCGACGTGCCTTCCAGATAAGATATTCTCGTTTGGCCCCTTCGCTTCAAGCACCCAAGCATACCTACCCGCCACCTCAATCAAGTAATCGGGTATGCTGATGATATTCTTTCTTGCACTACCAACGGAGACAAAGGGGTGTTTCAAACCCTTACTTCTTATTATTTTGTGGGGTTTAGTAACCCCATAATCCAAGGCTTTAAGTATCGGAGAAATTATTTCTTCACGAACCGAATCTTCCTTGAAATCTGGATCGCTCAACGCTTTAAAGTCAAACCCTTCTATTGGGTTAAAAGTTTTCTCGAATTTCAAGAAGAGCCCCCTTACTCGAATTCGCATAAAGCACACCGCACGGGAAAAATTGGAACGCGGTGGAAAATTTGTCCCTGTGCTTGCGCTTGTTTGGCGAGAAGCTTGCCTGCGTTAATCTATTAGTCCGGATCAAATCCATGATCATCACACACGTAGTTTTCGCCATAGATATGGGTGGCTTGATTGTCACAAAACTCGCAGGCTTGTCGCGCGATACTACACTCGTAGCATAAAGGAACGTTTGGATCGATTTCATGATCCATATGCTCATACATCGAGTCGGATATTTCGTCACCGCAGTCGACGCACTCGTAAGTTTCTTCAAAATTTCTATCATCTTGCATGATCAGTATCTCCTAGGTAGTGAATGAGTAGCCTAAAACCGATAATCGCGCATGCTGCATATCCTCGATGAGCATGCTTGCTTCCTTTGCCGTCATGGCCGCTTTGGGTCGTCAGCTGCCAAACCATCTTTATTAGAATATCCTAAAATTAAGCATCCGGCCAGGAGCGGATATTTAACAAAGCCTGATGTAACGCCCTGCGGCTCACCTGCCCGCCCGCGAAGTGGGCATGTGAGGTGCAACCGATCATAAGCCGCACCGCCCAAGTTGCAATTGCGCTCACCGTCATTAGCCGATATCATCATCTCCGAGTACTTCTGTTACCACTCTCGTTGACCGAGCGCCCCCGAACCGAATGCTTTTCTTTCGTACAGCTTCCTGTTTAATTCGGTCTCGCACTATCGAACGAAACCCCTCGTCGCGATTCATATATGTCTCATCGAGGCAGTCAAGAAGGTCGGTTAACGCGATATCAGTGTCCTCTGGCGTATCTGCCTGAAGAACGACTGAAGACCCCAAAAGATCGAGGTAAATAGAAGGCTCACCTTCTAGATCTTCGCCTCCGACGTACCATCGTCGACCAATCTCGATAGCTAAGCCGACAAGGCCAACAAAAACAGCCGCAACGAGCTTCCCTGTATGGGGCAACTCCTCGCCTCGCTGAACAAGCTCCGAGTCAATTAGGCCCCAGTTGATGAGTAACCCAACAGCTGTAAGAACGACTGCAAGGAAAACAGCAAGTATGAACACCGCAAATAACCAGTTCTTCATGTCGTACCACCCTCAGGAGCCATATCGCGTCCATAGGCCCTGATGATAGAGGCCTTTAACACTTCTCCTTCCTGCTCCGACAGTCTAAAATTGGCACCGATCGGCATGCGAAATAGCAGGTGCTGGCTCAACACCGGGTCCTTCCTGAGCGTTGTGGAAGGCAGATGATTTGGAAAACGCTTGGTGTACCTAACAGGAATCCCCCAGCCCCAACCTTTGTAATGTTCGGCTGGACCATCGATCTTGCCCCATCCATAGATACCCCGATTCTCCTCTTCACCTGCCCTCCAAAAGTACACGATGTCCCCGGGTTTCATATCCTCGCGGTAGCGGGAAGCCAGCCATACTTCGCGATCGTTTTCAATGAGCTTGTCGGCGATATCATACCGCTCGGGCTTACCCTGAAAGATCCATTCGTTCATTAAGATTAAACCTTTGTGTATAAATTAGCTCATAGGGACGTGCTGCGCTTCGTCTGAAAACTGCCTGCGCTCGGCCATGCGGCGTTAAAAATCGGCTCAAAGACCTCATTTACATCGCGTAAACTCGCACGCGAGCCCGGTCCGTCTTCACGCCGATTTTTGCCCTTGTCTGGCCATCGCTCGCCGACTTTTCAGACAAAGCTTAAGCATTGGCATGCCTCGCATGTATTAGTGATACATAACTTTTCAGCATTTATTCGCCGTGCGGAGCATGGCGGATAAATGCCTGTTGGACTAAGGCGCCCATCAGGCTGATAAATCGGCTTCCGACGACACCAGCGTTGTCTTTATCAGGCGTTGGCCGCCACCGCCAGTCGCGCGCTAAAGCGACCTCCTACAATTCCTTGTCGCCTATGGGGCTGACCTGGGTCGCGTAGTGGGTACGCTACCGCCGGGGGAATGGTGGCGTGCGTGTCGCCTTCCCTGGCAGTGGCTCCATGCGGTGTCGCCTTGTAGCGACGCCGAGGCATGGGGTTGATACATGCTTTTACACTACAGCCTAATCAAACTTTCTTAGGGTTGCTAAGGAGAATTCTGGGTAATTTGCGAATAAGGAGGGGTGAGGCAGATGGTAGGTAAGGCGGGGGCAGATCCCGGTGGTGTCGCTGATGGCGGCGGTCAATTCTCGACTTTTGCGACGATGGCGGCGTGTTCACCGAATAAAGGCGCCGAGGCCCGCCCCTATGGGGTCAGACCCCGGTCGAGCCACTGCCCGTCATCGGGCACTGAGCGAGGGGGTTCGACACCGCCGGGGTCTGACCCCCTAGGGCCTTCCAGCGCTGGCAGTTCACCGCCAAGACACCTCAACATGCTGTTTTTTTCTAACGATATTCCTGGGGGCCTCAGGGTCTGCCTGGTGGTGTCGCTGATGGCGGCGGTCAATGCTCGACTTTTGCGACGATGGCGGCGTGTTCACCGAATAAAGGCGCCGAGGCCCGCCCCTATGGGGTCAGACCCCGGTCGAGCCACTGCCCGTCATCGGGCACTGAGCGAGGGGGTTCGACACCGCCGGGGTCTGACCCCCTAGGGCCTCCTGACCCCCTAGGGCCTCCTGACCCCCTAGGGCCTCCCGGCGCTGGCAGTTCACCGCCAAGACACCTCTACAATGAAGAGCAGAGTTCCGGCACATGCGGGCATGGGCCGGAGGGTGCGGCGATCGAGTGGGTCAGTCGCAGGGCACGACGGCGCGGGCGGTGTCCTTGGCCCAGAGGCTCTGGCCGTCCGGGGTGGTGCCGTGGGCGTTCCAGGTCTCGGTGATCTCGACGCAGTAGGAGCCGAGGTCTTCGGTGGTCTTCTCGGGGTTGGCGGGCCGCTCGTCGCTGATGCGCATGATGTCGGGGTTCTCGCTGGTGTAGCGCGGCGAGAGGGCGTCGCTTGCGCAACCGGCCAGCAGGGCGGTGGCCAGCAGCAGCGGCAGGGAATGGTGAAGTCGCATGGTGGTTCCTCCATGAATGATCAGTCGTTGTTTCGCGGCTCCTGTGATGTGTGACGTGCGAAGCGCTGAACGGCGGGTACGGCCGTCAATCCCTTTGACGTGCCTGCCTTCCGCCCTGGTAGTCTAACCGAGTCACCGGAGCAGTGCTACGGATGGGCCCGGCACGCGTCCCGGCGGGTGCAGTGGGCGTCGAAGATGGCTACAATCGAGGGTCTGATTTTCTTGGGAATTCCAGAGCCGACATGTCGAACACCGCACGCCATCCGCGCAAGATCCTGGTCACCAGCGCCCTGCCCTATGCCAACGGCTCGATCCACCTGGGCCACCTGCTGGAGTACATCCAGACCGACATCTGGGTGCGCTTCCAGAAGAGCCGTGGCCATGAGTGCCACTATGTGTGTGCCGACGACGCCCACGGCACCGCCATCATGCTGCGCGCCGAGCAGGAGGGCATCAGCTCCGAGGCGCTGATCGAGCGGGTCTCCCGCGAGCACCAGCAGGACTTCGCGACCTTCGGCGTGGCCTTCGACAACTATCACTCGACCCATTCCGAGGAGAACCGCCACTTCAGCGAGCTGATCTATACCCGGCTGCGCGAGGCCGGCCATATCGCCACCCGCGACATCGAGCAGATGTACGATCCGGTGAAGGGGCTGTTCCTGGCCGACCGCTTCATCAAGGGCACCTGCCCCAAGTGCGGGGCCGACGACCAGTACGGCGACAACTGCGAGGCGTGCGGGGCGACCTACACCCCGGCCGAGCTGATCGACCCGGTGTCGGCGATCTCCGGCGCCACCCCCGAGGTGCGCAGCTCCACCCACTACTTCTTCAAGCTGCCCGACTTCGCCCGCTTCCTGCAGGGCTGGATCGACGAGGGCCACGTCCAGCCGCAGATCCGCAACAAGCTGATGGAGTGGTTCGAGTCCGGCTTCAACGAGTGGGACATCTCCCGCGACGCGCCCTACTTCGGCTTCGAGATTCCCGACGCACCGGGCAAGTACTTCTACGTGTGGCTCGATGCCCCCATCGGGTATCTCGCCAGCTTCAAGAACCTGTGCGATCGCGAGGGGCTCGACTTCGACGCCTACTGGCAGAAGGACAGCGACGCCGAGGTCTACCACTTCATCGGCAAGGACATCGTCTACTTCCACGCCCTGTTCTGGCCGGCCATGCTCCACGGTGCCGACTTCCGCACCCCCACGGCGGTGAACTGCCACGGCTTCGTGACGGTGAACGGCGCCAAGATGTCGAAGTCCCGCGGTACCTTCATCAAGGCCGCCACCTACGCCGAGCACCTCAACCCCGAGTACCTGCGCTACTACTTCGCCGCCAAGCTGACCTCGCGGGTCGACGACCTGGACCTCAACCTCGAGGACTTCACGGCGCGGGTGAACTCGGACCTGGTGGGCAAGGTGGTCAACATCGCCAGCCGCTGCGCCGGGTTCGTCAAGAAGCTCGCCGACGGCCGGCTGTCGAGCCACTGCGCCGAGCCCGAGCTGGTGGCCCGCTTCATCGCCGCCGGCGACGGCATCGCCGAGGATTTCGAGGCTCGCGAGTTCGGCCGCGCCATGCGCAAGGTGATGGATCTCGCCGACGAGGCCAACACCTATATTGCCGAGAAGGAGCCCTGGGTGCTGGCCAAGCAGGCCGGCCGCGAGCCGGAGGTGCTGGAGGTCTGCTCGGTCGGCATCAACCTGTTCCGCCAGTTGATGGTCTACCTGGCACCGGTGGTGCCGGCCATGGCCGAGGGCGCCCGTGCCTTCCTGAAGCTCGACTCCCTGGACTGGCACAGCCGCCACGACCTGCTGGTGAACCACGAGATCGCCAAGTTCAAGCCACTGATGACCCGCGTCGAGCGGGACAAGATCGATGCCATGATGGCGGCATCGAAGGAGGACCTGGTGGAAGAACAGAAACTCAAGGACACCCCCAAGGGGCCGCTGGCCGAGGAGCCCATCGCCGCCGAGATCACCTTCGACGACTTTGCCAAGGTCGACCTGCGCATCGCGCGCATCGCCACGGCCGAGTACGTCGAGGGGGCCGACAAGCTGCTCAAGCTGACCCTCGACCTGGGCGGCGAGACCCGCACGGTGTTCGCCGGCATCCGCGCCGCCTATGCCCCGGAGGCACTCGAGGGCCGGCTGACGGTGATGGTCGCCAACCTGGCGCCGCGCAAGATGCGCTTCGGCGTGTCGGAGGGCATGGTGCTGGCGGCCGGCAGCAACGGGAGCATCTACCTGCTCTCGCCGGACTCCGGCGCCGAACCCGGCCAGCGTGTCCGCTGAGCCACTCCCAGGCACGCCGGTGCACCGGCGTGCCATGCGTCATTTCGCTCAAGGAGCGGGGTTGGCTGCCGATAAACCATGCATACCTCATGCATCTTTTATGGCAACTTGCTAATGAAGCCTTTCCTCTCCTCCCTGAGACACCGTTTCTTCCTCGCGCTGAGTGGCGTTCTCTGCCTGGCATTGCTGTCCCTGGTGCTGATCGCCCGCTACCAGATCATGCCGGTCCTGCTCGAGGACGAGAACGACTACGCCAGTGGTGAGCTCGATCGTGCCGAACGCGGGCTGGGCGGCGAGAAGAGGCACATGCAACGCCTGGTCGAGGACTGGGCCTGGTGGGACGATACCTATCAGTTCGTGCGGGGCGAGCGGCCACAGTACGTCGCCTCCAACCTCTACGACAGCACCCTCGAGACCCTCGACCTGAGCCTGATGGTGTTCATCTCCGCCGAGAACCGCCCCCACTGGATCGTCGGTTTCGACGACGACGGCGACTTCACCTCCTGCGCGGGTACGACGCAGGAGGGGCCCACGCCCTGCGACTGGGCCGGCGACACCGTCGACCTGCTGCTGGAGATGATCGAGGGCGGGCTCGCGGAAGATACCCATTCCCGCCTGCTGGCGACCCCCGAGCTGGCCCTGATCGGGCTGTCGCCCATCTACATGAACCAGGAGGCTGCCCCGCCGACGGGTTGGCTGGCCATGGTGCGGCCGCTCACTGCCGCCTGGCTCGAGCAGCTGCGCGAGACCACCGGCATCCACCTGACCCTCACGGGTGTCGCCGCCGGGGACGCATCCCCCGCCGAGAGCCTGGAGCGGCTGTCGCCGACCCGGATGGCGGCCAGCCGCCATCTCGATGCCGTGCCCTCCACCCATGGGGTGAGACTCGACGCCACCCTGCCCCGCCAGCGTTACCAGGCCAGCCTGGAGACCTTTCGCTTCGCGCTCTACTGGACCGGCGGCGTGCTGATCGTGACGCTGGTGGTGGTGCTGCTGCTGCTCGAGCGCATGGTGCTCAGGCCCCTGCGGCAGTTCTCGCGCTTCACCCAGCGGCTGCACCAGGAGATGACACCGTCCTCGACACCGGCGACGCTACTCAAGCGCCGCGACGAGATCGGCACCCTGGCCCGGGAGTTCCAGAACCTGCTCGACCACCAGCGGCAACAGGCCGCCGACCTGCTCGACCTCTCCCAGCATGATCCGCTGACCGGGCTCGCCAACCGACGGCTCTTCGACGAGAGCCTGCGCGAGGCCTGCGACGATAGCCAGGCGTCGCGTGGCGACGTTTCCGTGCTGATGATCGATATCGACCACTTCAAGCCCTACAACGACCACTACGGCCACCCCGCCGGCGATGCCTGCCTGGTGACCCTCGCCGATCGCATGGAGCGGTGCCTGGGCCCGCACGGCTTTCTGGTCGCGCGCACCGGGGGCGAGGAGTTCAGCGTGGTGCTGCCGGCGACCTCCCTCGACGCCGCCGTCGGCCATGCGGAGGACCTGCGGGACGACATCGCCAGCCTCGCCCTCCCCCATGTCGCCTCGCCCATCGGCGGCGTGGTCACCGTGAGCATCGGGGTGGCGACGCGGGCCGAGGCCATGTCGAGCGACCCCGCCGCCTTGATGCGCGCCGCCGACCAGGCACTCTACTGGGCCAAGGAGAACGGGCGCAATCGGGTGGCGACCCACCACCGGGCCATGGCGCGCTCGCCCCAGGGATGAGGTGCAGGAGCGGCCGCCGAAGGCGTACAATATCGGCGCCTTGGCCTAACCGCCGACGATTCCACCGAGGAGCGAATGTGACGGGCCAGCTCGCCTTGATCGACGCCATCGACGCCGAACTGCCGCAGACCCAGTGCGGCAAGTGCGGCCATCCCGGCTGCCGCCCCTATGCGGAAGCCATCGCCACGGGCGAGCCGATCAACCGCTGCCCGCCCGGCGGTGAGGCCACGGTCAGGCGGCTGGCCGACCTGACCGGGCGCGACCCCATCCCGCTCGAGCAGCCCGCCCAGCCCCCCCTGGTGGCCTGGATCCGCGAGGCCGAGTGCATCGGTTGCACCAAGTGCATCCAGGCCTGCCCGGTCGATGCGATCCTCGGCGCCGCCAAGCGGATGCACACGGTGATCGCCACAGAGTGCACCGGTTGCGAGCTCTGCGTGGCCCCCTGCCCGGTCGACTGCATCGACCTGCTGCCCCACCCCGACTGGGTGGCGGCCGAGACCGAGGCGCAGCGGCGCGACTACCTGGCCACCCGCGCCGAGCGCGGGCGTCGACGCTTCGAGGCGCGCAACCGGCGCCTGGCCCGTGAGGCACGGGAGAAGCGGCTGGAACGCCAGCGGCGCCTGATTCGCCAGACCTCGCGCGTCAACCGCAGCGCCTCGGCCAGCCGGCTCGAGCAGCGTCAGCGCCAGATGGCCGTCAATGCCGCCGAGCAGGCCCTGCGCCGGGCCCGCCAGCAACTCGCCCACGCCGAGCGCCAGGGCGACAGTCAGGCCATCGATGCCGCCGGCCAGCAGGTGCAGCGCGCCCAGCGACTCCTCGACGACGCCCGCACCGCGCTCGAGGGCGCCACCTCCCGCTGATTTGGACGACGGCTCATGAGCCGTATAGAATAAGAATAATTGCCGTACCAGGAGGCTCGCATGCCGCCCGACACCGTGAAGCTGACCATCCGCCTGCCACGTCAGGATGTGGAATTCGCCAAGGCCTATGCCAAGGCGCACGGCCTGACCGTCACGGAAGTCATCGACCGCTACCTGCGGCAAATGCGCGAGCTGGAACACGCCACGCTCTCGCCAGAGCTCGATTTCATTACGGGCCTGGTGCCCGACGAGGTAGACGGCCTGGAAGAGTTTCGCCAGCATCAGCATGAGAAGCACGGATGATCCTGGTCGATACCAATGTGCTGCTCGATGTGATCCAGAAGCGCGAGCCCCACTACCCGGCATCCGCGGCGGTCATCGACGGCATTCTCCGGCACCGCTACCGTGGCACGCTCTCCGCGCATGCGGTGACGACGATTCACTTCCTGGTACACCGCTACCAGAATGGCGACCTGGCCCACCAGGCCGTTGCCTGGCTGTTGCGCCACTTCGACATTGCGTCCGTCGGCCGAGCCGAGCTGTGGCGAGCACAGGGGCTTGGCTGGGCCGACTTCGAGGATGCCGTCGTCGCGGCCGCCGCAGAAGCCCGGGGTTGCCACACCATCGTGACCCGTAACGTACGCGACTTCGCAGGCTCCCCAGTTCCCGCCATGACACCGGAAGAGTATCTCCTGTCCGTACCGTCTGCAGAAGGACCCCCACTGGATTCATGAACGCCCAGAAACGTTACGAGATCTTCGCGCGGCTGCGCGAGCACAACCCCGAGCCCACCACCGAGCTCGCCTGGACCACCCCCTTCGAGCTGCTCACCGCGGTGCTGCTCTCGGCCCAGGCCACCGACGTGGGGGTCAACAAGGCCACCGCCCGGCTGTTCCCGGTGGCCAATACCCCCCAGGCGATCCTCGACCTCGGCCTCGACGGGCTCAAGGAGCACATCAAGACCATCGGCCTCTACAACACCAAGGCCGAGAACCTGCTGAAGACCTGCCGGATCCTGGTCGAGCAGCACGGTGGCGCGGTGCCGCGCACCCGCGCCGCGCTGGAGGCGCTGCCGGGTGTCGGCCGCAAGACCGCCAACGTCATCCTCAACACCGCCTTCGGCGAGCCGACCATCGCCGTGGACACCCATATCTTCCGGGTGGCGAACCGCACCGGCCTGGCCAGGGGCAAGAACGTGGTGGAGGTGGAACAGAAGCTGCTGCGCCACGTGCCCAAGGCGTTCCTGCAGGACGCCCACCACTGGCTGATCCTGCACGGCCGCTACACCTGCGTGGCGCGCCGGCCGCGCTGCGGCAGTTGCGTGATCGAGGACCTCTGCGAGTACCCGGACAAGGTCGATATCTGAGCACGGAGAAGCGATAGTGGAGGTGTCACGCTGGCCTGCCAAGGAGGAGACCTCGCCGATGACCACGACCGCTACCCCCGCGACATCGGCCCGCTCCGCCCCGGCGCTGGCCGCCATCGTGCTGCTGCTCGGCGGCCTCGCCGCCGCGCCCGGGCAGGCCGACGCCCCCCTGGAGAGCCCCTACCATGAAGTGGCCGAGGTCGCGCCTCCCGGCTACGACAACGACCTCCTTCAGGACACCCTCTGCCTGCCCGCCGAGCGCCGGCTCGGCCAGCAGGCGCCCTTCGAGGCCTGGCGCGCCCGCGCCGGCACCGATACCGACGACGAACGGATCCTCGGGGTGGTACTGCCGGTGGTGACCGGGCGCGGCTACAACGGCGACATCGCCCTGGTGGTCGGCATCGACGCCGAGGGCAGCATCACCGGCGCCAGGGTCACCGAGCATCGCGAGACCCCGGGCGTGGGCGATGCCATCGAGATCCAACACAGCGACTGGATACGCCAGTTCGACGGCCGCACGCTGGACGATCCGGCGGGAGGCTGGGCCCTGCACGGAGACGGGGGCGACTTCGACGGCCTCACCGGTGCCACCGTCACGGCCCGGGCGGTGGTGAATGCCGTGCATCAGGCACTCTGCTACTTCGACGTACACCGCGAGCGGCTGCTCGCCCCCGGCAGCCCCTGAGGCCTCGGCTGGCGCCACCGCGCCGGCGATGGACCGGGGCACGATTTTGCATCAACGGGCAGGCTGGTGGACGATAAGGCCGACAACAACAACTCACCGCCACCAGCGAGCCGTCCCATGCGAATTCACGACCGTCCCATCGAGCAGCGCATCGAGGCGCTGCTGGCGCTCTCGCGGGAACACGCCGAGACCTTCTGCAGCCCCTCGGCCGCGCTGGCCAGGGAACGTTACCTGGCCGCCCACCCCACCCGCATCCTGGTGATGAAGTGCATGGACGGGCGCATCCACCTGCCCCACGCCACCCGCACACCGCTCGGCATCATCACCCCGTTCCGCAACCTGGGCGGCATCTTCGACCTGGGCTGGCCCTACCTGGGGGAGATGCTCACCGACGCCGTGAGCGAGGCGATACGTGCCGGGAACGGTGTACTACTGGTCATCACCTACCATTTCTCGCGGGGCGACACCGCACGCGGCTGCGCCGGCTTCGACTGCGACCACGCGGCGGCCCTGGCCCACGCCCGCCAGATCCAGGCCCAGGCGGAACAGCTGTTCGGGCACGACCGCCGCAACGTCTACCCGCTGGTCTGCGGCTTCGAGACCGACAGCGATGCCCTGATCCTCCACGGCGACGACGCTGCCACCCTGGACATCGGCACCCTGGCGGCGGATGCCGCCCCGCGCCTCGAACGGCACGTGGCCACGCTCTGCCCGGACATGCCCGACGATATCCGCCGCGACCTGCTGCCGCTGCTCGAGGGCAACCTGGCCCACGTCGCCTCGCTGCGCGGCGTCGCCCGCGACCTCGATATCGAGCACCGCGAGTGGGTGATCTGCATCGGCCGCGGCTTCGACTTCCTGCACCTGCCCAACACCGCGCTGATCATCGGCCCCTACGGCCCGGACCTGGCCGAGCCCATCGGTACCGCGGCCGATATCATCGACGCCAACATGCGGGCCGGGCGGATTCCCGACGACGGCTTCATGCTGCTGGCCTCGACCCCCTACCGCGACGTCGGTGTCGACCGCGCCCGGGCCGAGCTGAAGTCGCGCTTCCTCTCGGACTTCGCCACCCGGGCGATCCGCCGCGAGCATCCGGCACTGGCCGAGCGCATGATCCGCCGCACGGCCGTGGTGCACTGGCCCACCCGCCGCCTCGACCTGCTCGACGCCACCGCGCCGGCGCGGGCGAACTGACAGGGAGACTGACCGACATGGACACGCTGAAATACCTGCTGTTGCCGCCGCTGGGCAATGTCCTGCTGACCCTGCTGGGGAGCCTGCTCTGGCCGCGGATGCGCCTGCTCGGCGGGCTGCTGGTGGTGCTCGGCCTGGGCGGGTTGCTGGTGCTCGCCACCCCGGTGGCGAGCCACGCCCTGCGCCAGGGCCTGGAGCCGCCGCCACTCTCGGCGTCCCGGCTGGAGAGCGCCCAGGCCATCGTGATCCTCGGCGGCGGCCGCGACTACACCGCTCCGGAGTTCGGCTGGGGCGACGCCCCCGCCAACGCCAGCTGGCGTCGGCTCGCCTACGGCGCCCACCTGCACCGCCAGAGCGGCTTGCCGATCCTGGTCAGTGGCGGCCGGGTCCACGACGAGCACAGTGCCGAGGCGAGCCTGATGGCCGCGGCCCTGCGCGAGGTGTTCGAGGTGCCGGTGGCCTGGATGGAGGGGCAGAGTCGCAACACCGCCGAGAACGCCCGCTACAGCGCCGAGATGCTGCGCATCGCGGAGGTGGAGCACGTCATCCTGGTCTCCCAGGCCTGGCACCTGCCCCGGGCCGTCGCGGAGTTCGAGCGCGTCGGGCTTGGGGTGATCCCCGCTCCCACCGACTTCGCCAGCGCCCCGCCCCCGGGCCTGGCCGGCTGGCTACCGCGGGCCTACCACCTGCACCGCAGCACCCAGGCGCTGCACGAATGGCTGGGGCGCGGCGAACAGGCCTTGCGCCGGCAACTGCTCGACCGTGATTGAGGGATCGGCCGGGGACATCGCCGGCCGCCGTCAGGCCAGCGACGCCGCGACGGCCTTCGCCTCCGCTTCGTCCCTGGCCTGCATCCGCAGCGGCGACGCCAGCTGGGCGGGCCAGTCCCGGTCGTTGGCGACCTGGGCGTGTTCGCGGTGGCACTCCAGTGCGTCGATATCGATCTCGCTGCAGACCCAGGGCTGGTCGGCCTCGGTGACGGCGAGCAGGCCGTCGGAGGGGAAGCCGTGATCCATGGGCGCATAGAGGGTGGCCTCGCCGGTGTTGACGTCGAGCGCCGGGCTCCAGAGCGCCTCGCCGGCGGTCACCGCCTGGGCCACGAAGAAGCGGTTCTCGAGCGCCCGCGCCAGGCAACCGACCCTGACCCGGGTGGCGCCGGCCGCGGTGTCGGTACAGCTCGGCACCAGCAGCAGGCGCACGCCGGCCTCGTACTGGGCGCGCACCGGCAGCGGGAACTCGACGTCATAGCAGACCGCGATGCCCACCCGGTGGCCGTCGCAGTCGAAGCCGTGCAGGGCGTCGCCGGGCTCGACCACGCCGCTCTGCTTTTCGTAGCCGGTCAGCTGCAGCTTGTCCTGCCAGCCGTGGAAGCCGTCGGGAGCGAACCAGTCGGCGCGGTTGCGATAGCGACCGCCGCCGGTGGCCAGCAGGAAGGTGCCGGGCACGATGTAGAGATCGAGCTCCCGGGCCAGCCGCCGATAGAGTGCGCACCACGCCTCGCGCCACGGCTGCAGCGCGGCCAGCGACGCCGCCAGGTCGTCGCGTACCGCCGGCGCGAAGCCCGCCGCGAGTTCCAGGCTCAGGTACTCCGGCAGCACGGCGATCCGAGCCCCCCGTGCCCTGGCCTCGGCCAGCCAGTCGGCCTGGCGCCGGGCGAACTCATCGAAGTCCCGCGGCATCCCGATCGGGTACTTGGCCACCGCCACACGCATCAACGCCCCTCCCTCGCGATCGAACGCCACGCCGGCATCACGCCTCGGCTCCCACCTGACGCAGCCAATCCTGCAGGTTGTAGTAGTTGGTCACCCGGGTGATGCGCCCCTCGCGCACCGCGAAGAAGGCACCGCCGGGGAGCACATAGCGGTGACCGGTGGCCGGCGGCAGCCCCTCGTCGGTGACGCGGTACTCGCCGTGCACCACGTACTCGGCGGCGAGGCGCCGGCCATCGGCGGCGGCCATGACGACGATGTCCTCCAGCCGCTCGGCGTAGCTGCGATCCATGCGTTGCAGGAAGGCCCGAAACGCCTCGCGGCCGGTCTCCCGCGCCCCCTGGTTCAGGTCGTGGGCGACCTCCTCGTCGAGGCAGTCGAGCATGGCGTCCCAGTCGCCCCGGTTGAAGGCGGCGTAGTAGCGCTGGATCAGCTGGACACTGTCGGACATGGGCTCTGGCTCCGGTCGGGCATGAAAAAAGCGACAGTGTAGCCGCCTCGTCGCGCCGCCGTTAGCCCATCGGCATCACTTGAGCATTGCCATACAGCAACGATATCACCGGCTGTCAGAAGCCTTCGCCTTCCAGGCGATCGGCCAGCCCCTCGAGGATCTCGATCCCCTGGACATCGGTGGGCAGCCACGGCAGGCGCGGCCGCGGCAGGTGGCCGAGCTCGGCGTCGATGCGCGCAAGGTAGGTCGCCTCCTGGTCGCGACGGGCGCGCAGGAAATCGCCGTCGGCGTCCTCGGGGATGACCCGGTTGACCAGGGTGCCGGCCACCGGGACATGCACCGCCTCCAGCGCCTCGATCGCGCGCGCCGTCTCGAGGATCGGCAGCCGCTCCGGTGTCAGCACGAAGAGGAAGCTCGTCTCCGCGGCGTCCTCGATGCGCCGCCGCGCCCGATGGAAGAGCCGCCGCCGCTCGATCAGGGTGCGCGCCACGTCGCGGGTGCGCTCGTCGAGATCGGCCAACGGATCCTGCTCGGGGTCGTCGAAGGGGGTCGCCACGTCGCGGCCACGCTTCGGCGTCAGGTGCGAGAGCACGCGGCCCAGCTCCTCCGACTTGCGGTTGTGGGCGAGCAGGCCGTCGGTCCAGGCCGCCATCGCCTCGGGCAGGGTCAGCAGGCGCAGGGTATGGCCGGTGGGGGCGGTGTCGAAGATGATCAGGTCATGGTCGACGTCGTCGGCGGTAACCAGCCTCGAGAGCCGCTCGAGCAGCGCCGCCTCCTGGGTCCCCGGCGACTGCCGGGTCAGCCGCATCTGGCGCTCGAGCTCGGCCATCATCTGCGGGGCCGCGTAGCGGCGCATCTGCTCGGTGACCCGCGCCAGATGGGCGTCGACCTCGGCGTCCGGGTCGATCTCCATGGCGTCGAGGCCCGCCAGCAGGCGCCGCGGGGTGTCGCCGAGCTCACGGTCGAAGACGTCGCCCAGGCTGTGGGCCGGGTCGGTGGAAACCACCAGCACGCGCTTGCCGCGCCGGGCGGCGAGCACCGCCAGGGCCGCGGCGACGGTGGTCTTGCCCACCCCGCCCTTGCCGCCCACCCACAGCAGGCGCTTTTCCAGTAACTCTCTCATGCTTTTCCCAAACCAGCTGGTTTCCGCGGCTGACCCGGCGACAGGCCTCTGCGGGGGCGCTGTGAATACCTCCCTGTACGCTACTTCTTCCATCCCTGGAAGAAGCCCCCCGCTTCGGCCTGTCCCCGGCGCCACGCGTTCGGTGTCCGAAACTTGGCACCGAGGCCCGCCCCTAGGGGGTCAGACCCCAGCCAAGTCACGAAGCCCGTCATGGTGCGCCTTGTGAGCTGATTCGACACCGCCGGGGTCTGACCCCCTAGGGCCTCCCAGCGCTGGCTGGCTATCGCCACAACACTCTCAACGCACTGATTTTTTAATAAACAATCCCGAGACTCCTCAGCATCTGACCGCATAGGGAGCGCCAGCGCCGGCGACCACTACCAGAGTCCCTCGGCTCAGCAACAACGAAAGTGATCCAGGGGCGAGTGCTCCATGCCCATGCGCTTGTGCCAGTCGTGGAAACGCTCCAGCAGCAGCGGCTGCAGCTCCAGGGTGTAGTAGGCGGCCGGGTTGGGCACCCCCATCATCTCGGAGAACACCAGCAGCATGAACAGGTCGTCCTCGTCTCGCCGGGCGCGGGCGATGGCCCCGCGGTAGCGGGCGGAGTAGACCTCCTCCGCGAAGAAGCGGGCCTGGCTCAGCCAGGCCCGAATCCGTTCGAGACGTGGATCATGCCCCTTGTCATGATCGTCGGGCGTCATCGTCTTGCCTCCACCGGTTCACTGCCGCTGCTCGGCCATCTCGGCGCGGGAGCGCTTGAGCGCCGAGGCGCACTCCATGGCCACCAGGATGGCGGCGACCAGCACCACGATGTCAAGGAACAGCAGGAAGTAATTGCCCTGTTCGAAGAAGCTGCGCAGCTGGATCAGCAGCGCGCCGATGGTCATCACCAGCAGGAAGCAGAGCGGCGCCAGGGTGTACCACATGGGACGCCGCAAGCGCACCAGCATCACCGTGACCACCAGCAGGGTCAGGCCGGCCAGCAGCTGGTTGGTGGTGCCGAACAGCGGCCAGATGATCATGCCCCCAGTGCCGTCGGCCCCCCCGGCGCCGAAGGCCAGCAGCAGGCAGCTGCCCACCGCCAGCAGGGTGGCCGGCGCGTTCTTCTTCATCCACGGCTGACTATAGATTTCGCCCCACTCCTGGAAAATGTAGCGCTGAAGGCGCAGGCCGGTATCCATGGTGGTACCGGCGAACAACGCCGCCATCACGGTGAGCAGGGTCGCCGCGGTGGCCTCCGGCAGGCCCAGACCGTTGTGGATGATGAAGGCCCCGCCCTCGACGAAGGCGGTCACGCCGCCGGCACCGAAGGCGGTGTACATCGCCTGCCAGTCGGCGAAGGTGGCGAAGCCGGCGGTGGCGGCCAGGATGGCGGCGAGCGCCAGCATGCCCTCGCCGACGGCGCCGAAGTAGCCGACGAAGCGGGCGTCCGGCTCGCGAGCGAGCTGCTTGGAGGTGGTACCCGAGGAGACCAGGCCGTGGAAGCCGGAGATGGCCCCGCAGGCGATGGTCACGAAGAGCAGGGGCAGCATCGACGGTGTACCGGCCGGTACGTTGTCGTTGATCGCCGGCGCCACCAGGGTCGGGTTGAGGAGCAGAATGGCGCCATAGAGCACGATCAGGCCGATGAACAGCTGCAGGCCGTTGATGTAGTCGCGCGGCTGCAGCAGTACCCAGACCGGCAGCAGCGAGGCGATCGCCGCGTAGCCGAACAGGATCAGGATCCACACCGCGTTGCCGGAAAGCCCGCCTACTTCGGCCGGCATCTGGATCGGCACCGAGGGCCCGATGCCGATCAGCGCATAGAGCGCCACGACGCCGATGATCGAGACCATCGGCAGGCTGAGCAGGCGCCGGTAGATCAATTGGCCGATGACCAGCGCTACCAGGATCGCCCCCCACACCGGGACCACGGCGCTGGAGAAGTTCATCATCAGTCCGGCGATGACCACCGCGAAGACCGCGTTGACCATCAGCAGCACCAGGAAGATGACGATCATGAAGATGCTGCGGGCGCGCTTGCCGACCACGTCGCCGGTCAGGGCCCCGACCGACTTGGCCCGGTTGCGCACGCTGGCCCAGATGGCGCCGAAGTCGTGCACCCCGGCGAAGAAGATGGTGCCGAGCACCACCCAGAGGAAGGCCGGCAGCCAGCCCCAGATCACCGCGATGGCCGGCCCCACGATGGGCGCGGCGCCCGCCACGGAGGTGAAGTGATGCCCCCAGAGCACGAAGCGGTTGGTGGGCACGAAGTCGACGCCATCCTCGAACTCATGGGCGGGCGTCCGGTAATCGGGATCGAGTCGGTAGATCTTCTCGGCGATGAACCGCGAGTAGAAGACATACCCGGCCGCCATCGCGGCAAGGCCCAGGACCAGCAATACGATCGCACTCATCAGGGAACTCCTTGGTAAGGACGTTTTTTCTTCCATACGGCCCGCATGTTAGGCGAGGCCCAGTCGGCAGTGCCTGAACCACTGCCCGGCCAAGAATGGTAATCCCTGATGAATAAGTCCATCCTTGTGCAAGGGATTTACATCAAAAGTCGAAGGGCCAGGCGACCCGGGAAGACGCTAGGCTGGCAACATCGTCACTTCCCGCCCACGGCACGAGACCCGACATGCAAGAACTCCTGCTTCCCCTGGCCATGACGGCCGCCTTCGGCGCCTTCGTCGGCTCGCTGTTCCGCCTCTCGCGCCTGCCCGGCCACCATCGCCCCCTGCTGTTCCCGCTGGTCGGGTTGATCGCCGGCATCACCGCCTTCTTCATCCACTATGTGCTGGTCTCGACCGTGGGGGCGCCCGTCTGGCTGTTGCCGCTGCTGGTGGTGGTGCAGATCTGGCTGTGGCTCGGCCCGCTGGGCCCCCGGTCGCGGAAGCTCGAGAACGGCGACGACCGGCGCTGACCCGCTCGGCCGGACCTTTCCCCCTGCTCCGAAGCCACGCAGGCACGCCGCCCGGCGGGTGTCGCTTCCTGCCAAGGTCGTCTTTGCCGCGGCGTTACCGGCCACTAGACTGATCGGTAACAATGCATACAAGTCCCTTTACGAGGAGAGCGCCCATGGCCAAGGTCCTGGTGGTGGACGACGAACCCAACATCGTCCTGTCGCTGGAGTTCCTGATGCAGCAGGCCGGCTTCGAGGTGGTCACCGCCGAGGACGGCGAGGGAGCCCTGGCCAGGGTGGCCGAGGGGGCCCCCGACCTGGTGCTGCTGGATATCAGCCTGCCGGGGATCAGCGGCTTCGACGTGCTCGAGCGGCTGCGTGCCGACCCGGCCCACGCCCGCCTGCCGATCATCATGCTCACCGCCCACGGCCGCGAGGTCGAGCGCGAGAAGGGCATGGCCCTGGGGGCCGACGACTACATCACCAAACCCTTCTCCACCCAGGCCCTGGTGGAGAAGGTCAAGACGCTGCTCGCCGAGGCCAGCTGATGGCTCGCCGTCTCTCCGGCCTGCCCAAGCGCCAGCGGCTGGTGGGGCTGTGGCTGCTGCTCAGCGGCATCAGCCTGTTCGGCGGCGCCGTGTTCGCCCTCTGGCTCGACGGCCTGTTCCAGCCCCAGGGGTTGGCCCGCTGGGTCCTCTGGCTGGGCTGCTTCTCCGGCGGCGGTACCATCTTCCTCGTCGGCCTGCTGCTCGAGCGCCAGCTGTTCACCCCCCTGCGCCACCTGCAGGTCCAGCTGGCGCGGCTGGTGGCCAACCCCGACGCCCGGGACGACTACCCGCCGGAGGGCTGGTTGCGCGGCCTGGGGCCCGACCTCGTCCGCATCCGCGAGGCCTGGCGGGCGGATCGTAACCGCCTGGCCACCGCCCACGCCGAGGGCGCACGCAGCGCGGCCCGCATCCGTCAGGAGCTCGAGACCCTGCTGCAGGTGCTGGACACCCCGCTGCTGCTCTGCGACCACCACCGCCGCCTGCTGCTCTTCAACCAGGCCGCCGAGACCCTCTTCGAGGGCCACCCCGGGCTGGGGCTCGGCAAGCGACTCGATGCCCTCCTGCCGGTCTCCAGCCTCCAGGATACCCTGGGCCAATTGCCCGACGACGGCTCCCCGCGCGAGATCCTGGTGCCCTGCGACGAACGCTGGCTGTGCGCCATCCTGCGCCGGGTCCCCGGCAGCAACGGCGAGACCCTGCTGACCCTGACCGATACCACCGCCTCCTGGACCAGCGAGATGGGCGCCCGGGCCGAACTGGTCGACACCCTGCCGCTGCTGCGCCGGCACAGCGCCAGCCTGACCAGTGCCGCCGACGCCCTGACCAGCCTGCCCTCCGAAGGCGAGGCGACCGGGCTGCGCGCCCGGCTGGAGGCGGTGATCGAGGAGGAGAGCCAGGCGCTGGGCCGCGACATCGAACGCATGGGCGCCCTGATCGAGGACATGCAGCGCCAGGGCGAGCGGCTGGTCCCGCTGTGGTCCAACGATCTCTGGGATGCCCTCAACGAGTACCACGCCGGCGAGGGACGCCGGGTCGTGCCGGTCGGCATGCCGGCCTGGCTCAAGGGCGATGCCACGGCGCTGCTGGTGCTGCTCGGTTCGGTGCTGGAGCGGCTCGCGCAGCACGCCGGCGACGGCGACATCGAGGGCGAGATCTGCCTCGGCAACAAGCGCGTCTACCTCGACCTGGTGTGGCGCGGCCAGCCGCTGGGCGAACACCAGCTGGCCGACTGGAGCCGCACGACGCTGGAGGCGCTACCGCTCTCGCCCCGGGTGGGCGACGTGCTGCGCCAGCACGACAGCGACGCCTGGAGCCTGGCCGATCCGGACGGCCGGCACGCCCGGCTGCGGCTGCCGCTGCCGGCCACCGAGCGCGTCGGGGCACCGCGCCCGCGCACGCCGCCGCGGCCCGAGTTCCACGACTTCGGCATCGCCGAGCTGCCGCCGCCCGACGCCGAGCTCGCCGGTCGCTCGCTGCGGGCGCTGGAGATCGTCGCCTTCGATACCGAGACCACCGGCCTCGAGCTGCGCCGCGGCGACCGGGTGATCAGCATCGGCGCCTGCCGCGTGGTCAACGCCCGGCTGCTGGCCAGCGACATCTTCGATGTCCGCGTCGATCCGGGCCGCCCGATCCCGCCGGCCAGCACCGCCATCCACGGCCTGACCGACGCCGACGTGGCCGGCGCCCCGCCCCTGCACGTGGCGCTGCCGCGCTTTCGCGACTACATCGGCGAGGCGGTGCTCCTGGCCCACAACGCCGCCTTCGATCTGCTGGCCATCCAACCCCCGGGGGGCGGCATGACCTTCGAGATGCCGGTGCTCGACACCCTGCTGCTGTCGCGCGCGCTCGACGAGGGCCTCGACGGCCACGACCTGGACACCCTGGCCGAACGCTACGGGTTGATGATTCCCCCCGGCGCCCGGCATACCGCCCTGGGTGATGCCCGGGTCACCGCCGAGCTGTGGCTGGCGCTGCTGCCGCGGCTCGAGGCGCGCGGCTTCGATACCCTGGAGCAGGTACTGACGCTGCAGGCCACCGCCTTCGACCGGGAGGACGCCAGCGCATGACGACGCCTCGCCTCAAGGAACGCCTGGTCGCCCTGATCGTGCTGGCGGCCCTGCTCTTCTCGCCGCCGCTGCTGCTGGTGGCGGACCGGCCCGCCGACGCCGGGCTCTCCTGGCTTCCCCTCTACCTGTTCCTCGCCTGGGGGGCGGTGATCGCCCTGGCCGCCTGGCTGATGGAACGGCGCCACGAGGAGTGACGGGGCGATGAGGGGCGACATGGTGGTGCTGGGGGTCGCCTTCGGCTACCTGGCGCTGCTGTTCGTGATCGCCGCCTGGGGCGACCGCCGCGCCGAGCAGGGCCGTTCGCTGATCGGCTCGCCCACCGTCTATGCCCTCTCCATCGCCGTCTACTGCACCGCCTGGACCTTCTATGGCAGCGTCGGCCGAGCCGCCGAGCACGGCCCCAGCTTCCTGCTGATCTACCTGGGCCCGACGCTCGCCATGCTCATGGCCCCCTTCGTGATCCGCAAGATGGTGCGTATCGCCAGCGCCCAGCGCATCACGTCCATTGCCGACTTCATCAGCGCCCGCTACGGCAAGAGCTCGAGCCTCGGCGCCCTGGTGGCGCTGATCGCCCTGATCGGCATCACCCCCTACATCGCCCTGCAGCTCAAGGCCATTACCCTGAGCCACGCGGTGCTGGTCAACTACCCCGAGGCCGCCGCGCTGAGCCTGGCCGAGGAGAGCTTCTGGCACGACAAGTCGTTCTGGGTGGCCCTGGTCCTGGCGGTGTTCATCATCCTCTTCGGCACCCGCCACCTCGACGCCAGCGAACGCCACGAGGGCATGGTGGCGGCCATTGCCTTCGAGTCGCTGGTCAAGCTGGTGGCCTTCCTCTCGGTCGGCGTGTTCACCCTCTTCGTGCTGTTCAACGGTCCCGGCGACCTGTTCGCCCGGGTGGCCGCGGTGCCGGAACTGACCGGCGCGCTGAGCCTCGACGCCGTGCCGGGCGGCGCCGTCGGCTGGGCCGGCATGCTGGTGCTGGCGTTCCTCGCCTTCCTCACCCTGCCCCGCCAGTTCCAGGTGCTGGTGGTCGAGAACGTCGACGAACGGCACCTCAAGCGGGCCAGCTGGCTCTTCCCGCTCTACCTGCTGGCGATCAACGTCTTCGTGATCCCCATCGCCATGGCCGGGTTGCTGGTCGGCGATGCGGGCAGCGACCCGGACAGCTTCGTGCTGACCCTGCCGCTCTCCGCCGGGCTCGACGGGCTGCCGCTGCTGGTCTTCATCGGTGGGCTCTCGGCGGCCACCAGCATGGTGATCGTCGAGACCATCGCGCTCTCCACCATGGTCAGCAACCAGCTGGTGATGCCGCTGCTGCTGCGCTCGCGGCGGCTCCACCTGGGCTCCCGCGGCGAGCTCGCCGGCTGGCTGCTGGGGATCCGCCGCGTGGCCATCGTGCTGATCCTGCTGCTCGGCTACCTCTACCACGCCCTGATCGGTGATTCCTACAGCCTGGTGACCATCGGCCTGGTCTCCTTCGCCGCCGCCACCCAGTTCGCGCCCGCCATGCTGATCGGCATGTACTGGCGCGGCGCCACCCGCAACGGCGCGGCCCTGGGCCTGATCGCCGGCTTCCTGATCTGGGCCTGGACCCTGCTGCTGCCGGGCTTCGCCCTGTCGGGATGGCTCGATGCCGGCTTCATCGACGACGGCCCCTGGGGGCTGTCGTGGCTGCGCCCCTATGCCCTGTTCGGCCTCGCGGGCTGGGATATCTACACCCATTCGCTGCTGTGGAGCATGCTCGCCAACGTGGGGCTGCTCGTCGGGGTGTCGCTCTTCACCCGCCAGGGACCCCTGGAGCAGACCCAGGCGGCACTGTTCGCCGAGGCGATGCACCCGGGGTTGATGGAGACCTCGCTGTGGCACGGCCAGACCACCCGCGGCGAACTGCGCGCCCTGCTCGACCGCTACCTGGGCCTCACCGCCACGGCGCGGGTCTTCGCCCTGCAGGACGAGCACGAAGGCGACGACCAGCCCGCCTCCCCGGCGCTGATCACCCGCGCCGAGCAGGCCCTGGCCGGGGCACTCGGCAGTGCCTCGTCGCGGGTGCTGATCAACTCCCTGGTGCGCGGCGAGGCGCTGGACCTGGAGTCGATCCTCAGCATCCTCGACACCACCTCCGAGACCCTGGAGGTCAACCGCCGCCTGGAGCAGAAGTCACGCGAGCTGGCGCGCATCGGCGAGGAGCTGCGCGCCGCCAACGAGCGGCTGCGCGAGCTCGACCGGCTCAAGGACGAGTTCGTGGCCATGGTCAGCCATGAGCTGCGCACCCCGCTGACCTCGATCCGCGCCTTCGCCGAGATCCTGCGCGACGGCCGCGACCTGCCCGACGAGAAGCGCGAGCACTTCCTCGACGTGGTGGTGCTGGAGAGCCAGCGCCTGTCGCGGCTGATCGAGGAGATCCTCGACCTGGCGCGCCTCGAGAGCGGCCGCCTGACCCTTACCCCGCAACCGCTGGACCTGGTCGCCCTGGCCCGGCACAGCGTGGACGCCGTGCACCGGCTGCAGGAGAACCGCGGCGTGAGCCTCGAGGTCGAGATGGCGCTGGAGACGGCGCCGGTGATCGGCGACCCCGACCGGCTCGAGCAGGTGATCATCAACCTGCTCGACAACGCCGGCAAGTTCGCCGACGACGAGGACCCGCGGGTGCTGTTGCGCCTCGATCGCCACAAGGGGCACTTCCGCCTGGCGGTGGAGGACAACGGCCCCGGCATCGCCGAGGACGAGCGCGAACGTGTGTTCGAGAAGTTCCACCAGATCAAGCGCGGCGGCGGCCAGGTCCGCGGTCGTCCCCGGGGCAGCGGCCTGGGCCTGCCGATCAGCCGCGGCATCGTCGCCCACCTGGGGGGGCGGCTGTGGGTGGAGGAGGCCCCGCAGCTGGGCGGCGCCTGCCTGGTGATGGAGCTCCCGGCCGCACCGCCCGAGGAGCAGGCGGCCGACCGCCCTACCCCGCTGCCCGTCCCCGGGCCCGCCTGATCAGCGAGCGGATCTGCTGGAGGTCGTGGCGCAGCAGCAGGCGCTGGTCCTCGCCGAGGCGGGCGACATCCACCCAGCCATCCACCGGCCGCCCCTCCTGGAGGTTCAAGCGCTGCTCGGCCAGCAGCAGCCCCTGCAGGCGCTCGAGCGCCGAGGTCAAGGCCAGCGCCCGTTCGGCGGTGAGCACCTCCTTCATCACCAGGGCGGTGAGGCGAGCCCGGGTGTCGGGCGGCCGCACGCCGTGGCGCAACGCCAGCAGCCGGACGGCATTGACCAGCGGCAGCACGCCCTGGTGCTTGAGGTTGAGGGCGCGGTCGTGGGGCGCCCCCTCGCGGCTGCCGGCGAGCCGCCCGAAGCGGTCCAGTGCCACCGGCAGTTCGTCGAGCAGCGCGGCCATCTCGTCGAGGAAGAGCGGGGAGCGCGGCATCAGCCGGGCGACGCGGTCGGCCAGCGCTTCGGCCAGGGCCGCCTCGCCGCGCACCGGAAAGAAGTCGAGCAGGATATTGGCCTGCTGGACCCGCTTGACGCGCCGGTCCGCGGTCCAGATCGCCAGTTGCTCCGCCCACTCGGAGAGGCGCTTGCGCCACATCGGCCAGCGCGCCATGACGTGACCGCGGCACAGCGGGATGCCGGCCTCGTCGAGGCGTGCGGTGAAGCGCTCGCCGAGCGCCTGGAAGTAGCCGTCGATCTCGGTGTGCCGGCTGTCGGGGTAGTCGGCGATGATCATGGCGTTGTCCTGGTCCGGCCCGAGCAGGCTCTCGTGACGGGCGGCGGACCCCAGGGTCAGCACGCACCAGGCCGCGGGAGGCGCCCCCCAGCCCTGCCCCTGCATCTCGTTGAGCGAGAGGTCGATGGCGCGCCGGTAGAGCCAGTCGTTGTGGTCGCTGACCAGCTGGCTGATGCGCCAGGCCGGCAGGTCGAGCCGGTCGAGGGCATCGACCAGCTCGGCCTGCCAGTGGTAGGCGGCGGCGAGACTCGGCGCCGGCCCCAGCGAGGTCAGCGCATCGCGCAGTGGCGAGAGGAGCCTCGACAGGGTATCGGGGTCGGGCGGGGCGTCACCGGTGAAGAGGTCCCGCCAGGGCGAGGCGCGATGCAGCAGGCGCATGGAGACTCCGGGTCGGCGTGAACCGTAATTCACGAATACTCGAAGTGTAGCGATCCCCCGGTCCCGGGGCACTTGGGCGAAGGGTTAAGGGGACGGTGCCATTCCGGTCGGGACGGCACCCCGCGGGGGCCGCCGGGGGCGGGTACGAGGATCAGCGAGGTGTGAACATGTCGTCGCCCACCTCGTCGATGAAGCGCTGCGCCTTGCTGATCATCAGCTGGTCGCAGGCCTCGCGGCTGGGCACCATGTCGGAGCGCTCGAAGCGGTGTTCGAGCGGCGCGTCGCCTTGCCCTTCACCGGAGCGGGGCCTGCGGATCCAGCCACTGACGCGGTACTGACCGCCCTGCTCGGCGGGCTCCGAGACGATCTGGTAGCCCTTGTACTCCACCGGCTCGGCACTGGCGGCGCCCTTCGGCCTGTCGTCACCGCCACCGAACAGGCCGGCAAACAGTTTCTTGAGCATATCGCTCTCCTCGAAGCATCGATCGCTGAACGCAATCTCAAGCACTACAACGCCGGCATCAGGCCGGCGTCGCGTGAAGGGCATGCAGGGCCGGGGTCAGTCCTGCTTGCGGCCCTTGCCGGCGGCGATGCGCAGGCGCAGGGCGTTGAGCTTGATGAAGCCCTCGGCGTCCTTCTGGTCGTAGGCGCCGGCATCGTCCTCGAAGGTGGCGATCGACTCGTCGAACAGCGACTGGTCGGACTTGCGGCCGACGACGGTGGCGCTGCCCTTGTAGAGCTTCATGCGCACCACGCCGGAGACGTTCTTCTGGGTCTCGTCGATGGCGGCCTGCAGCATGCGGCGCTCGGGGCTCCACCAGTAGCCGTTGTAGATCACCTTGGCGTACTTGGGCATCAGCTCGTCCTTGAGGTGGGCCTCCTCACGGTCGAGGGTGATCGACTCGATGGCGCGGTGGGCGCGCAGCATGATGGTGCCCCCCGGGGTCTCGTAGCAGCCGCGGGACTTCATGCCCACGTAGCGGTTCTCGACGATGTCGAGACGGCCGATGCCGTTGTCGCCGCCCAGCTGGTTGAGCTTCTCGAGCACCTCGTGGGGGCGCATCGGGACCCCGTCGATGGCGACGATGTCGCCCTTCTCATAGGTCAGCTCGACGTAGGTCGGGGTGTCCGGGGCGGTCTCCGGGGAGACGCTCCAGCGCCACATGTCCTCCTCGGCCTCGGCCCAGGGATCCTCGAGGATGCCGCCCTCGTAGGAGATGTGCAGCAGGTTGGCGTCCATGGAGTACGGCGACTTCTTCTTGCTCGAGGAGAAGTCGACCGGGATGTCGTGCTGCTGGCAGTAGGCCATCAGCTTCTCGCGGGAGGTGAGGTCCCATTCGCGCCACGGGGCGATCACCTTGACGCCGGGCTTGAGCGCGTAGGCGCCCATCTCGAAGCGCACCTGGTCGTTGCCCTTGCCGGTGGCGCCGTGGGAGATGGCGTCGGCGCCGGTCTGGTTGGCGATCTCGATCAGGCGCCTGGCGATCAGCGGGCGGGCGATGGAGGTACCCAGCAGGTACTCGCCCTCGTAGATGGTATTGGCGCGGAACATCGGGTAGACGTAGTCGCGCACGAACTCCTCGCGCAGGTCCTCGATGTAGATCTCCTTGACCCCCAGCGCCTGGGCCTTGGCCCGCGCCGGCTCGACTTCCTCGCCTTGACCGATGTCGGCGGTGAAGGTCACGACCTCACAGTCATAGGTCTCCTGCAACCACTTGACGATGACGGATGTGTCCAGGCCGCCGGAATAGGCGAGAACGACCTTCTTGACATCGGACATTTAGGGGCTCCTGCAGCAAGTGAAAGGGTAATGACGGTGGCGCACGCCATGAATCGCCGATTATAGCGCGGCAACCCGCCAGCGAATACCGGCCGCGGGACTCGGCAGAGGCAAACTGCTAGACTTTCGCGGATTCGACACCGACCGAGACGACATGGCGCTCTGCGGTGAGGATGCATGATCGTGACGAGTCGGAAAGACGCAAGGAGAGGTGCATGAGCGAGGCGATCGCCCGCGAACTGATGGCGCAGCGATTCCGCAGCTTCCTGCCGGTGGTGGTGGACCTGGAAACCGGCGGATTCAATGCCGAACGCGATGCGATACTGGAGATCGCCGCCGTGACCCTGACCATGGACCCGGAGGGCAACCTGATACCCGATGCCACCTACGCCTTTCACGTCAAGCCCTTCCCCGGGGCCAACGTGGAGCAGTCGGCGCTGGACTTCACCGGCATCAAGCTCGACGACCCGCTGCGCCAGCAGGTGGCGCTGACCGAGGCCGAGGCGCTGGGCGAGATCTTCCGTCCGGTGCGCAAGGCGATCAAGGCCCACGGCTGCACCCGGGCGGTGCTGGTGGGGCACAATGCCGCCTTCGACCACGGCTTCCTGAATGCCGCCGTGGCCCGCTGCGGCATCAAGCGCAACCCCTTCCACCCCTTCTCGAGCTTCGACACCGCCTCGCTGGCCGGCCTGATCTACGGCCAGACGGTACTCGCCCGCTCCTGCCGCGCGGCCGGCATCGAGTTCGACAACAACGCCGCCCACTCGGCCCGTTACGATACCGAGCGCACCGCCGAACTGTTCTGCACCATGGTCAACCGCTACAAGGACCTGGGCGGCTGGGCCCTGGCCCAGCGCGAACAGGGTGCCGACGAGGCCTGAACGCCGACACGCAGAAGCCCCCGCCGGCGGGGCCGACGGGGGCTTCTGGCGTACGAGGCGCGAGGGTTATTCGCCCTGGCCGGCCTCGCTGGCTCCGGCGCGGGCAGCGGCCTCCTTGACCAGCTTCTCGAGCTCGCCGTTCTGGTACATCTCGACCACGATGTCGCAGCCGCCGACCAGCTCGCCCTCGACCCACAGCTGGGGGAAGGTCGGCCAGTTGGCCACCTTGGGCAGCTCGGCGCGGATGTCCGGGTTGTCCAGGACGTTGACGAAGGCGAAGCGCTCGCCGCAGGCCATCAGGGCCTGGACGGTCTGGGCGGAGAAACCGCACTGGGGCAGCTGGGGGGTGCCCTTCATGTAGATCAGGATGGGGTTCTCGCTGATCTGACGCTGGATGTTCTCGACGGTAGTGCTCATGGGCCTGTCCTTTCTGAAGCTTGAGTTTCTAAAACCTGGGTATCTGAAACGTGGGTGTCTGGAAGTGGAGGGTGAACCGTCGCACCGGAATACCCGAGTGCGGTCGTCGGCATTGAGGGTGACCCCATTCTACTGATGCCGGGCGCATTGCGCATCCCCCCGGCGCTGGCTAGGATGGTCGTTTTTTCCCGTGGAGCGACCCCATGGCCACCCGCCACTTCCTGACCCTGCTGGACCTCAGCCCGGAAGAGCTGCGCTACCTGATCCAACGCGCCATCTCGATCAAGAACGGCCTGAAGACCCACGGCCCGACCTACACCCCCTTCGCCAACCGCACCCTGGCGATGATCTTCGAGAAGTCGTCGACGCGCACCCGGGTCTCCTTCGAGACCGCCATGGCGCAATTCGGCGGCCATGCGCTGTTCCTGTCGCCCCGTGATACCCAGCTCGGCCGCGGCGAGCCCATCGCCGATACCGCCCGGGTGCTGTCGGAGATGGTCGATGCGGTGATGATCCGCACCTTCTCCCACACCGGCCTCGAGGAGTACGCCGCCGCCAGCAGCGTGCCGGTGATCAATGCCCTGACCGACGACTACCACCCCTGCCAGCTGCTCGCCGACATCACGACCTGGACCGAGCTGCGGGGCGGGGTGAAGGGGCGCACCGCGGTGTGGATCGGCGACGGCAACAACATGTGTCACTCCTGGATCAATGCCGCCCGCCAGTTCGACTTCCAGCTGCGCATCTGCTGTCCGGAAGGCTACGAACCGCGCCAGGACATTCTCGCGGCCGCCGGGGATCGCGTCACCCTCTTCCGCGACCCGCGCGAGGCCGTGGCCGGCGCCGACCTGGTGACCACCGACGTGTGGGCCTCCATGGGGCAGGAAGAGGAGCAGGCCAAGCGCGAGGCGGCCTTCGCCGACCTCCAGGTCACCGAGGCCCTGCTCGACCTGGCCAGGCACGACGTGCTCTTCCTGCACTGCCTGCCGGCCCACCGCGGCGAGGAGATCAGCGCGACCCTGCTCGACGACCCCCGTGCCGTGGTCTGGCAGGAGGCCGGCAACCGACTGCATGCCCAGAAGGCCCTGCTGGAGTTCCTGCTGCTCGGTCGCGTGGAAGGCTAGACGGCCCACCGCCCGGATAGCCTGCGACTTTGGTCGCACTTAGACTTTCGTGGTATAGTGCGCTGCAGCACACTCTAGCCATGGCTAGCCATAGATAGATAGGGGATGCAGCGCATGACACCCGACACCCTCGCCACGGCCGGCATGCAGCGCAGCCTGCGCCAGTGCCTGTCGAACATGGCCGCCCTGCTCTACCACCACGGCCACGTCCTCGAAGCGGTCACGATTCCCCATCGCGGCCTCGACCGCCACGCGATGCGGGAACTGCATGCCGCCTCCGGCGACTGGACCACCTGCCAGCGCGTCCTCGAGCGCAGCGAGGCCGCCGCCTACAACGAGCACGACCGCTTCGTGCTCACCGCCCTGGGCCGCGAGCTGCTGTTCGACATGTTCGGCGAAGGCGCCGCCGACTGCGCCTGACCCGCTTCGGCCCTCCGTGTCATCCCCTCGACGGCGCCGCTCTTCAACCTGGGCCACGCCATCTCTCTCGCACCCCGCTCTCCCCGAAGCCCGCGGAGACTTCGGCCGTGCGGCACCCGCATACGAAAAAGCCGCCTGAAGCGATGCTTCAAGCGGCTGATTCTTCTAAACTTGTTGGTGGAGCCTAGCGGGATCGAACCGCTGACCTCAACACTGCCAGTGTTGCGCTCTCCCAGCTGAGCTAAGGCCCCACGCTGTCTCGCCGTGCGAGAACGAGGCATAGCTTACGCATGGCCGAAGGCCGGGTCAAGCCCCGGCCGGAAGAAACAAGAAACGAGAATACTTCCCAGCATGAGCCAATTCCACTTAGGATCGAGTTGTGTCACTCTAGCCTCCATCGCGGACGTCACCCCGTCGTCCTAGCCGATGATCCGCCATTTTGCTCAGGAGTCGCTGCCTTGATCCGGGTTCTCGTTGCTGATGATCACCACCTGGTAAGGACCAGCATTGCCCACCTGCTGAATGCCGAGGAGGACATCAGCGTGGTCGGCGAAGCCGTCGACGGGGAGGATGCCATCGCCCAGGCACGCAGCCTGCGCCCGGACGTCGTGCTGATGGACATCCGCATGCCCGGTATCGGCGGCCTCGAGGCCACTCGGAAGATCACCCGCGGCCTGGACGACATCCGGGTGCTGGTACTCACCGCCTTCCTCGAGGAAACCTTCGCCCAGCGACTGCTGGAGGCCGGCGCCCACGGCTTCATCAGCAAGGGCTCGCAGCACGACGAGATGGTCGGTGCCATCCGCAGCGTCTTCGCCGGGCAGCGCTACGTCAGCCCCGAGATCGCACAGCGCCTGGTGCTGTCGCGGATCGATGCCCAGGAGAACCCCTTCGACCAGCTCTCGCAGCGGGAGCTGCAGGTGGCGATGATGATCGTCAACTGCCAGAAGGTGGCCGACATCTCCGACCGGCTCTTCCTCAGCCCCAAGACGGTCAATACCTACCGCTACCGGATCTTCGAGAAGCTCGGCGTCCACTCCGACGTGGAGCTGACCCACCTGGGACTGCGTCACGGCCTGGTGGACGGTTACGCCAGCATCGATTGACCCGTCCACGCAGTGCGCCCGGAACCCGCGCAATCTGCTAGGATGGCAGTCCCGTCGTCCCGGCCTGTCATTCGTCCATGAGCTTCGACCACCGACACTTCCTCGATACCGTCAGCGAGTCTCCCGGCGTCTACCGCATGCTCGACGACCAGGGCGAGACCCTCTACGTGGGCAAGGCCCGGCGGCTCAAGGCGAGGCTGGCGAGTTACTTCCGCGGCGCGCTGAACACCAAGACCCAGGCACTGGTCGGCCGCATCGCCGACATCCAGGTCACGGTGACCAACAGCGAGACCGAAGCGCTGCTGCTCGAGCAGACCCTGATCAAGGAGCTGCGCCCGCCCTACAATATCCTGCTGCGCGACGACAAGTCCTACCCCTTCGTCTTCGTCACCGACCGCCACCCCTTCCCGGCACTGGAGTACAAGCGCGCCCGCACCCGGCGTGACGATGGCCGCTACCTGGGGCCCTACCCCAGCAGTGGTGCCGTGCGCGAGAGCCTGTCGCTGATGCAGAAGATCTTCCGCATCCGCAACTGCGAGGACAGCGTCTTCGCCCACCGCACCCGCCCCTGCCTGCAGTACCAGATCCAGCGCTGCAGTGCGCCCTGCGTGGGCTACATCAGCGAAGCCGACTATCGGCGCGATCTCGAGCATGCGGTGCAGTGCCTCGAGGGCAAGAGCGAGCAGGTCACCCGGGAACTGACCCGCGACATGGAGGCCGCCAGCCGCGACCTGGACTTCGAGGAGGCGGCCCGGCTGCGCGACCAGATCCAGCACCTGCGCCAACTCCAGCAGCGCCAGTTCGTCGACACCGGCGGTGGCGACGCCGATGTGTTCGCCCTGGCGAGCCGCCCCGGGGCGCTGTGCATCTCGGTGTTGACGGTCCGCCAGGGGCGGCTGCTCGGCGCCCGCCACCACGCGCCGGCCAATGGGCTCGACCTGGGCCCCGAGGCCCTGCTCGGCGATTTCGTCAGCCAGTTCTACCTCGGCCAGGCTCGCGAGATCCCCCAGGAGGTGATCACCAGCCACCGGGTGCCGGATGCCGACCTGATCGCCCGGGCGCTGAGCGAACGCGCCGGTCGCCGCATCCGCCTTACCGATCAGGTACGCGGCCATCGCGCCCAGTGGCGGGAACTCGCCAGGACCAATGCCGAGCAGCAGCTGGCCAGCCAGCTCGCCGGCCAGGCCCAGCTGTCGCATCGCTTCGAGGCACTGCGCGCGGCCCTGCGTCTCGAGACGGCGCCGCGCCGCCTGGAGTGCTATGACATCAGCCACAGCCACGGCGAGGCGACGGTGGCCTCCTGCGTGGTGTTCGACGAGAATGGGCCGCGCAAGTCCGACTACCGCCGTTTCAACATCGAGGGCGTGGCCGCCGGCGACGACTACGCCGCCATGCGCCAGGCCCTGACTCGTCGCTTCCGGCGGCTCAAGGAGGGCGAGGGCGCACGCCCGGACGTGCTGATCGTCGACGGCGGCAAGGGCCAGCTCAACATGGCGCGCGAGGTATTCGCCGAGCTCGGCGTGGAGGGCGTGATGCTGCTCGGGGTGGCCAAGGGCACCACCCGCAAGGCGGGCCTCGAGACGCTGTTCATCGAGACCGTCGACCGCACCCTCGACCTCGACGGCGCCTCCCCCGCCCTGCACCTGATCCAGCACATCCGCGACGAGTCGCACCGCTTCGCCATCGCCGGTCATCGAGCGCGGCGCGACAAGGCCCGTCGCACCTCGACCCTGCAGGAGATTCCCGGGGTGGGGCCACGCCGCCGGCGCGAACTGCTGCGCTTCTTCGGCGGCCTGCAGGGCGTGAAGCAGGCGAGCCGCGAGGAGCTGGCCCGGGTCCCGGGCATCAGCGCCACCCTCGCCGAGGCGATTCATCGTGCCCTGCATGGATGACGGCGCCCAAGCTGGATAGAATGAGGAGCCTCTTGGCCCCTCCCCCTCCCCGGCAAGGACTGCATCACGCGATGAACATACCCAACCTTCTGACCCTGGCTCGTATTCTCTTCATCCCGCTGCTGGTGCTGCTGTTCTACCTGCCCTTCGCCTGGAGCATGCCGCTGGCGGCGGCCCTCTTCGCCCTGGCCTCGGTCACCGACTGGCTCGATGGTTACCTCGCCCGCCGCTGGGACCAGTCGACCCCCTTCGGTGCCTTTCTCGATCCGGTGGCCGACAAGCTGATGGTGGCGGTGGCCCTGGCCCTGCTGATCGAGCGCTACGAGGCGATCTGGCTGACCCTGCCGGCGCTGGTGATCATCGGCCGCGAGATCGTCATCTCCGCACTGCGCGAGTGGATGGCCGAGATGGGCAAACGCGGCCAGGTCGCCGTGTCGTGGATCGGCAAGGTCAAGACCGGCCTGCAGATGACCTCCCTGCTGATGCTGCTGGCCTTTCCTCCCGGCTCGCTGCTGGCCGATCTCGGCGTCGCCACCCTCTACGTGGCCGCCATCCTGACCTTCTGGTCGATGGCCCTCTACCTGCGCGCCGCCTGGCCTCACCTGAGCCGGTCGATGTAGTCGGCGACCGCGAAAAGCGTTTGACAGTCACCGACTTATCCGTATAATTCGCTCTCGAGTCGAGCGGGAATAGCTCAGTGGTAGAGCATCGCCTTGCCAAGGCGAGGGTCGCGAGTTCGAATCTCGTTTCCCGCTCCATTCTCTCCGTCGAAGCTTCTCGACAGGGAACGGCTCGATGAGGCTGGATGGCAGAGTGGTTATGCAGCGGACTGCAACTCCGTGTACGCCGGTTCGATTCCGACTCCAGCCTCCACTTTCCCCCGATCTTCTCGCTCGACACCGTGCCGCCCGGATGGCGAAATTGGTAGACGCAAGGGATTTAAAATCCCTCGGTGGCAACACCGTGCCGGTTCGAGCCCGGCTCCGGGCACCAGCCTACTGACCTGACCTTGAATCTGGATCCTTCCGCTTCCAGCCTACGGACGGGACATCGCCCCATGAGCCTGCCGCGTTTGCGCGACCCCCATGTCAACTCTCGGCACCGGCGAAAGCCGCACGTGCCGCCGGTGATCGGCGCCAACATCATCTCCCCGCAGCGCCGCATGCGCTCGACCATCGCGCTGCTGCTCGAGACCCACTGGACGACCCGCGCCGGACATGATCGTATCGATGCCATGACCGGGCTGCGCGATGAGCAGCATCAGCTGGCCCGGGAGCTGGGCAGCCTGGACCGGCTACCCAGCAAGCGGCGGCGCGGTGCCTCGCACCGCGTCGGCAGCGCCAAGGGACCCGCCCTGCTCGACAAAGGAAAGCGAGATGACCGACGGCAAGCATGACGTACTGATCATCGGCGGTGGCGTCGCCGGCCTGGTCCTGGCCCTGGAGATCGCCGACCGGCGCCGGGTTACCCTGCTGCGCCCGGCCAGCGACGACCAGGGCGCCAGTCGCTGGGCCCAGGGCGGCATCGCCGCCGTGCTCTCGCCGCTGGACGATTTCGACGCCCACGTCGCCGACACCCTGGTGGCCGGCGACGGCCTGTGCGACGAGCGCGCCGTGCGCTTCACCGTGGAACAGGGCCCGGCGGCCATCGAGTGGCTGCTGTCGCTGGGCGTGCCCTTCACCCCCGACCCCAGCCCCGAGGCGACCTACCCCTACCACCTGACTCGCGAAGGCGGGCACGGGGCCCGGCGCATCATCCACGCCGACGACGCCACCGGCCGCGCCGTGGTCGACACCCTGATGGGCCACGCCCTGTCACACCCGGCCATCACCCTGCGCGACGACCTCACCGCCCTCGAGCTGATCGGCGACACCGCCGGCCACTGCCGGGGAGTCCGCTGCCTCGACGCCCGGGGGCAGCGGCACGACCTGCTGGCCGAGGACACCGTGCTCGCCACCGGCGGCGCCAGCGGGCTCTACCGCCACACCACCAGCCCCCGCCCCGCCAGCGGCGAGGGCATGATGATGGCCGCCGAGCTCGGCGCCGAGCTGATGAACCTGGAGTTCCAGCAGTTTCACCCGACCTGCCTCTACGACCCGGACGGCCCGCCCTTCCTGATCAGCGAGGCGGTACGCGGCGAAGGCGGCCTGTTGCTCAACGTCGCGGGCGAGCGCTTCATGCCGGCGCTCGATCCGCGCGCCGAACTGGCGCCACGCGACATCGTCGCCCGGGCCATCGACGCCGAGATGCAGCACACCGGCAGCGACCACGTCCTCCTCGATATCCGCCACCTGGGCGAGGCCGCGATCCGCCACCACTTCCCCACCATCCATGCCCATTGCGCGAACCGCGGGCTCGATATCGCCCGCGCGCCGATCCCGGTGGTACCGGCCGCCCACTACAGCTGCGGCGGGGTCGCCACCGACCTCAACGGCGCCACCACGGTGCCGCGCCTGTACGCCATCGGCGAGGTCGCCTGCACCGGCCTGCACGGGGCCAACCGCATGGCCAGCAACTCGTTGCTGGAGTGCCTGGTATTCGCCCGCGGCTGCGCCCGACGGCTGCAACGGGCCGCCCCGATCTCGACGGCCCCCCTGCGGCCCGGGCCCCAGGGCAGCGAACGGCTGGACGCCGAGACGATCGCCGAGGCGTTCGAGCGGATGCGTGGCGCGATGAGCGCCAGGGTTGCGATCGTGCGCCACGATGCCGGCCTCGCCGAGGTCGCCGACGAGCTGGCTCGCCTCCACGCCGACTTGGCGCCGCGAGTACGCCGAGCGGCGGCGGACACCGAGCTGGCGAGCCTGTGGCATGCGCTGCGCCTGGCACGACTCACCGTGACCTGTGCCCGGGCGCGCCGTGAGTCCCGCGGCCTGCACTACAACCCCGATTGCCCGCTCCATGCCGACCCCGCGCCGCAGCCCTCGAGAATCCGCTGGAGCGATCTCGACGGGGCGTGATGGCGCAACCGAGGGGCAAGGCGCGCCCCATCCGGCACTCGAGACGGGGCGTCAGGGCAGGGCGACCAGTTCGCGCCGGAGTGCGCGCAGCGAGGCGGGATCGCTGCTGTCGGGCCAGAGCCAGAACCGACGACCGTCGAGCCGCAGGCCGATCAACCAGGGCCCCAGGTAGTCGCACCGCAGGGCGACCGGCCGCCAGGCCGCCGTGGCGCGCTCTCGCCAGCACCAGCTCGCCTCCCCGCCGTCCCGCGGCGACCCGCGAAGCTCCCCCCTCGCCCGGCGGCGCGCCGCCAGGACCAGCACACCGGTCAGGGACACGATGGCGAGCGAGGCGACCCAGGCCGGCGAGTACCCCACCACCAGCCCCATCGCAGCCAGGGCCGGCAGCAGTTGGGCGACCAGGCCCAGCCTAGACGGGACGATGCGCAGCACTATCGGGGTGTTCGGCATGCTCGACGATCATCTGCACGATACGCCGGCGCACCGGCTCCTCCGGCCACTCGCGGCGCATCAACCAGGCGAAGAGATCCTGGTCCTCCTCGTCGATCAGCGACCGGTAGGCGGCCTGATCCGCCTCATCGAGGGCGTCATAGCGCTGCTCGAGGAAGGGAATCAACAGCAGGTCCAGCTCCCACATGCCACGGCGGGAATGCCAGTAGAGTCGCTTGCGCAGGGCTGCGTCCGTGGACGATTGTTCGCTCAACGTCGACCTCGACAGTGCGGATGAATGTGGCGCCAGTATACCCGAGGCCCCTCGGCACGGCAGCATGCACCGCCCCGCGCCAGGCCCCTCCAGCCCTCTATAGTCGTAGTTCGTTGTTTTTTCACGACTTGCACAGTATGCTTTGAAAAAACAACGACGCCGGGAACAGAAAGGCCCCCAGGCACGAACGCATGGAGTAGAGCCGATGACCAAGTCAGAGTTGATCGAGCAGATTGCGATGCGGCAGCCCGAGCTGTCGATCAAGGAAGTCGAAGCGGCGGTGCGGCTGATCCTCGACGATATCACCGACACCCTGGCCGAGGGGGGGCGCGTGGAGATCCGGGGCTTCGGCAGCTTCTCGCTGCACTACCGCGAGCCCCGCGTCGGCCGCAATCCCAAGACCGGCGAACCGGTCGCATTGAGCGGCAAGTTCGTGCCACACTTCAAGCCCGGCAAGGAGCTGCGCGAGCAGGTCGACGCCAGCCGCGCCCTCGGCTACTGAGCGCCTCCCCACCGGATTCCACGCTTCGACTTTCCATACCATACCGACATACGATGCCATACCGACATACATCACAGGGGACGAACCCATGCGTTGGCTCAAAGGCCTGATCCTGGCCATCATCCTGCTGGCGGTGCTGCTGGTCGGCATCCTGTTCGCCGTCAACAACCAGCAGGCGCTCCCGCTCAACCTGATCTGGATCGAGCTTCCCGCCGCCTCGCTGTCGGTATGGTTGCTGGCCGCCCTGGCCTGCGGCGTGCTGCTGGGCATGCTGGCCATGAGTGGCGTCTACCTGCGCCTGCGCACCCTGCTGACCCGCGCCCAGCGCCACAACCAGCAGCAGCGCAAGGAGCTCGACCGCCTGCGCATCCAGGAGATGAAGGAACTCCCCTAAATGCCCGATGTTCTGCTGCTGGCCCTGTTGTTGGCAGCGGTGGCCATCGGTTGGTGGCTAGGCCGCCGCGAACGCAGAAACTCCCACGATCCCGCGCCGTCGACGTCCCTCGCGCGGGATTATTTCGTGGGCCTCAACTATCTGCTCAATGACCAGCAGGACCGGGCCATCGAGACCTTCGTGGCTGCCCTGGAGGTCAACAGCGAAACCATCGAGACCCACATCACCCTCGGCAACCTGTTCCGCAGCCGTGGCGAAGCCGACCGCGCGGTGAAGATCCACCAGAACCTGCTCGCCCGCCCGACCCTCACCGCCGTCCAGGGCGACCGGGTGCAGCTCGAGCTGTCACGCGACTTCCTCAAGCTGGGCCTGCTCGACCGCGCCGAGCGGTTGCTTCACGGCCTGGTGCGCGACACCCAGGACGAGGAGATCCGCCAGTCGGCCAAGCGGCTGCTGGTCGACCTGCTGGAGCGTGAGGGAGAATGGAAGGCGGCGCTGGACGTGGCCCTGCCCCAGCTGGTGCGCCAGCACGACGACATCCGCCGGGCCGCCGCCCACTGGCTCTGCGAGCTGGCCGAGCAGGAGCGGCACTCCTCCAGCCCGGCGCTGGCCCGGCGCCACCTGCGCCAGGCGCTGGCGATCGACGAGCGCTGCGTGCGTGCCAACCTGCTGCTGGCCGGAATGGAGCACGATACCGGCCACTACAAGCAGGAGATCCGTATCCTGAGGCGTATCCCCGACCAGGATCCGGCCTTCGCCCCCACCATCCTCGAGCCCGTGAGTCGGGCCTATCGCCTGCTCGACGACGAAGCGGGCCTGATCCAATGCCTCGAAGGCCTGCTCGAACGCGCCCCCTACACCAGCGTGATCATCCTGCTCGCCGAGACGCTTCGCCAGCGCGAGGGCCTGCAGGCCGCCATCGACCTGGTCGGCGAGCAACTCAACCGGGAGCCGAGCCTGGGGGCGGTGGACTACCTGATGGACCTCTACCGGCATGACGGCCAGGGCGAACCCGCCGAGCGCATCCTGCTGCTCAAGCGCCATACGCATACCCTGCTCAAGGCCCTCCCCCGGCACCGCTGCCGACGCTGCGGCTTCGCCGGCGAGCAGTTGCACTGGCAGTGCCCCAGCTGTCGCAGCTGGGGCACCACCAAGCCGATCACCGGCATCGAGGGCGAGTAGCAGCGCTCACTCCCCGGCCAGCTCCGCCTCGATGGCGGCCAGCGCCGCCATGGGATCGTCCGCCTGGGTCACCGGCCGTCCCACCACCAGATGGGTGCTGCCGGCCGCCATGGCCGCGCTCGGGGACATGATGCGCCGCTGATCGCCGGCGGCCGCGAAGCTCGGGCGGATGCCCGGCGTCACCTTGAGGAAGTCGTCGCCGCACAGCGTACGCAGCCGCGCCGACTCCCGGGCCGAGCAGACCACGCCGGCCATGCCGCTGTCGCGGGCCAGCACCGCCAGGCGCTCGACCTGCTCGGCGGGACTCGCCGCGACCCCCACCTCGGCCAGGTCCCCGGCCTCCATGCTGGTCAGCACCGTTACCGCGATCAGGTGGGTCGCCAGGCCATGCCGGTCGAGCCGCTCCCGGGCGGCCTCCATCATGCGCCGCCCGCCGCCGGCATGGACATTGACCATCCAGGCCCCCTGCTCGGCGGCGGCCTGCACGGCACCGGCCACGGTATTGGGGATGTCATGAAACTTGAGGTCCAGGAACACCTCGAATCCGCGCCCGTGCAGCGCTTCCACAACATCGGGGCCGCTGCGGGTGAACAACTCCTTGCCCACCTTGACCCGACAACGCGCGGGGTCCAGGCGATCTGCCATGCACAGGGCGGCATCGAGGGAGGCATAGTCGAGGGCGATGATCAGCGGCGAATCGGTGGACACGGGCCGGTCTCCAGGGCTGGTGGAAGAGGTTAAGGGAAGCAAGAGGTGCCGCCCAGTATATCAGCCCTGGCCGACAGACGATGTCGGCGATCGCCTGCAAGTACCGTGGCAACTTTCCGACAACGATTGGCGACGATGGCCGACCCCGCCGACGGGCAGCGCGCACTAGCTTGAAGAGGCACCCGCGGGGTGTCGACCAAACCAAGGAACCGAAGGGAGAATCAACATGACGCAATGGACCAGAGGGATTGTCGCCGCGATGCTGCTGGGGCTGCTGCTGGGCCTGCCCCCCATGGCGGTACTGGCCCAGGAGGTGGCCCCCATCAACGTCAACACCGCCGACGTCGAGCTGCTCACCGAGCTCCCGGGGGTCGGCCCCAGCCGGGCGGAAGCCATCATCGAGTACCGCGAGGCGAACGGCGCCTTCGAGAGCGCCGACGACCTGGTGAACGTCGCCGGCATCGGCGAGAACACCGTCGAGGGGCTGCGGGATCAGGTGGAGTTCTGACCCTGCCGGAACGCCGGGCGGGTCACCGATGGCCCGCCCTCACCGACAACGCCTCATCGGCCACGTTGACCACGAAACCGCGCGACTCGACGCCGACCCCGTGAAGGCTGGACATCCCTCTTTCGATGAAGTGTCTGCCGCTCGCCCCTCCGCCGCTTGATTTTTCCCCCACCGCCCCCATCCTCTTCGCAACTGTCATCCGCGGAGCCGTCATGCCTTTTCTGCTCGCCTTCACTCTCTTCGCCCTGCTCGATTTCGTCATCCTGTTCTCCGTCGGCAGCCAGATCGGCCTGCTGACGACCCTGGCCCTGGTGCTGGCCACCGGTTTCATCGGCCTGCACCTGATACGTCGCGAGGGTGTCGCGACCTTCGCCCGCGCCCAGGAGCGCCTGGCCCGTGGCGAGGTGCCCTCCGGCGAACTGCTCACCGGTGCCGCGTTGATCTTCGGTGGTGCCCTGCTGATGGCACCGGGCTTCCTCTCCGACACCCTGGGCTTCATCTGCCTGGTGCCGGATGCCCGCCGCCTGCTAGGCAAGGCGTTGGCCGGGCTCGGCCTGCGCGTCGGGGTCTTGAAGACCGAAGGCGTGCACGTCAATGCCGCCGGGCACTCCCCGGGCCAGGGTGCCGATACCGACTGGCAGCGGGCCGGGCGCGGTGGGGACGCCTCCCGGCAAGAGCAGGAATCTTCTCGTCGCGGCTCCCACGAGGCGCCGCTGGAGGGTGACTTCATCAGCCGTGACGAGCGGCGCCGCTGAGCAGGAGCCGGGCGTGAATTTTTTTTCTTCGGCGCCCTTGAAAGCCCCTCCCCAGCCCCCACTTCTCGCACAGCAACAGGCTTCGGCGTAGGGTCAGCCCCGCGCCATCGACAAGGAAGGCGATCCATCGCCTCCCCCTCGCGGCCCGTCCACGAGGGTGATGATGAACCGCCATGGCAGTGACGTCATGGCACAGCAAACCTCAGGAGAACGTGAGCAATGAACATCCGTCCCTTGCACGATCGCGTCGTCATCCGTCGCGTGGAAGAAGAACAGAAAACCGCTGGCGGCATCGTGCTTCCGGGCAACGCCCAGGAAAAACCGACACGTGGCGAAGTCCTCGCCGTCGGTAATGGCCGGATTCTCGACAGCGGCGATGTGCGTCCCCTGGACGTCAAGGTCGGTGACACCGTGATCTTCAAGGAAGGCTTCGGCGTCGAGAAGCAGAAGATCGATGGCGAAGAAGTCCTGATCATGAGCGAGTCCGACATCCTCGCCGTCGTCGAAGGCTAAGCCGCCACCGCACTCATTTCGAATCCCAAGACGTTCACGAACTCACAGGAAGACACGAAAAATGGCAGCGAAACAAGTCAAGTTCTCCGATGATGCCCGCAAGCGCATGGCCCGTGGGGTCGACTTGCTGGCCAACGCCGTCAAGGCCACCCTGGGCCCGAAGGGTCGCAACGTGGTCCTCGAGAAGTCCTTCGGTGCCCCGACTGTCACCAAGGATGGCGTCTCCGTCGCCAAGGAGATCGAACTGAAGGACAGGTTCGAGAACATGGGCGCCCAGATGGTCAAGGAAGTCGCCTCCAAGACCTCCGATGACGCCGGCGACGGCACCACCACCGCCACCGTGCTGGCCCAGGCCATCATCACCGAGGGCATGAAGGGCGTGACCGCGGGCATGAACCCGATGGACCTCAAGCGCGGCATCGACAAGGCCGTGACCACCGCCGTCCAGGCGATCCGTGACCTCTCCGTGCCCTGCACCGACTCCAAGGCCATCGCCCAGGTCGGCACCATCTCCGCCAACGGCGACGCCCGCATCGGCGAGATCATCGCCGATGCCATGGAGAAGGTCGGCAAGGAAGGCGTGATCACCGTCGACGAAGGCCGCGGCCTGGAAGACGAGCTGGAAGTCGTGGAAGGCATGCAGTTCGACCGTGGCTACCTGTCACCCTACTTCGTGACCAACCAGGACACCATGCAGGTCGAGCTGGAAGACCCCTACCTCCTGCTGGTCGACAAGAAGATCTCCAACATCCGCGAGCTGCTGCCGGTGCTGGAAGCCGTCGCCAAGGCGGGCAAGCCGCTGGCGATCATCGCCGAGGACATCGAGGGCGAGGCCCTGGCCACCCTGGTGGTCAACACCATGCGCGGCATCGTCAAGGTCGCCGCCGCCAAGGCGCCCGGCTTCGGTGACCGTCGCAAGGCCATGCTCCAGGATATCGCCATCCTGACCAGCGGCACCGTGATCTCCGAAGAGGTCGGCCTGACCCTCGAGCAGGCTACCCTGGACCACCTGGGCACCGCCAAGCGCGTGACCATGTCCAAGGAGAACACCACCATCATCGACGGTGCCGGTGACGAGGGCGACATCGAGGCCCGCGTCAACCAGATCCGCGCCCAGATCGAGGAGACCTCCTCCGACTACGATCGCGAGAAGCTCCAGGAGCGCGTCGCCAAGCTGGCCGGCGGTGTGGCCGTGATCCGCGTCGGTGCCGCCACCGAAGTGGAGATGAAGGAGAAGAAGGCGCGCGTCGAGGACGCCCTGCACTCCACCCGCGCCGCCGTCGAGGAAGGCGTGGTGCCCGGTGGTGGTACCGCCCTGGTGCGCATCCTGGGCAAGGTGGCCGAAACCAAGGGCGACAACGAGGACCAGAACCACGGTATCGTCATCGCCGTGCGTGCCCTGGAGGCTCCGCTGCGCCAGATCGTGACCAACGCCGGTGAGGAAGCCTCCGTGATCCTCAACAAGGTCAAGGACGGCGAAGGCAACTACGGCTACAACGCCCAGACCGGCGAGTTCGGCGACCTGTTCGAGATGGGTGTGCTGGACCCGGCCAAGGTGACCCGTACTGCCCTGCAGTCCGCCGGTTCCGTGGCTGGCCTGATGATCACCACCGAAGCCATGATCGCCGAGGACCCGGACGAGAAGGACTCCGCGCCGGACATGGGCGGCATGGGTGGCATGGGCGGCATGGGCGGCATGATGTAAGCCAGCCCCTGCCCCAGGCCTCGCCTGAGACAGACCCCGCCGGGAGACCGGCGGGGTTTTTTTGTGCAGTTCGATCGGCGATCAAGACAGCTCCAGCCCCGCGAAGCCGGCACTGGCCACCGCCTCGCAGTGCATTCGGTACTTGCCTGGCCCGGCGGCGTAGATGGTGACAACGCGCGGCTTGCCCGGCGCGCCGAAGAACCAGGAATCCTTCATCGCCGCCAGCACGGACGCCTCGGCCACGTCGAGGACATGCCGGGTCCACTCCTCCTCGGCGGCCGGGTTCGGCACGACGCACGTCGCCCCCTGGCTCCGCATCCGCTCGATGCAGCGCGCGATCCAGTCGACGTTCTGCTCGATGCAGCGCCCCGCATTGCAGAGTGACGCGGCATTGTGCGGGCCGTTGACGATGAACAGGTTGGGGAAGCCACTGACGAGCAGGCCGAGGAAGGTCTTCGGCCCCTCCCGCCACTTCTCGGCCAGCGACAGGCTGCGGGTACCGCGGATAAGGATCCGGCTCAACGGGCCGGTACCGGCGTCGAAGCCGGTGGCGTAGACGATGACATCGAGCGGGTGCTCTCCCCGTGAGGTGCGGATGCCGGCCGGCGTGATCCGCTCGATCGGCGTCTCTCGCAGGTCCACCAGCGCGACGTTGCCGCGGTTGTAGGTTTCGTAATAGCCGCTTTCCAGGGGCACGCGCTTGGTACCGAAGGGATGATCGGGCAGCAGCCGCCGCGCCGTCTCGGGATCGCGGACGCGCTCGCGGATCTTGCGGCGCAAAAAGTCGCAGGCATGTTCATTGACTTCGAAGTTCATCATCAGGTCGGCAAAGTTGCCGAACCAGAAGGCGAAGCCCGCCTGCTGCCAGAGCGCCTCGAACTTGGCCTCCCGCTCGGCCTCGGAGACCGCCAGCCCGGAGCGGGGATCGAAGGTGTGAATGAACCCGCTGTAAGACTCGCGGCAGGTCGCCAGGATCTGCGCCCAGTCACGGCGGATCGTCGCGCGGTCGGCCTCCGTCATCGGCCGATTGCGCTGGGGGATACAGTAGGTGGGAGTGCGCTGGAACACGCTGAGCTGGGCCACCTCGGGGGCGATGGTCTGGATCACCTGCACCCCCGAGGCCCCGGTGCCGATGACCCCGACGCGTTTGCCGCGCAATTCGACGCCATCCGGCCATCTCGCGGTATGAAAGCTCTGCCCTTGAAACTCATCCATTCCCGGATAGTCGGGGAGTTGTGGTATCGACAAGTTCCCCGTTGCCGCGATCAGGTAGCGCGCGGCCACGCGCTCCCCGGTGCCGGTCTCGACCCGCCAGAGCGCCTCACCCTCGTCAAACGTTGCGGCGAGCACGGGCGTGCCGAGCCGGATGTGCCGGCGCAGACCGAAGCGGTCGACCACGTGGCGAAAATAACGGGAAATCTCCGGTTGGGCCGGGAAGAACTCCTGCCAATCCCAGTCCCGCACCAGGGCATCGGAGAACGAGAAACCGTAGGTATGGATCTCCGAATCGACCCGCGCCCCCGGATAGCGGTTCCAATGCCAGACGCCGCCCACCTCGCTGCCGCTCTCATAGACCCGTGCCCGCAGCCCCATCCGGCTGAGTCGCTCCAACGCACAGATGCCCCCGAGGCCGGCACCGATGATAACCGCATCCAGGTCGAGGAGCTCCGGGCGAGACCCGGGCCGGTGGCCGTCCTGCGCCACCGTGCCGCGATGGGACTCCTCGGAGGCGAACTGTGAGGCAAAGAGCCTGGGCGGTTCCGGATCATGCTCGGTGCATGCCCAGAGGCGGGTCGGCACGAGGCCCGCGGCGTCCAGGGAATCGGCCACGGCATGGGCGCTCAGCCCCGCCACCAGGCCGATCAGCCGGCCGGACTGTCGGGACAGGAAGGTGCGGGTGACTTCTGCCCCGGCCTTTTCCAGGGCGTCGAGGAGCCGGCCCGTCGTCGACGCGATGTCGTTCGGGGCGAGTCTTTCGAGAGCGAGCTCCACCAGGACGCGATCGTTGGTGCCGCTGGGCGCCGCTGCTGCCAGCTCGCCCATCACCTCCGCCGGCCAGACCGGGGTGCCAACTGCCCCCTGCTGGCGCAGCACCAGGCGTACGGACTCGGCGTCCCGGGCCTGGTACCAGCACAGCATGCGCTGCCCGTCGGCCGCCAGGTAACAGCGCCGCCAGCGCACGCGGTGGAGCGCCAGGCAGGCATGGATCGCCAAGCGCCGCAGACCATCGCGATCGAGTGGCGCCGCCAGGGGAAGGATCGAGATGAAGTCGTTCATCCACTTGTAGACACAAGTCGGGGAGTCATTACCATTGTTGGTCGCCACCCCCCAGGCGGCAAGTACAATGATTCGGAGTGCCCGATCGGGTTTGCGGGTAGACTATCCATTGCCAGGCGCCAAGCGCCGCCCTTCACTCTTCTCTCTTCCGTCTTGACCCCATGCTATTGAAGATCCGCATCGTCCTCGTCCAGACCTTCCACCCCGGCAATATCGGCGCCTCGGCGCGGGCCATGAAGACCATGGGCCTGACCGACCTGGTGCTGGTCAACCCGCGCCGGTTCCCCGATCCCGAGGCCTCGCGCCTGGCCGCCGGCGCCGAGGACCTGGTCGACGGCGCCCGGGTGGTGGCCTCGCTCGCCGAGGCCGTGGCCGACTGCGTCCAGGTGGTGGGCGCCAGCGCGCGGCTGCGCAGCCTGCCGCTGCCCCACTACGACGAACCCGATGCGATGGCCGCTGAGCTGGTGGCCCATGCCGGGGACGACCCGGTGGCGCTGGTGTTCGGGCGCGAGCGCTTCGGCCTGACCAACGACGAGATCCGCTGCTGCAGCCATCAGGTGAGCATTCCCGCCAACCCCGATTACGGCATCCTCAACCTCTCCCAGGCGGTGCAGGTCCTCGCCTACGAAGTGTTCAAGGCCTGGCGTCGTCGCCCCGACAGCGATTTCCGGACGGCCCGCCCGAGCGGGGAGCGACAGCCGTCCCGGGAACAGCTCGGCCACTTCCACGACCACCTGAGCCGCGTGATGCAGGCGAGCGGCTTTCTCACCCAGCCCCATGCCCGCACCGAGGCCCACTTGCAGGCGCTGTTCGCCCGCGCCCAGCCCTCGCGCCGCGAACTGTCGCTGCTGCGCGGCCTGCTCGGCTCGCTGGAGCGCCACCTGCCGGAAGATGAGTCCTGAGGGGTCACCCCCGCGGTGTCCCCAGACGCCATGCCGCCGCGTCGGCAGGGCGAGGCCGACATCGGGAGCCACCTGATGGATGCGGCGTGTCATCAGGATGTCATGCGCCGGTGACCGTTCTGTCACCTTTTCGGGCGATAAAGGAGCTGCCCGCGGACGGGAGAGGCAAGGGACACTGCCGACTGCACGCCAGGGATGCGACGGGGCAGGAAGCCCCCGAGGGAGGCCCCGGGCTGGAGGCCGGGGAACGAGGCATCGGGACGATGCCCAGGGAGGAGACGCCTGCCGCCACGACGCTCACCGTCGTGGCGTTTTCATTCAGGAGGACCGAACGACTCCCAGCCCGGCACACCCTGGCGGATGCGGTACGAGAACGCCTCGTCGGCATGCGCTTGGCGGGCCCGCTCGGTGATGTCTCCGAGCCGGCCGAGTTCGGCCAGGGTGTAGCCCTCGACGAACCCGCCATGGTCGAAGACATAGCCGGGGAGCAGCCCGGTCAGCAGCAGGCGGTGGTCCATGGGCAACCCCTCGATGATGCGCCGCATCATGGCGAACACCAGGGTGGTGCAGTTGGCGGTGATGGTGTGATAGTAGCGCGGCTCATGCTCCAGCCGGTTGGCGACCTTGACGAAGGCCAGCAACAGCTCGCGACGGTCCTCGGGCGAGAGCGTGACATGGTAGAGGGTGACCCGCTCGTTGCGCACGTTGCTGCGCAGGCGCACCGCATCGCGCTCGTCGGCGGCGATGATGGCCAGCTCGTACTGCTTGAAGAAGCCGCCGATCTCCGAGAAGCGCTCGTGCCGCTCGCGACGCACCTCCACCGAGAAGGCCACGAAGTCGTCGATCGCATCGTCCGCGCCACGGAAGCCGAAACTGATCAGCACATGGGCGATACCCGGGCGGCCCCAGCTCGAGACGAAGAGATCCACCGACGCCAGCCGGTCCAGGTCATAATGCTGGGCCTCCCAGACGGTCACCGCCTCGTCGCGGGTCTGCCAGGCAAAATGGCGGACATGGTGCAGCGTCAGCCGGTTGCCGTCGACCTCCCCGGTGGCCAGGTGGGCCACGTCCTCGGCCCAGTCGAGGTCCTTCGCCGGGCGCAGGCTACGCCACCAGGCGAGCAGCGCGGCCATCTGCACGAACATCCCGGCCAGCGGAGCCATCCTCGCCCCCTGCCAGGCCAACACCAGCCAGATTCCGCCCGCGACCACCCAGCCCACGACCGCCAGCCTCCGGCCGGCCGCCGGCAGCGGCAGCCGATGGCCCAGTGCCAGCGCTCCCCAGGCGGTACAGAGCAGCAACGCCAGGCGCAGCACGCCATCCATGAATGCAATGATCATCGTCGTCCTTCCGCCCCGGATAGCGTGAGGCTACCACGCCGCGGGTGGCGGCTCGATCAATGCAGGACCGCTCCCCATCAGGCGGGCGTCAGCCAGGCGGCGAAGGGCTGGAGGTCGTCGCCCAGGTCGGCGCGGGTCACCCGCCGGTAGAGGTGCTGGAGCCGTGCCGTCACCGAGTCCTCGTCGATGGGGCGGTCCGGCGTCGGCGCCCCGGCCCGGGCCCCGACGTGACGCCCATCCAGCTCGCGCAGCGGCAGGATCTCCGCCGCGGTGCCGGTGACGAAGGCCTCGTCGGCGGTGTAGAGCTCGTCGCGGGTGATGCGTCGCTCGCGCACCTCGAGTCCCAGCCCCTCCCGGGCCAGGCGGATCACGCTGTCGCGGGTGATGCCCTGCAGGCAGGAGGTGATTTCCGGCGTATGCAGCACGCCGTCGCGCAGCAGGAAGACATTGGCCGCCGAGGCCTCGGCCACGTAGCCCTCGGGGTCGAGCATCAGCGCCTCGTCGAACCCCGCCTTCACCGCCGTGTTCAGGGCCAGCATGGAGTTGACATAGTGGCCATTGGTCTTGGCCCGGCACAGGCTGATATTGACGTGGTGTCGCGACCAGGACGAAGTCAGTGCCCGCAGGCCGATCGAGGCGGCCTGCGGCGAGATGTAGTCGCCCAGGTCCCAGGCGGCGATCATCACGTGCACGGTCAGCCCCCGAGCCCGCAACCCCAGGCCCTCGGCGCCGAGGTAAACCGTCGGCTTGAGGTAGGCATTGCGCAGGTCATTCCTCTCCAGGCACAGCCGCTGGGCCTCGATCAGTTCGGCGGCACTGAAAGATAACGGTATATCCAGGGCATGGGCGCTATCGAGCAGGCGCCGGGTATGCTCGGCCACCCGAAACAGGTGGGTGCCCCGCTCACCGCCATAGGCGCGCACCCCCTCGAAGCACCCCATGCCATAGTGCAGGGTATGGGTCAGCAGGTGGGTGCGGGCATCGCGCCACGGCAACCACTCGCCGTCGTGCCACAACCAGCCGTCACGGTCGTAGAGGGGCGTCATGGTCGTCTCCTCATGAAGGCATCGCGCCAGCCATCGATCAGCTCGCGCTGGTGGGGCTGCAGCGCCTGGTACGCCCAGGCGGCGATCTCGTCGTTCTGTGGGTCGGGCACCTCGATCCGGCTTTCGGCCAGCGCCTGGATCACCGCATGGCCGCACAGCGGCACATAGCCCTCCGAGTAGCCGCCCTCGTGGACCAGCACCAGCCGACCCAGGCAGAGGCGATCGGCCAGCGTCATGACCTGCCGGGTCATGCTGGCGAAGGCGCCGCTGTTGAGGAGCATCTTGCCCAGGGGGTCCTTGGCACAGGCATCATAGCCGCAGGCGACCACGATCAGCTCCGGGGCGAAGGCCTCGATCGCCGGCAGCACCAGTTCGGTCATGGCGTAGTCATAGGCGCCGATGCCGCAGCCGGGGGGCAGCGGCAGGTTGAGGTTGGCGCCCTCGCCCGCCCCCGCGCCCCGCTCGTCGAAGAAGCCGGTCTCCAGCGGGTAATTGCCGGCCTGATGGATCGACACCGTGAACACCTCGGGGTCGTCGTAGAAGGCCGCTTGCTGGCCGTTGCCGTGATGCACGTCCCAGTCGAAAATCGCCACCCGCCCGACCTGGTTCAACGCCCGGGCACGCATCACCGCCACCGGGATGTTGCCCAACAGGCAGAAGCCGCGCCCGCGGTCGGCCTCGGCGTGGTGCCCTGGCGGCCGACACAGCGCGTAGGCGCTGGTCAGTTCGCCGGTCGCCACCGCCTCCACCGCAGCGATGGCGAGCCCCGCCGAGTGCCGTGCCGCCGCCAGGCTGCCCGGCGTATAGGGGGCGCCGTCGCCCCCGTCGCCACCACGCCCCCGATCGCCGGCCTCGAGGGCATCGAGATAGCGCGGCGTGTGGAAACGCTCGAGATCCCGGCGCGAAGCGGGCGCCGGTTTGTACACCTCGAGCTCGTCGATCAGCCCCGAGACCTCGAGCAGGTTCTTCAAGCGGCGCTTGCTCTCGGGGCTCTCCGAGGCCGACTGGGGCTGGAGGAACTCCCCCGGCGCCGAGAAGACGCCGATGGCCCCCGGATCGTGCCAGAAGCAGCGCTCGTGCCAGAAGAACCCGGCGGCCGGCGCTCCGGTGCGGCCCGCCGTCATGGGCGGGCCTCTTGCTGCTCCCACACCTCGATGGCGGCGGCCAGGTCCTCGAGCGAGGCGCCCACCGACTTGAACAGCGTGATCGCCTCGGGCGACGAGCGCCCCGGGCGCTCGCCCCGCAACAGCTCGGCGAGCTCGGCGCGGATGTCGTCGAAGGCGAAGGCGCCCTCGTCGATGGCCTGCAGGATATCGCCCGCCTCGCCCTTGGCTCCGGCGTAGGTGTCGACGAACACCTCGCCGCGGCGCAGGCACTCGGCGTCGGTCTCGCGCATGGTCGGCCGGAAGGCGCCGATCAGGTCGAGGTGCGTGCCGGGGGCGAGCCAGTCGCCGAGGATCAGCGGCTCGCTGGAGAGCGTCACGCAGCTGATCAGGTCCGCCTCGCGGGCGGCGGCCCCGAGATCGCTCACCGCCGCGCTGTCGAAGCGCTCGGCGTAGTCGGCGGCCAGCCGCTCGGCCTTCTCGGCATGGCGCCCCCAGATGCGCACGCGCCGGATCGGGCGCACCGCGGCGTGGGCCTCGATCACCATGGGCGCCAGCTTGCCGGTCCCGACGACCAGCAGGGTCGCGGCATCCTCCCGGGCCAGTTCGCGGGCGGCCAGCGCCGAGGCCGCCGCGGTGCGCCGCCGGGTCAGCTCACTGCCGTCGAGGCAGGCCAGGGGACGCCCGTGAGCGCCCTCGCTGAGCAGATAGACGCCCGAGATGGCGGGGATGCCGTGGTCGGCGTTCTGGGGAAAGACGTTGACCATCTTCACCCCGATATAGCCGGCCCGCTCCCAGGCCGGCATCAGCAGCATGGTGGCCTCGCCATCGGGACGCTGCATGGCATGATGATGGCGCGGCGGCGATTCCACCCCCTCGCGGAAGGTCGTCGCCAGGCGCTCGACCAGCGCCTCCCAGGGCAGCGAGGCGGCCACCTGGTCGGCCGTGATGATATGCATCTCAGGCCTCCGGCACCGCCGCCGTCACCATGATCTCGACCTTCCACTCGGGCCGGGCCAGCCTGGCTTCGACGGCGGCCCGCACCGGTGGGCGCCCCGGCACCACCCAGTCATCCCAGGCACTGTTCATCTGATCGAATTCGGTCATGCTGGTCACCCAGACCTGGGCCGAGAGCAGGTGCTCCCTGGAACTGCCGGCGGCCGCCAGCAGGCGGTCGATCTTGGCCAGCACCTGCTCGGTCTGGCCGCGCATGTCGGCCGAGGCGTCGTCCGGCACCTGGCCGGAGAGGTAGACGGTGCCGTTGTGGACGGCGGCCTGGCTCATGCGGGTGTTGCTGTCGTGATAGTTGACGGTCATGGTGTCTCATCTCCTTTCAAGAGAAACGGGTCGAGAAGAACGGGCGAGGCGCGACACGATGTCGGCGCACGCTCAGTCGCCGCGAAAGCCGCCCATGAAGGCAGCGAGGTTGTGGCTCAGGTGCTCGGTGGGGTAGCCCCCCTCCTGCACCAGCACCGTGGGCAGGTCGATGTCGGCGAGCCGACGGCCAACCTTGACGAAGTCGTCGGTTTCCAGCGCCAGGCCGGCCAGCGGGTCGTCCTTGTGGGCGTCCAGCCCGAGGGCCACGACCACCGCCTCGGGGCGGAAATCGGCCAGGCGCACGATCAGGCGGTCGAGATGCTCGAGAAAGACCTCGCCGTCACTGCCCAGCGGCAGCGGGAGGTTGACGTTGGCCCCGAGCCCGTCTCCCAGCCCCTCCTCGTGGGCGCCGCCCCAGAAGAAGGGGTAGAAGTCGGCCGGATCGGCATGCAGCGAGCCGGTCCAGACGTCACCTCGATGGTAGAAGATGTCCTGGGTACCGTTGCCGTGATGCAGGTCCACGTCGAGGATCGCCACCCGCGAGAACTGCTCGCGCAGCACGATGGCGGCCAGGGCGGCGTTGTTGAGGAAGCAGAAGCCGCCCGCCCGTTCCGGCCCGGCATGGTGCCCCGGCGGCCGGCACAGGGCATAGGCGGTGCGGCCGCCGGCGAGCACCGTATCGGCGGCCGCCTCGGCCGAGGCGGCGCTGGCGAGGATGCCGGCGAAGCTGTCGGCGGTCATGGGACAGGCCATGTCGTGCATGTGCCAGCCGACCAGGCCCACGGGATGCCGGGGATAGTGGTGCCCGCCACCGCAGGGGTGGACATTGGGCGCGACGATCTCGGCGGCGTCCGGCAGGGCGCGCCAGCGGGCGTGGATGGTCTCGAGGAAGTCGAGATAGCGCGGCGTGTGGATCCGCGCCAGCCGGGCCCGCAGGGTCGGGCTGTCGGCATCGGTCGGCGAGGTCAGCGCCAGCCCCGCCCGGGTGAGGCCGTCGGCCAGCAATTCGGCGCGCACGGGGCCCTCGGGGGAGTCCACCGCCCTGCCCCGCAGCAGGAAGGTGGGCGGTGCATGGCGTTCCTGGTCGGGGTGATAGAAGAGCTTCATCGCATCGCGTCCTTGTTCGACCCCGCCTCAGCGCAGCAGCGAGGGTATCCAGGTGGAGAGCACCGGAAACAGCGCCAGCAGCACGATCACCGCCACAAAGGCGAAATAGAACGGCAGCGAAGCGAGGATCGCCCGCTCGTAGGGCACCTCGGCGATGCGCGCCGCGGTCATCAGCGTCATCCCCACCGGTGGCGTGACGTTGGAGATATTGAGTACCACGATCATCAGGATAGCGAAGTGCAACGGGTCGAAGCCCAGCTGGATCATGGCCGGCACCAGCACCGGCGCCACCACCACCAGCGCCGGCAGCACGTCCATCACCGTGCCGATCAGGATCAGCAGCACGCAGACCAGCATCAGTTGCAGGAAGGCGGAGTCGCTGAAGGTGGTGATCAACCCCGCGGCGTCGCGGGCGATACCGGAGCGGGTGACGAACCAGCCGAGCACCGCGGAGGTCGCCAGCAGGAAGAACACCACCCCGGAGAAGCGCACGGTCACCACCAGCGCCTGCCAGACCCTGTGCCAGCTCAGGTTGCGGTAGAAGAACGCGCCGATGGCCAGGGCGTAGACGGCGGCGAACCCGGACGCCTCGGTGATGGTGGTGAGCCCCGAGAGGATCCCGCCGAGGATGATCAGCGGCACCAGCATCGCCGGCAGGGCCGCCAGGAAGGAGAAGATCGCCATCTTGAACGGGATCGGCGCCTGCTTGGGATAACCGCGCCGCCAGGCCAGGAAGAAGCTCACCGCCAGCAGGGCGCCGGCCATCAGCAGCCCGGGGATGATGCCGCCGGCGAAGAGATCGATCACCGAGATGTCCCGCAACAGGGTCGCATAGACCACCATCACCACGCTGGGCGGGATGATCGGGCCGATGATCGACGAGCAGGCGGTGATGGCCGCCGCGTACTCGGCATCATAGCCCTGCTTCTTCATCTCCGGGATCATGATCTTGCCGATGGCCACGGTATCGGTGATGGCGGCCCCGGTGAGGCCGGCGAAGAACACCGATACCGAGACATTGACGTGGGACAGGGCACCGCGTACCCGGCCGAACAGGGCATTGTTGAAGGCGATCAGCTTCTGGGTCAGACCGCCCTGGTTCATCAGTTCCGCGGTGAAGATGAAATAGGGCACGGCGATCAGCAAGAAGCCCGATACCCCCGAGAACATGCGATCGGCGATGATGCCGAGCATGCGCTCGCCCCCCAGGGTGTAGCCCCCCACCAGGCCGGACATGGCCATCACCACGGCGACCGGGGCACCGATCAGCAGCAGGACGACGAAGGCGACGATCGCGGGCGTCATGGGCGTTCCTCCAGGTCGGTGGTCTCGATGAGTTCGTCGATCATCGTCTCGTCATCGATGAAGTGCTCGAGCAGCGCGAAGCCCTGCACCAGGTGCAGCAGGATGATCACGCCGGAAATCGGCACCACGATGGCCGTGAACTTGCTGTGAATCTGGATCTGGTCGGAGACCATGTAGACCTGGGTGGCATTGAGGAAGTAGCCCCAGCCGTACCACACCAGCAGGGCCGCGAAGAGCGCGATCACCGCCAGGCAGAGTCCAGCCGCCACCTTGAGCAGCACCCGCGGCAGGCTGCGCACCAGCAGGGTCATGGCCACATGCTCGCCATAGCGCAGCGAGATGGTCATGGAGAGAAAGCCGATCCAGGGCAGGAAGAGCCGGGCCAGGGAATAGGTCCAGGCCAGGGTGCTGCCGGTGAACAGCTTGTAGACGAAGGCGGTGAACGAAATGCCCAGCATGGCCAGGATGCAGGCCACACAGAGCACGATGGCGACCTGATTGACGCCATCGCTGAAGCGACGCAGGGGAGCAAGCAGACTCATGGAGGGCACCCGTGACGACTGGTTCCCGGCCGGGCAGTTGCCCGGCCGCCCTGAAAGCGGCAGGAGAGGCTCATCCCCTGCCCCCTTCGCCTACTGACCGTAGATGCGGAAGTCCTCGTCGGCCACTTCGTTGCCGACGCGCTCGACCTCGGCGAGCAGCGCCTCGACCCGCTCGGCATCCATGCCGAAGTCTTCGACGATCCACTCCTGCCAGGCCGGACGGGCGATCTCGGCCATGCGCTGACGCTCCTCTTCGGGCATCAGGTAGCAGGTCTCGAAGCGTTCGCAGGACTCCACCCAACTGGCGGTCGCCAGGGCACCGGACATGCCGTGGCTCACCTCGATGGCCTCCCGCGCCGAGGTGATGACGACCTGCTGGTACTCCTCGGGCAGTTCCTGGTACCAGGCCTCGCTGATCATCCAGGGAGCGCTGTTGTAGACATGGCCGGTCAGGGTGGTGTGGTCGGTGACCGCATCCAGGTTGAAAGCGGTGTTGATGACGGGCGCATTGAACTGGCCATCGGCCAGCCCGGTCTCGAGCGCGGTGATCAGCTCCCCCCAGGGCAGCGGCGTGGCGGAGGCGCCCAGCGCCCGCATGACCGCCACATGCGCGGGATTCTCCTCGGTGCGGATGTTGAGCCCCTCGAGGTCCTCGATGGTCTCGATCGGCCGCACGTTGTTGGTGAAGGCCACGAAGCCGCCGCCGTCATCGAAGGTACCCAGGTAGCGCATGTTGGCCGCCTCGATGGTGCCGGACATGAAGTCGGCGAACCATTCGCTGTCGTAGAAGGCCCAGGCCTGGCGCCAGTTGGTGAACAGGAAGGGCGCGGTGACCATCTGGTAGTCACGGTAGAAGGAGGACATGGCGCCGGTCGACATGATGGTGGACTGCAGCGTGCGCCCGGCCTGCACCTCCGAGCCGGTCTCGACCTCGGAGCCGAGTTGCCCCCCGCCGAAGATGGATACTTCGAGATCACCGCCGGTACGCCCCTCGACGAGGTTCTTGAAATGCACCAGCGCCGGGTAGATCTCGTTATTGGTCATGTTCTCGGGGAGCAGCGTGGCGATCACCATCTCGTAGGACTGCGCCTGCGCCTGGGTACTGGCCATGGCCAGCGGCAGCGCCGCCAGGGCCATCATGCGGGGTAGCATCGTCTTGTTCATCATCCCTCACCTCTTGTCGTTCTTGTGGCTTGCGGGGCATCGCCAAGGCCGGAGCTGACCGGTCGGTTGACGACGACTACTCACCTTGAGCCTAGAACGACGCCGACGAGCCTGCTTGCCCACGACTGCGGGAGATTTGCCCGGAGCTCGCCGGATGAGGCTCAGTGGGAACGACGATCGAGGGAGGGCGCCACCTGGAACCGGCGACGATAGGCGCGGGAGAAGCTGCCCTGGTCGCGGAAGCCCACCAGGGCGGCAACATGGCCCAGACTCAGGCCGCTGTGCCGAACCAGGGTCCGGGCATGCTCGAGTCGGCGGGCCTGCACATGGACCAGGGGCGTGGCGCCGGTCAGTTCACGGAAGCAGGCATGGAAGTGGCCGGGGCTCAGGGCGCAGAGCGAGGCGAGCTGCTCGACCCGGATCTCGTCGGCGAGATGGCGGTCGATCCAGGCGTCCAGCCTGGCCAGGTCGAGACGCTCGCTGGCCCGCCGGGCCAGCAAGGGGCCGCACGGCTCGGCCACCGGCTCGTCGCGCAGGTGCAGGTAGAGGGCACGCAGCAGCAGGGCCGCGATCTCGCTGTGCAGGGCCGGGCACTGCTCGAGCTGCTGCATCAGGGTGCCGGCGAGCTGGTTGAGCCGGGCCGGCACGCTGAAGAAGCACGGCTTGTCGAACAGCCATTCGATGGCATCGCCGTCGCGCAAGGCAGGCAGACTGGACAGGGGGATATCGAGCACCAGGGTGCGGTTGCGACCGTCACCCTGGTACTCATGACGACTGGTACAGGGGATCAGGCAACCGCGGCTGGCGGTGATACGCTCGCCCTGCCCCTCGATGGCGAGCTCGGTGACGCCACAGGTGGCCAGGATGAGCTGATGGTGGTCGTGGGCATGGGCCACGTGCTCACGACTCAGGGTGCAGGTACGCAGGTCGAGAAACGACATCGGGAACTCGGGCCGTCAGCGCCGCCGGGGCAAACTTTCACCATAGCCCCGGCGGTGCGAAATGCAACCGTCCCGTCCTGTATCAGCAGCGGCCCTGCATCCTCAGTCCCGGCGGGCAGAAGCTGCCGCGACGATGATCGTCGTCGTAGTAGTAGTGCCGCTCGACCCGGTGATGACGGCGATAGCGATCACGATAGTGGCGGTCGTCACCACGGTAGTGACGATGCCCACTGTAGCCATCGATCTCGAGCAGCGGCTGGGTCTGCACGCGCGCGGGAGTATAGCTGCAACCGGCCAGGGTCAGGGTGCCGGCCACCACGGCGAGCATCAGCAGGCGCATGGGAGTCATCATGGCGAAATACCTCGCAAGGCAATGAACGGGTGATGGGCTCCCTTCGTTCCCGGCCCGGTACGCCTCTCGACACGGCATCGAACCGTGACTGCCTCTGCGGGCGATGGCGACGCGAGCCCCACTTAACAAACACCGTTTTCAAACTGTATATCCCCTCCCCGGGCCTCGCCAAGCCCGGAGCAAGGAAAGATCATGCAATCTCAGCAGCGCCCCTTCTTGGCCTGCCCCGGTGGACAGAAGCTACCACCGTGGCCGTGGCCGTGGCCGTCATCGATGACGATCAGCGGTTCGGACTTGATGCGCGCAGGCTGGTAGCTGCAACCGGCCACCAACAGGGCGGAGAGCAGCAGCAGACAGGGCATCAGCAGGCGTCGTGACATGAATTCCTCCATCGCAACATCAGGATGAGATGACTGGCGCCATTCTAGCCAATGGCGCCCCCGTCTCCCATGTGGCACAGCAGCGACGCCGGCGTCTCCACAAGGAGACAGTGGTCAATCAGGGGCAGACACGCGATAGTGACAAACCGTTAGTCTGCAAACAGGAACGCCCATGGACCAGCTGCGCCGCCACTCGCTCCTGATCATCGTCCTCGGTAGCCTGGTCGTGACGCTCGCCATGGGACTGCGCCACGGCTTCGGCCTCTTCCTGGAGCCGATGAGCAGCGAGCTCGGCTGGGGCCGCGGGATCTTCGCCTTCGCCCTGGCCGTGCAGAACCTGATCTGGGGGCTCGCCCAGCCCTTCAGCGGCGCCCTGGCCGACCGCTTCGGTGCTGCCCGGGTGGTGGCGATCGGCGGGCTGCTATATGCATGGGCCTGTTGTGGCTCTCCACGGTACCACTCACCAACGGCATCGTCGCCACGGTGTTCGGCGTGCGCCACCTCTCCATGCTGGGCGGCATCGTCTTCCTCTTCCACCAGCTCGGCGCCTTCATGGGCGTCTGGCTCGGCGGCTACCTCTACGACCTCAACGGCGACTATGCCGTGGTCTGGAAAATCGCCATCCTGCTCTCGGTCATGGCCGCCGCCCTGCACTGGTTCATCAGCGAGCGCCCCGTCGAGCGCCCCACGCCCAGCGAGGCCCAGGCATGACCCGCCCCCGACGCCTGCTGATCCTCTCCACCGCGCTCGCCGGTACCGGCCTGCTGGCCCTGGCCTGGTGGGGCTGGCAGGCCGGCGATGCCGGCCTGCTGCTGCTCGGCAGCCGGCTGTGTTGAGATCCTGAGATCGCCGAGAAGCACCAAGGGCGCCACTGGGGCGCCCTTGTCGGTTCTTGCTTCCCAAGAGGAGACCTACTCCGGCAGGGGAATGAATTCCTCTTCATCCCCGGGCACCTTGGGAAAGGCGCCGGACTTCCAGTCCTGCTTGGCCTGCTCGATCCGCTCCCGGCGACTCGACACGAAGTTCCACTCGACGAAGCGATCGTCCATATGCTCGCCGCCGATGATGGCGATACGCGACTCGTGAACGGCGGTCAGGGTGACGCCGGCGGTGCCATCGAACACGGCCAGGGAGTATTCGGGAATCCCGGCATCCCGCGCTGTCATCTCGCCCTTGGCCACATAGACCGCCCGCTCCTCGGCATCCGGCAGGGTGAGGCTCTGCCCCGGCTGCAGATGAGCCTCCACATAGAGCGTCTCGGCGAAGGTCTTGACCGGCGAGGTGACGCCATAGGCCGTGCCCATCATCACCCGCACCGGCACGTCGTCGACCACTGCCGCGGGAATGTCCTTGCCGGGATAGTGGTGGAAGGCAGGTTCTATCTCCTCGTCCTCCTCGGGCAGGGCCAGCCACAGCTGCAGCCCATGCAGACGGTGCGCCACCTTCTTCACCTCCGGCCGCTCCCGCTCCGAGTGGACGATGCCGCGGCCGGCCACCATCAGGTTGATGTCCCCGGGGCGGATGCACTGATAGCTGCCCAGGGAGTCGCGATGCAGGATCTCGCCCTCGAACAGGTAAGTCACCGTGGCCAGGTTGACGTGGGGATGCGGCCGCACGTCGATGCCCTTGCCGGGCGGAAAGTCCGCCGGCCCCATGTGGTCGAAGAAGATCCAGGGCCCCACCATTCTGCGCTCCGACGAGGGGAGCGAGCGGCGTACCGAGAAATCCCCGAGGTCCTTCTCCCGCGTCTCGATCAACAGGTCGATCGCGCCATAGTGATGCTCGAAGTCACAGATCTGCTCGGCCTGCTTGGTCTGGTTACTCATGGATCGTTCTCCTCCGATGGATTGCCATAGAGATACACGTTGCCTCGTCTCGGAAGGCGAAGCGGCCGAAGGGCCCCCAGAGGGGATCCCCCGGGGTGCGCACCTGGGCGCAGGTGGGATGACGCCGCCCGTTGCGTCACAGGAGCGACTTGCGCAACAGCACCTGGCCGTCAGCGCCCAGCCGATGCCGCGCCCCTCGACCCCGGGGCGCACGAAGAGCGCGAACACATAGCCCTCCGAGAGCTGCACCATGCAGAAGCCCACCGGTCGCCCCTCCACCTCGGCCAGCAGACTCAGGTAGTTGCCGCTCTCGAGCATCGCTCGCACCGCGTCCGGCGTGACCCCGAGCTCCGGCAGCTCCTCCCGCGACTGGTGGTTCTGCTCCACCGAGCCGCGGATCGCGAAGAGCGTCTCGACATCCTCGGACCTGGCCGCCCGTATCCGCATGCTTGCCCTCCCCATCCAGTCAGTCACGCCTGGGTCTGGGCGGTATGACTGGTGAAGTCGATCTCGTTGATATTCTCGGCCAGGAAGTCGAGCAGTGCCCGTACCGCCGGCAACAGGCCGCGCCGCGACGGGAAAACGGCATGCAGGATGCCGCCCCGCGGCTCCCAACCGGGCAGCACGTCGATCAGCCTCCCCGCCTGCAGGTCGCGGCCGGCCACCAGCAGGGCCAGCTTGACCACCCCGAGGCCGCCCAGGGCCGCCCGGTGCAGGGTCTCGGCGTTGTCGGTGACCAGCCGCGGCTGATGGCGGATCTGGGCGCTCTCCCCCTCCGGCCCGTCCAGCTCCCAGTGGTGCTGGCGGTGGACCTGCTCGAAGTCCAGGCTCGGCAGTGTCGCCAGGTCCCCCGGCACCCGCGGCCATGGGCGCTCCGCGAACAGGCCGGGGGCCGCCAGCAGCCGCTGGGGGCTCCGCGACAACACCTTCATGGCCAGGTCGCTGTCCTCCAGGGGCGGGAAGCGCACCCGGATGGCCATGTCGAACCCCTCCCTGACCACGTCCACTCGCCGGCTGGTGGCCTCCACCTGCACCTCGACGTCGGGGCACTGGGCCATGAAGCGCACCAGCAGCGGCGTGAACAGGTAGTGGAGCAGGCTCGGCGGGCAGCTCAGGCGCACCGTGCCCCGCGGCTGGGCGAGGTTGCGCGCGATCAGCTCCTCGGCCGCCTGCGCCTCCACCAGCATCGCCACGCAGTGGCGGTAGTAGGCCTGGCCCAGCTCGGTGACCGACAGGTGACGCGTCGAGCGATGGATCAGCCGCGTACCCAGGCGTGCCTCCAGTTGGGCGATGCGCCGGCTCAGCTTCGACTTGGGGATGCCCAGGGCCCGGCCGGCCGGGGCGAAACCGCCGTGGTCCACCACCTGCACGAAATAGTAGAGGTCGTTGAGATCCTGCATGGCCATGCCACCTTATCGTTCTATTGTTGGAACGCAGAGTGCAAATTATAGCCTCTACCGGCAAGAGCGTTGCAGCACTAGGCTCTCTGTATTGGCCAAATGGCCATTCCAAGCAGGAGCCACACCATGAAGAAGATTCTCGGCATCTATGGCGCCCCTCGCGGCCACTGGGTCGGCGACGGTTTCCCCGTCCGCTCGCTGTTCGCCTACGACCGCCTCGGCGCCGACCACCTGAGCCCCTTCCTGCTGCTCGACCATGCCGGCCCCCATGACTTCGCGCCGGCACGCCGGCCCCGCGGCGTGGGTGCCCATCCCCATCGCGGCTTCGAGACCGTGACCCTGGTCTACCGGGGCGAGCTCGAGCATCGCGACTCCACCGGCAGTGGCGGGCGCATCGGCGAGGGCGACGTCCAGTGGATGACCGCCGGCGCGGGCATCGTCCACGAGGAGTTCCACTCCCCCGCCTTCACCGAGCGCGGCGGCAGCCTGGAGATGGTGCAGCTGTGGGTCAACCTGCCGGCCGCGCACAAGTCGGTCCCCGCGGCCTACCAGACCCTGCTCGACACCGAGATCCCCCGGGTGGCGCTGCCGGGTCGGGCCGGCGAGCTACGCGTGATCGCCGGCGAGTACCGAGGCCATGAGGGGCCGGCCCACACCTTCACGCCGATCAACGTCTGGGACCTGCGGCTCAAGCCGGGCGGCGAGACGAGCCTGCGGGTGCCCGAGGGCCACACCACCCTGCTGGTGGTGCTCGAGGGCACGGTACAGGTCAACGGCGACGCCGTCGTCCGTGACGAGTCCGTGGTGGCCTTCGAGCGCCAGGGCGACGAGCTGCGCCTGGAGGCCAACAACGACGCCCGGCTGCTGCTGCTCGGCGGCGAGCCCATCGACGAGCCGGTGGTGGGCCATGGCCCCTTCGTCATGAACAGCGAAGTGGAGATCCACCAGGCCTTTGCCGATTTCCAGGCCGGCAAGTTCGGCCGCCTGGAGGGCTAGCGGCCTTGCCGCAGCCGACCGCGCCCGGCCCCCTGACCGGGCGCTTTCTCAACCAAGGAGGAAAGATCCCATGTCCTATACCTACAACCGCCTCAACAAGGACGATGTCGCCCTGCTGCTGGTCGACCATCAGGCCGGCCTGCTCTCGCTGGTGCGCGACTTCAGCCCCGACGACTTCAAGAACAATGTGCTGGCCCTGGCCGACATCGCCAGGTTCTTCGAGATCCCCACCATCCTCACCACCAGCTTCGAGGATGGCCCCAACGGGCCCATGGTGCCGGAACTCAAGGAAGCCTTCCCCGATGCCCCCTACTTCGCCCGCCCCGGGCAGATCAACGCCTGGGACAACGAGGAGTTCGTGGCGGCGGTCAAGGCCACCGGCAAGAAGCAGCTGCTGATCGCCGGCGTGGTCACCGAAGTGTGCGTGGCCTTCCCCGCCCTCTCGGCCCTGGAGGAGGGCTATGAGGTGTTCGTGGTCACCGACGCCTCCGGGACCTTCAACCCGACCACCCGCGACGCCGCCTGGGATCGCATGTCCCAGGCCGGGGCACAACTGATGACCTGGTTCGGGGTCGGTTGCGAGCTGCACCGCGACTGGCGCAACGACATCGAAGGTTTCGGCGGCCTGCTGGCCGGCCATCTCCCGGCCTATGCCAACCTGATCCAGAGCTACACCGCCCAGAAGGGCTAAGCAAGTCAGCAAGGGGCCCGGCCACCAGCCGGGCCCTTGTCGTCTACCCACTTGACTGCCATGGAGCCCCCATGTCCACGTCCGAGTCTCGTCACCCCGACCACTGCGAGGGGGCCACCATCCAGATCCAGCATCGGGTCCGCCCCGAGGCCGTGGAGCGCTACGAGACCTGGCTGCGCCAGATCATCAGCGTCGCCGGGCGCTTCCCCGGCCACCAGGGGGTGCATATCCTGCGCCCGCCCGAGGGCCATCACGACTACGAGATCGCCGTGCGCTTCGCCAGCGACGACGACGCCCGGCGCTGGCGGGAGTCCCCCGAGCGCCGCGAGCTCATGGCGTCCATCCAGGGCGACCTGCAGCAGGCCGAGCGGGTGGAGATCGTCAGCGGCATCGACTACTGGTTCACCCCGCCCACCCCCGCCGGCAAGCAGCCGACCCGCTGGAAGCAGTGGCTGGTGACCACCGCAGTGATCTGGCCCCTGACCGTGATCGTCCCGCTGCTGTGGCTGCCGCTCTTCGGCCTGCTGCCGGTCCTCGACACCTGGGGCATCCGCCACGGCCTGGTGGCCGCCACCATCGTGGCCCTGGTGGTCTACGCCATCATGCCACGGGTGGTGAAACTGGTGGCGCCCTGGCTGTTCCGTTAGCCATGGCCAGGGGGCGGCGCCTTTCCGCTGTGCCATCATCACCGCCCTCCGGACGCACCCGGCGGGAGGTTCACAGTACCCGGCAGATCTCATCGAAGGCGAAGCGCTCGCCGCGGGGGAAGAGCGCGTCGGGATCGCCATAGCCCAGGTTGCACAGGAAGTTCGTCTTCACCCGGCCATCGGGCCAGAACTCGGCGTCCACGGCCGCATGATCGAAGCCCGACATCGGCCCCACATCCAGCCCCAGGGCACGGGCCGCCAGGATGAGGAACCCACCCTGGATGGCGCTGTTGCGGAAGGCCGTGTCGTGAATCAGCTGTGGCTTGTCGACGAAGTTCGACTGGGCCTCCTGATTGTGGGCGAACAGGCGCGGCAGGTGCCGGTAGAACTCCAGGTCATACCCCAGCATCACCACCACGGGCGCCTGCACGGCCTTCTGCCGATTGCCCGGCAGCAGGGCCGGAAGCAGCCGCTCCTTGGCCGCCGGACTCTTGAGGAACTGCAGACGCAGCGGCTGGCAGTTCATGGAGGTCGGGGAGTAGCTCATCAGCCGATAGAGCTCGCGCAGCGTCTCCTCGCCGACCTCACGGTCCTGCCAGACGTTGTGGGTACGTGCCTCGGTAAACAGCGTGGCCTGGGCGGCCTGACCAATCGCACTCATGATCGTTTCCTCCTGAATGGCTTGCGGGATCGCCCTCCCGGCCCACCCTGTCGGGCGAGGCCGGGAGGGCCGTCGGCCCTACTCCATGGTCGGCATGACGAAATCGGCGCCGGCGCGGATACCCGTCGGCCACCGGGAGGTGATGGTCTTGAGGCGCGTATAGAACCTGACCCCCTCGGGACCGTGCATGTGGTGATCACCGAACAGCGAGTTGCGCCAGCCACCGAAGCTGTGGAAGGCCATGGGAACGGGAATCGGCACATTCACCCCCACCATGCCCACCTGAATCTCGTGGGAGAACTTCCTGGCGGCATCACCGTCCTGTGTGAAGATCGCCGTGCCGTTGGCATACTCGTGGGAGTTGATCAGCGACACGGCCGCTTCATAGCTGTCCACCCTCACGATCCCCAGCACGGGACCGAAGATCTCTTCCCGATAGATGCGCATCTCGGGAGTGACATGATCGAAGAGGCTGCCGCCCAGAAAGAATCCACCTTCGTGGCCGAGCTCGCTCATCTCGAAGGTTCGGCCATCCACCACTGGGGTCGCGCCCTCCTCGACCCCGAGATCGATGTAGGCGCTGACCTTGTCCCGATGCTCGGCCGTGATCAAGGGCCCCATCTCCGCGCTTCTGTCGCTGCCCGGCCCGATCTTCAGGGCACGCACCCGCGGGGCCAGGCGCTCAACCAGCGCATCGGCGACGGCGTCGCCCACCGCCACCGCGATGGAGATCGCCATGCAGCGCTCCCCCGCCGCCCCATAGGCCGCGCCCATGAGGGCATCCGTAGCCTTGTCGAGATCGGCATCGGGCATCACCACCATGTGGTTCTTCGCTCCGCCCAGGGCCTGGACCCGCTTGCCGTTCGTGCAGCCCGTGCCATAGATATAGCGGGCGATGGGCGTCGAGCCGACGAAACTCACCGCCTGGATATCGGGATGGGCGAGAATGGCATCCACGACGGCCTTGTCGCCATTGACGACGTTGAAGACGCCATCGGGCAGCCCCGCCTCGCTCAGCAGCTGAGCCAGGAAGAGCGCCGCGGAAGGGTCACGCTCGGAGGGCTTGAGAATGAAGCAGTTGCCGCACACCAGGGCCACGGGGAACATCCACAGCGGCACCATGGCGGGGAAGTTGAAGGGCGTGATGCCCGCGACGACGCCGAGGGGCTGACGCAGCGACAAGGAGTCGATATCGGTGCCGATGTTCTCCGTCACCTCCCCCTTGAGCAGATGCGGGCCACCGCAGGCGAATTCGACCACCTCGATCCCCCGCGTGACCTCTCCCATGGCATCGCTGTGCACCTTGCCATGCTCCAGCGTGATCAGTTCCGCCAGCTGCTCGGCGTTCTCCTCGAGCAACCCCTTGAAGCGGTTCATGATACGCGCACGGCGCAGCGGGGTGACCGCCGCCCAGCCCGGCAGGGCGCGCTTGGCCGCCGCCACGGCCTGGTTCAGCTCGTCGCCATCGGCCAGCGGCAGTTGAGTCGACACTCGCCCCGTGGCCGGGTCATAGACATCCTGATAGCGGTTGCCACTGCCGAAGACCTTCTTGCCACCGATGTAGTGATACAGAGAGTCTGTCATCGTCATTCACCTATATAATGTTAGAAATGCCATTCCAGATTGAACGTCAATGCATCCACATCGACGCCAGGCTTGTCATGATTACCGTACTTGTTCCTCCAATACTCATACCCGACGCCGGCCCAGAGGTTGTTGGAACCTCCCCAGGCAAGCTCACCCACATCCAGCATGAGTGAAGTACGAGACAGTCTCTCCGGCTTGGTTTCTACGCCAAAGTAGTCCTTGCCCTTCTCTCCGTTGTAGTTGAAGAATCCTTGAAACTTCATGGGCAGGCTTCCCGCCTGGAAGGGAAGCCCCCATGCCAGGCTGATCTGATAGTAGTTGTCGAAGGTAATCTTGTTGCGATTGCCTTCGAAACCGCATGCCGGCAACCCACAGTGATTCCACTCACGGCTCAACAGCAGGCTCAGATCGACAAAACCGCGAGGCACATCGAACTTGAACGTCGGCCCCAGCAGCAGCTGGCGTTTCCGGGACGCAAAGGCGTTGTTCTTGTGGCTCAGATCGAAGCCGGCCGTCAGGGCCAGGTCCCGGACGGGACCAAAGCTCAAGGGTTCATCGAACAGCTTGCCGTAGTGCAACTGGTGGCGATACGCCAGATACATGTTGGCGGCTCCGGCATCGCTTCCCTGAATCGGATCACTGCGATTCGACTGCCGATAATCCAGATTGAAGAAGTTACTCCCATACGCATAAGCACTGACATGCGAGAGCTGCAGGATATGGTTATCGATCTTCTCCTCGTTCCCCGGTTCCTGAAACTGAGTGCCATAGCGATAGCCGATGAAGGTATCGCTCCAGGTGGCGGCATGGGCGCCGGAAACCATCAAACAGCTCGCCAGGGATACCGATGCGAGGTTACGAATTGCAGCAATCTTCATTCCCGAAACTCCAGGGTTTATCGTTGTTCTATTGAATAGATAAATCTTCACGATGTAATGTTGAGTGGATCAATCACAGGACTTCGACATTGCCGTCCGAATAACTGACTTTCAGCGTTACGGAGCCTTCGTTCAGCAGCCACGGATGGATGTCGAACTCTCTGGCGCCACTCTTGTGCATGGGATCCTGCTCTGCGATTTCATGGGCTTCCGCCAGGGAGTCGGCACGAATCACGACCATCCCCTCGCCCTCCCAGTGAGCGCCATCTCGCGAGAAGGTCGGTCCCGCGGCGAAGAGGATGCCGCGCTTCTCCAGGGCGACCTGATACTTCAGGTGTTCTTCGATATTCTCCATGACCGGCGCCATGCTATCGACGGGCCAGGTTGTGACGACATAGAGGCTCTTGGCCAGAAATCCCTTTTCCTTGCAGATGCCGTATAGAAACTCTTGGGTAATGACTTCGTTGCTCATGAATCACCTCATTGATTGTTCACCAGGCCCCTCAAGACGGCCCGAACATTAGCGGATCAGCACCAGGCTGAACCAGGGGAACGCCACCAGCACCATCAGCACCACGAACATGCAGATCACGAAGGGGATGACACCAAGGAAGACTTCCTTGATCGAGATGCTTTGATCATCGAGAGAGGCTTTTACCGTGTAGACCGACAAGCCAAAGGGTGGGGTAATCAGGCCAATCTCCACCGCCACGACGGTGATGATGCCGAACCAGATGGGATCCATGCCGAAGCTGTAGGCGATGGGCAGCGCGATGGGCACCATGATCAGCAGGATGGAGACCGAATCGAGCACGCACCCCAGCACCAGAATGATGGCGATATAGATCAAAATGAATTCGAGCGGCCCGAAGCCATACCCCATCATGAACCCGGTGAGCGATGCCGGCAGGCCGGTCATCGCCAGCATGCGACTGTAGAGGCTCGCGGCCACGATCAGGAAGAGCACCGAGACGGAGACGTGGCCCGTTTCCACCAGTACCCGCCAGAGCTTCCTGGCGGTCAGCTGTCGTCTCAGGAAGGTCATCACGAAAGCGCCGAATGCTCCTACCGCACCGGCCTCCATGGGCGTGAAGATTCCGGTGTAGATTCCCCCCAGCACGAGCAGGATCAGCGCCACGATCGGCAAGCCCTTTCTCATGAGAGAGCCGAAGGTCTCATCCTCCACCTGGCGCTGTTCTCCCCGTCCCGTCTGTCCGGCATCCCCCACGAAGCCCGGAAAGTGCTTCGCCAGGACCACGATCAACAGACAGAAGAAGCCGGCCAGCAGCAGTCCCGGTACGATGCCGGCGATGAAGAGCCTGCCAATGGACTGCTCGGAGAGCACGCCATAGATGATCAGCAAGAGGCTCGGCGGAATCAGCATGCCCAGCACCGAGCTCGCCGCCACCACGCCCACCGAGAAGCGGCTGGTATGCCCATGGCGAATCATTTCCGGCACGGCGATCTTGCTGAATACCGCGGCCGAGGCGATGCTGACACCGGTAATGGCCGCAAATGCCGCATTCGAGCCGACCGTCGCCATGCCCAGGCCGCCTTTTATCTTGCGCAGCAGCCAGCCCGCCACATCGAAGGTGTCCTTCCCCACACCGCAGACCGAGACCAGCAAGCCCATCAGCACGAAGAGCGGCACTACGCCATAGAGGCTGTCCTGGATCGAGTCATTCGCGGCGGATGCCACCATGCGCACCGCCAGCGTAGGGTCCAGCATCAACCAGATGCTGGCAAAGGAGATGAGAATCAGAGCCACGGCAATGTGCATCCCCATATAGATGGTGAACAACATCAAGCCAATGGCGATAAGGCCTACGACGTCACCGGACATGGCTTATCCCCTCTTGTCTTTGTAGCGTTGGGTGGCGAGTGAAATGTCCTCGCTGATATTGATTGCATACTGAATGGCCGTCAGTACGCCTCCCACTATCACGATCGTTCTCACCGGCCAGGTCGGTACCGTCAAAAGTCCAGGAACGCCGATGTACTCACCGCCCTACCATGCCCTTTCCCAAAGGGGGTAGGTGCCATAGACGATGATGCCGAAGGCGATCAGCCCGGCCACACCGTACAGGGCGTGCAATGCATGCCCAACACCCGGAGAGGTCCTGATCAGCTTGTCGATGTAGATATCGGCCCTGGCCATCCGATTGTTGCGAAGAGTGCTCGCCAGCTGCAGAAACACGATGGCGACGATCGAAAGCGACATGATCTCGTTTACGCCATAGATTGGCCTATCCACCAGTGTCCGCAGCACCACGTCGCTGCAAACCAGTAGCATCATGCCGAAGATGACCAGTGAGCCGACGGCGCTCATTCCATCCGCCAGGTGGCCGAACATGGCTTTTGGGGAAAGGCCCGCACCACTCTTCTTCAATGCCTGGTTGTTATTGTTCATACCAACCTCCCAAGACCGGCAACATTCAACGATCAATTTTGAAGTTGACGGTGTTGATACGACACGTCCCTGTGTCGAGAAAAGATTCACGACTTTCACACCTTCGGCCGGGTAGGCATCACAAGATGCCAGCCGAAACACTACGGCCTGGTTTTCATCCCCGGAGGCCAGGTGGCAGAGTGATATAGGAGAATCAGTTGACTTCCTTGTCCCAGTCGCGCAGGGGCTCGATGCCACGCTCGCGCATGGCATTCATGTAGGCCCGAAGCACCTCGCCTGCCGGGAGGCCCCTGGCTTCGTTATCCTCCACCCACTCCTTGGCGAGATTCGGCATGTTATGGACCCAGGCGCGTCGCTGCTTGTCGGACCAGGTGCTGACGGTGACCTCCGGATCGCGCTCCATCTGCTCCATGCCTCGGTCGTATATCGTCATGACGCCTTCGGCGATGCTCTCGGAGTAGAGGGCGCCCACGTCGAGCAGAATCCCCTGGATCTCTTCGGGAAGCCTGTCGAAGCTAGCCTTGTTGGCGGCCAGTCCACCGAAGTAGATGGAGCCAAGGTTGACCTTGGTCAGATGAGGTGCCACTTCGTGGATCTTGATGCTGAAGCCCCCGGAGGGGAGCACCAGGGCACCATTGGTGATGCCGGTCTGCACCTGGGTGTAGAAGTCGGGCAGGGCACCCTGAACGCCAACGGCCCCGGTCCCGCGCAGCCAGGAGGAGAGCACGCCAGCGGCCGAGATACGCTTGCCGTTGAGATCGCTCAACTCGGCTACGGGAACGGAAGTGAAGAGCTGGAAGGGATCGCTGGCACTGGCACCGAGGAAGACGAGATCATTGTTTTCCCACTCCGCCTGGAGTGCCGGAACCGTTCGGTTCAGTTCATTGAACACATCCATCATGATCGCAGGATCATCGGTCACGGCCGGCGCATAGACGGATACCTGGGCCAGAGGCTGTCGAGAAGACTCCATGGTACTGAATACCCACCCCAGATCGACGATGCCCTGCGAGACCGAGGTCAGGGAGGCATTCGCCCGGTAGAGTTGGCCACCGTAGGCCTCCTGCCAGTTGATCTGATAGGGGGTCTCCAGTTCGGCGATGCGCCGATTCACTTCGGGAATGAAGCTTTCGGGGATGGAACCCACCCAGGGCAGGGTCGTGGGGTGACTGGCACCGACCCTGAGATTGATCGTTTGAACATCCTGAGCGGAGCTTTCGCCACACCCGGAAACCAGCATGGGCATGACCAGTGCGAGCGCGATGGCTCCTGACGCCTTTGCGGTAAGCATCTTGTTCACCTTATGGATATCTAGTTGTTGTCATCATCGACCGAAGCGCAACGGGAGAAGACTCATCCCGCCTCGGCCGTTCGCCAGGGAGAGATAGTCGCTACTGATCGGGTATTCCCAGAAACTTCTCGATCGACATCTCGGGACCCCACTGGTAAAGACTGTCACCGCCTCCCTCCACACGCCCCGTGGGAGACTCGCTGTTATAGAGGTCACCATCCGTGAAGTGCTCGATGATGTTTCCAGACGGGTCAAACCAGTAGTCGAATATCTGGCTGCCCAGGAGATGTCGCCCCACCCCCCAGAAGGGTTTCCAGCCTCGCTCCTTCAACCAGGCATTCCCCAGAACCTGCGCATCGACATCCTGCACTTCGAAGGAGGCGTGGTGCACGTGATTCTCCGGCGCAGTGAACAGCGCGACCGTATGATGGTCCGTCCATGATGGCCCACGATTCAGCCGAAGGAAGACGGCATGGGCATCGTTGCCCGCCTCGTCGACGACCAGGTCCGAAGGCAGCAGACCAAGCGTCTCCTTGTACCAGGCCAGGTTGGCTTCCAGGTTCTCCACACCCAGCGCAATATGCCCAAGCCGGAGGATTTCGGCGGGCCCTTTCTCGGGGCGCTGCAGATCCCCGAAGCGTTGCTTGGCATCGGCGGTATTGTGAACGAGCGCCGCCCGCATCGGTCGCTTGTCGGCCAGCGCGATGCCATATACCAGATCGATCTGGCGCCCGGCGGGATCCCATAGCGAGACACGCTCGCCGCCTCCCGATCGCTCGAGGCTCTGAATACTTGATGCACCATCGAGTTCGGCAGCACGCTCCAGGTCCTGCCGATCCTCCACTTCGAACGCCATGCTGACGAACGCCGAATGGTCGGCCTTCTCGGCAATGTAGATATAGTAATTCTGCCCAGCGCCCCGGAAGTAAACATGACTGTCGTCGCGACACTGCACGCTCATGCCGAAATCACACAGGAAGGCTTCCGCCGCATCCAGATCGGCGTGCCGATACACCACATGATGGATATCTTTTATTTTAATCATGGTCTTCCACCTGTTGTCTGATAGGGATGAAAGAGTTGGGATCGGCTTCAGGAGGCGATTGGGTTCACCAAGGTTCCCAAGCCTTCGATCTCGACCTTGCAGATATCACCCGCCTTCATGTAGAGGGGAGGCTGCTTGGCAAAGCCCACGCCGGACGGCGTACCGGTGACGATGATATCGCCGGCTTCCAGGGTGAGGACTTCACTGATGATGGCGACCAGTTCGGCGACACTGAAGATCAGATCCTCGGTGGAGGCCTGCTGGACGACCTCGCCATTCAGCGTGGTCTTGATGTGTAGCCCCTTGCCCCCCGGTGGCAGTTCATCCGCCGTGACGAAGCTGGGACCGAAGGCACCGGTGGCATCGAAGTTCTTGCCCATGGTCCACTGGGGCGACTTGAACTGGTAGTCGCGCACCGAGGCATCGTTGAAGATGGAGTAGCCGGCGATATGCTCCAGGGCACGCTCGAGGGAAATGTTGCGCCCCCCCTTCCCGACGACGGCCACCATCTCGCCTTCGTAATCCAGCTGCTCGGAAACCGCAGGACGGATGATGGCTGCCTGGTGTCCGATCAGGCTCGAGGCGAAGCGTGGGAAGACCGTCGGATAGTCGGGCTGCTCATAGGGGCTCTCCTTGGTGTGGTCGGCATAGTTCAAGCCCACGCAGATGATCTTGCCGGGGCGCTCGATGGGCGGCAGATAACGGATCGCGCCCACCTCGATCACCGGCCCCGCGGCCAGTACCCGGTACGCCGCCTGCAGTGCCGCCGGCCCCTGCCGCACGAGACCAAGAAGATCGCCGGGATAACCCTCGGCATTCTCCATCAGCCCTCTCAGCTCCCCATCCGTCTCGATGGCCAAGCCCTTGCGCTGGTTCTGTTCGAAGGTCACGAATCGCATGCCGTTCTCTCTCTATGACGTTCTCTATGACGTTGTGCTTATGACTGGTACGGTACCGTACAGTACCGTTAGATAAATGATTAGCTCTCCGCTTGATGACTGTCAAGCCTTTTCCCGACAGATGACGTTGGTCTGGCGAAGGAGGGACCATCGAAGATGTCCCGTTGGTGCCGGGACATGGATTTCAACTATTTGAAAATCCGAAAGAACTCGCCGAGTCTGTGCAAACCGCCATGGGGCCGGATAGCGATTGTTCTCGCTATGCAACGATCCGTTCACGGAATGGCTAGGCAAGGGCATGGACCCGGCTTGGCTACCTTTCCTTCGGGCCACATGGTATGGTCAGGTAATGGTTAGTACCCTTATTATCTCGATGCGGCCACCACGATGAACATCAAGAAGCGAGACGTCATACTCAACGCCGCCACCGAACTCTTCCTGGAGAGTGGCTATTCACGGGTCAGCGTCGATGCGATCATCGCCAAGGTCGGCGGATCGAAACGCACCATCTACGCCTACTTCGGCGACAAGAACGGGTTGTTCTCGGCCATCGTGCACAATCTCTGCCACAAGATCGTGAGCCCGCTCACCGACCTGGACCTGAGGGGCCTGCCCCCCAGCGAGGCGCTCAAGCAGCTGTCGGAAACCTTCTTCGATGTGCTGCTGGCGCCCGACACCCTGGAGCTGCATCGCCTGGTGGTTGCCGAGGCACCGCGCTTTCCCGACGCTGCCCAGGCCTTCTTCGCCTCGGCCCCCTCCGTCTCGTATCGCTGCCTGGCCGACTACTTCGCCTGGGCCCAGGCGGAAGGGCTCATCAAGCCCGGCGACTGCCATCGGCGGGCGGCACTCTTCCTGGATGCCCTGACCGGCGACATCCAGTTGCGCTGCCTGTTGGGTCTCGTCGACACACCGGACCGTCACCAGCTCGCCGACGCTGCCGATGAGGCCATCGACATCTTCCTGCATGGGCTCCTGGTCACTGATTGACAGATTTGTGCACCATCCGCCCGCCGTCACTCCCCTCGGGTCCAGTTGGCATCGGCCGCTCCACGGTGAGCGCCTCGCGCAGGCCGGCGTCCATCTCCCGGAAGAGGGCGTCGGGTTCGGCACCGAGGCCGTCAAGCACCTTGGTGAAGAAGGCTCGCGCGGCGGCCACGGCGACGATGTCGAAGATCTCGTCGTCGGCGAAACCCTGCGCCCGCAGGTGCGCGACGTCGCCGGCGGTGACGCTCCCGGCGTCCCGGGCCACCTGCCCGGCGAAGGCCATCATCGCCCGCTCCGCCGCGGTCAGCGGGCCACCCTCACCGCCCGCCACAATCGCCCGTGCCTCGGCCTCGCCGAGCAGCTCCACCAGCGCCCTGCCATGGGCCAGCGAGCAGTAGGCGTTGCCCAGCGCCTGGGCGGCGGCCAGGGTCGCCAGTTCGAAGCGGCGCGGCTCGACATGGCGACGGATGCTCGCCAGCAGGGCCGCCCAGCTCGCCATCACCTCGGGGCGATGACAGAACACCCGGGCGTAGTTGGGCAGGAACCCGAAGTGGGCCTGCTGGCGTCGGTACATCTCGCGTACCTCGTCCGAGGCTTGGTCGGGGGCAATCGTCTCGATATAGCTCATGGCCGCTTCTCCTGAGGTGGCGAAGGTGAGGGACGGTCAAGCCGTGGCGTGGCGGGGATGCAGCCAGGCCGGCAGCAGGCGCTCGGGGTCGATCTCCGCTTCGGCATCATAAGCGATGCCACAGGCGGCCAGCCGCTCGCCCAGGCTGCCGTCGCGCCAGGCCGCGAACAGTTCCCCACAGCCGCCGAGCCACACCCCGTCGATGGCGATCTGCGGGATGGTGGGGGCCCCGGTGCGTCGGGCCAGTACCGGGCGCAGCCGCCCCCCCAGGTCGTCGCCCTGACAGGCCGGTCCATCCAGCTCGATGCTCAGGTAGGGGATGCCGAGCCGGTCGAAGAGCTTGCGTGCCGCCCAGCAGAACTCGCACCAGGCCAGGGCGAACATCACCACCCGGGCCCGAGCCAGGGAGTCGTCGACGAAGCGCTCGGCCTCGGCATCCAGGGTCGCCACTGGCTCGGCCGTCGTGGAGGCAGGCACCGGCACGGCCGCGGGGCGATCGAAGCGATAGCCCGGGGTGGAGCGCGACAGGGCCAGCTCCTCCTTGTTCATCTCGTCCTCGACGCCCGCGAAGAGCGGGGTGGACTGATAGCGCTCGCCGGTGTCGGGCAGCATGCAGACGATGTTGCTGCCGGGGGGCGAGCGCCGGGCCACCGTCAGCGCGGCGGCCAGGGTGGCGCCGCCGGAGATGCCGGCGAAGATCCCCTCCTTGCGGGCCAGGTCGCGGGCCAGGCGCAGCGCCGCCTCGCCGGCCACCGGCACCACCTCGTCCACCAGCCCCTCGGCCAGCGCCTGCTGGGTGAGCGGCGAGATGAAGTCGGGGCTCCAGCCCTGCATCAGGTGGGGCCGGAAGCAGGGGTGGCTCGCCCCTGGCGGCTGGGCCTGGCCGCTGCCCAGCAGCGGAGCGTTGTCGGGCTCGGCGACGACGATGCGGGTCGCCGGGTCCGCCTGCTTCAGTACACGCGACACGCCCTTGAGGGTGCCGCCGGTGCCGAAGCCGGTCACCCAGGCATAGAGCGGCTCGTCGCCGAAGTCGTCGAGGATCTCCCGGGCCGTGGTGCGGCTGTGTACCTCGGCGTTGGCCTCGTTCTCGAACTGGCGACACAGGAAGTAGCCGTGAGTCTCGGCCAGCTCGATCGCCTTGGCCAGCATGCCGCTGCCCTTCTCGGCGGCCGGGGTCAGCACCACCCGGGCGCCCAGGAAGCGCAGCAGCCGGCGCCGCTCCAGGCTGAAGCTCTCGGCCATGGTCACCACCAGCGGATAGCCCTTGCGGGCGCACACCATGGCCAGGCCGATGCCGGTATTGCCGCTGGTGGCCTCGATCACCGTCTGGCCGGGACGCAGCGCGCCGCTGCGTTCGGCGGCCTCGATCACCGCCAGCGCCATGCGGTCCTTCACCGAGCCCATGGGATTGAAGGCCTCCACCTTCACGTGCAGGTTGACGTCCGGCGGCGCGAGCCGGGCGAGGCGCACCAGCGGGGTGCGGCCGATGGTGTCCAGGATGCTGTCGTAACGGGCCATGTCGGGTCTCCTCGGAATGCCGATGTCTCCTTGCCCGTCAAGCATCCGCCGACGCCGAGGAAGCGGCCGTGGAAGCCAGCGTGGTTTTTTCGCTTCACCGATCAGGGCGGCCGAGCGCCGCCGCCGGGGAAGCGCGGCGAACGGCGCTATACTGTGTGAGTCCCCTTACGCGGCCTGGGTGATGAATACGCTGACCCTCAACTTGCTCGGCGATCTCGAAGTAATTCGAGAGGGGCAGCCATTGGCTCTGCCGCCCTCGAAGAAGACCCGTGCCCTGCTCGCCTACCTCGCCCTGCATGCCCGCTCCTTCAGTCGCGAGCACCTCTGCGATCTGCTGTGGGAACTGCCGGACGACCCCCGCGGCTCGCTGCGCTGGAGCCTGTCGAAGCTGCGCCGACTGGTGGATACCCCTGGCCGCACGCGCCTCGTCGCCGATCGGCTGATGGTCGGCCTCGACACCTCGGACATCGATATCGATGTCGCCCTGCTGTACCGGTTGACCGATCGGGGGGTGGCAGACGCCGATACCGAGGCCCTCGAAGCGGCCGCCGTGCGGTATCGCGGCCCCTTCCTGGAAGGCCTGGACCTGGCGAACTTCCACGACTTCCACAGCTGGTGTCTGGCCGAACGTGAACGTGCCATGCGCGCCCAGACTGCGCTGCTGTCGGCGCTGGTCGAGCGCCTGGCGGAGGCTCCCGAGCGGGCGCTGCCCCACGCCCACGCCCTGGTCCGGCTGTCGCCCTTCGACGAGACGGCACGCGCCCGCCTGATCCGCCTGCTGCTGACCCTTCGCCGCCCCCGCGAGGCCGAGCAGCACTTCCAGCTGGGGATGCGGTTGATCAAGGAGGCGGGCATCCCCCCCTCGGGCGCGCTGGTGCGGGCCAGGCGGGAGCCGCTCGGCCCTCCTCCGGCAGCCGAGGCGCCTCCCCCGGCCCGATCCACCGACGTCCCGCCGGCCGGCACCGACGAGGCAGCGCTCGACGCGCGCATGCACCAGGCACTGGAGAGGCTCGACGCCGACGCTCAGGAAGTGCTGCGCTGGGCGGCGGTGCTGTCGCCCTGCATCGATGCGGCCTCGCTGAGCCGGTTCACCGGGTTGGACGCCAACCGCATCGGCGAATCCCTCGAGGTAGCCGAACGCCTGGAGTTCCTCGCAGCCACCGAGCACGGTCTGTGCTTTTCCCACGCCCGGGTGGCGCACCGCCTCTACGCGGGCATATCCCCGGCGCGGCGCCAGGTGATGCATCGGCGCATCGCCGAATGGCTGAACGAGGAGCCGGCTTGCGACCTCGATCATGCCGCTGTGCTCGCCCATCACGCCCAACTGAGCGGCGACCCGGGGCTGGCGGCCCAGGCCATGATCACCGCCGGTCGTCTCTGCCTGCGTTTCTTCGCCAACGAGGAGGCGCTGCGGTTCGCGCACAAGGGCGTGGCCCTGGCCGAAGAACTCTCCGACACCCGGCGCGTCTGCCTGACGCTCGAGCTGCACGACATCATGCTCTGCGCCGCCCCGCTGGAGGATTGGGAGGCCGGCGCGCGCGAACTGGTCGCCCTGGCCGAGCAGGCGCTGGAGCATGGCGCTCTGGCCCATGCCCGGCTCGGCTACCAGCTGGCCAGCCACATTCGTTGGGCCCACGGCCAGTGGTCGGTGGCTCATGAAGAGTCGCTGCAGGCCGAGCGGGTCACCCGCAGCGCCAGCGATCGCGAACAGGTCATCGCCATGGCGGAAACCGCCCGATGCCTGGCCATGCTCGAGCGCGACCTGGAACAGGCCGCCGCGATGCTCGCGGAGGCACAGGTACTCGCCGCGCAGCAACGGATCCGTCACCCCGCCATCCCCATGGCACTCGGCCTGCTGGGCCTGCACGGCAACCGCCTGGACGACGCCGAGGGACATTTCAAGGACGCGCGCACCCTGTGCAAGGCGACCGGGGATCGCCTCGGCGAGTTCCAGGCCAACGAATACCTGCTGATGCTCGATATCGAGCGCTCCCGTTACGCCTCGGCGCGCCTGCGTTGCGCCATGCTGCTGGAACTGGGAGAACGGCTTCGCGACGGCAGCGAAGCCCCGTTCGCACACGCCGCGGAAGCGCTCTGCCGCTATGCCCAGGAAGACGACGCGGCGCCACTGGCGGCCGCTCTGGAGGCGTTGCGCAACGCCGACGCCAAGCACCGGCTCGCCTACCTGCTGACCCATGCGGCGCTGCTGGACCTGGCGCGCGGCCGTCACGACGATGCCATGCGCCGCGCCGAGGAAGCGCTCGAATACGCACGGGTGCTCGAACGAGCCACCGAGCAGATGCTGGCCCACCATGTGCTGTGTGAAGCCCATGGTGCCGCCGGCGACACGACGAGCCAACGTCAGCATGCCGATGCGGTGGCCGCCCTCGCGCGGGGGCCGGTCGCCCGATGGGCACGGAATCGTGTCGCCGGGCTCATCGCCGATCCCGAGCCAGAGGAGAAACCATGATCGACGTCTTTCTCGAGCGGTGCTTCGAAAGACCGCTCGAGACGGAATTCGTGTTGGCGGTGACGCTGGCCGCCCAGGACTGTTTCGACGTGCACCGGGTCACCTGGCAGGGCAGCCTGCTGGCGAAGGACGGCCGCCGGTTGCTGTGCCATTTTCGGGCCCCGGATACAGAGTCGGCGCGGGTCGGGCTTCGCCAGGCTGGCGCCGACGTCACCTCCCTGTGGCCCGGCAGCGTGCACGACGCCCCGGGCGAGGACCCCGCCGGCGCCAACGTGCTGGTGGAGCGCCGTTTTCGCGAACCGGCCACCGTCGAGCACATCCAGGCCCTGGAGGATGCCGGCTCGGCCTGCCTGCAGAATCACCGGGTACGCTTCGTGCGTACCTTCCACTCGCGAGACGGCAAGCGCATGATCTGCCTCTACCGCGCCCCCGACGCCGAGTCGGTGCGCCTGGCCCAGCACCAGGCCGGCATGCCGCTCGAGCGGGTATGGGCGTTCCGGCTCGTCTCGCCTCACGTCCGGGAAACTTCCACGCCGGGCACCTGAAATACCACGCCCTCTCCCACGCTGGGTCCCACGTGCCCGGCCCAAGCTTGTGCCTGACCAGTCCGGTCAGACAACAACTATCCCTTGAGGAGAGACGAGCATGCAAACCGCCACCATCCGTGTCGACAACGGCGTCAATGTCGCCGCCCTGCTGGGCGCCCGCGAGGCGCTGGCCCAGGCCCCCGAGGCGGCCCGCTTCACCTGGCGCACCAGTTGCGACTGGGTCAACGGCACCCACAGCCGGGCCACGGTGGAAAGCTACCACGGCCTCTGTGAAGAACAGCGTCACAAGCGCCGCTTCACCTTCGATGCGGACCACCCCGAGGTCTTCGCCTCCGAGGACCACGGCCCCACCCCGGTGGAGTACGTCCTGGTCGGCCTCGCCGGCTGCCTGACCGCCGGCATCGCCGCCGTCGCCCAGAACCGCGAGATCCAGCTACGTTCGATCAAGGCCACCCTGGAGGGCAGCATGGATATCCAGGGCATCCTCGGCATGGATGGCGACGTGCGCAACGGCTTCGACGACGTGAGGGTCACCTTCGAGATCGACGCCGACGCCACCCGGGAGGAGATCGAGGCGCTGGTGGCCCAGTCGCAGAAGCGCTCGGCGGTCTACGACGCCCTCACCAACCCGACCAATGTCTCGGTGAGGGTGAAATGAGCGACGGCCTTCACCCGCCGCGACACCGCCCGGCCCGCGCCGTGACCGTCGTGGTCATCGGCGCGGGACACGCCGGGCTCGCCATGGGCCACCACCTGGCGCGGCGCGGTATCGACCATGTGATCCTGGAGCGCGGCGAGGTGGCCAACGCCTGGCGTCGGGAGCGCTGGGACTCGCTGCACCTGCTCACCCCCAACTGGGAGTGCCGGCTACCCGGGCAGGCCTACGCGGGCCCCGATCCCGACGGCTACATGAGCATGCCGGAGCTGATCGCCTTCCTCGACGACTACGCCCGGCGGCTCGCCTCACCGATCCACACCGGCACCCGGGTGCAGTGGGTGGAGGCCACCCACGACGGCTACCAGGTCATCACCAACCGCGACATCTGGCGCTGCCGGTCGGTGGTGATGGCCACCGGCGCCTGCCAGGTGCCGGTGGTGCCCACCCTGGCCGAGGCCCTGCCCCCCTGGATCACCAGCCTGACTCCGCGGGAGTATCGTCGCCCGGACCAGCTCCCGCCGGGCGGGGTGCTGGTGGTGGGCGCCTCGGCCAGCGGCGTGCAGCTGGCCGACGAGCTCCAGCGCAGCGGCCGGCCGGTGACCCTGGCGGTGGGCGCGCACCTGCGCCTGCCGCGGCGCTACCGCGGTCGCGACATCGAGTGGTGGCTGGATGCCGCCGGCCTGCTCGACCAGCGTTTCGACGAGGTGGAGGACATCAATCGGGCGCGGCGTACCCCCTCGCCCCAGCTGGTGGGCGGCCCCGACCCGCGCGACCTGGATCTCAACGCCCTGGGCGAGCACGGCGTGCGCCTGGTCGGGCGTCTGGCGGGGATTGCCGGCAACCGTCTGCAGTTCGCCGGCTCCCTGGCCATGCACTGTGCCTCGGCTGACCTCAAGCTGGGTCGGCTGCTCGACAACCTGGACGCCTGGGCGCTGGCCCACGGCTGGCACGACACCCTGCCGGCCCCCGAGCGCCCGGCGCCTACCCGGGTGCCGGCGCGGCCCTGCCTGGGCCTCGACCTGGCCGCCGGCGAGATCAAGACGGTGCTCTGGACCACCGGCTTCCGGCCCGACTTCTCCTGGTTGCGGGTCCCGGTGTTCGATGCCAAGGGACGCCTCAAGCACCACGGCGGGGTCGTCGCGGCCCCGGGGCTCTACGTCCTGGGCCTGCCCTTCCTGCGCCGACGCAAGTCGGCCAGCCTCTACGGCGCCGACGACGACGCCCGCGAACTGAGCGGCCACCTGGCCGCCTGGCTGGACGACCGAGGAGGCATGCCCCCGGCAGTCGCAGGGCTGCGTTCAGCGGCGATCATGTGACCGAGGTACTGCCTGCGCCCAAGGACGACCGTTGTCGTCCAATGCTCCCAGGGAGGCGACAGGGTGCAGACAGGTACCGGCAGGAGGTTTACACTGCGTTGCAGCATCCATGTGTGAGCGGGGGAAGGCATGGCGAGGGGCGAAAGGAAGCGCATCGACCTGGCGTTGCAGGGCGGAGGCTCACACGGGGCCTTGACCTGGGGCGTTCTGGATCGCCTGCTGGAAGACGAGCGGCTGGAAATCGACGGGATCAGCGGCACCAGCGCGGGCGCCATGAATGCCGTGGTGCTGGCCGATGGGCTGCACAGAAACGGCCGCGATGGCGCCCGTGCGGCACTGCATGCCTTCTGGAAGGCGGTCAGCGATGCGGCCCGCTTTTCCCCCATTCAGCGCAGCCCCTGGGACCGGCTGATGGGTAACGACAGCCTCGATCATTCGCCGAGCTACCTGCTCTTCGAGAGCCTCACCCAGCTGATCGCCCCGGCCAAGCTCAACCCCCTCGGCGTCAATCCATTGCGCGACCTGGTGATCAGGCTGGTCGATTTCGAACGGGTCAACGCCTGCCGCCAGGTCAAGCTGTTCATCACCGCCACCAATGTGCGCACCGGGCGGGCGACGATATTTCGCCAACCGGCGCTGACGGTCGATACCGTGATGGCATCGGCCTGCCTGCCCTTCATGTTCCCGTCGGTGGAGATCGATGGCGAGGCCTACTGGGACGGCGGCTACAGCGGCAACCCGGCGCTCTATCCGCTGGTCGACGATCAGGGTTGCCGTGACCTGGTGGTGGTCCAGGTCAATCCCCTCGTGCGCCGCAAGCTGCCCGACACGTCCCGAGAGATCATCAACCGGATCAATGAGATCACCTTCAACTCGAGTCTGATCAAGGAGCTGCGCAGTATTCAGCTGTTGCACCAGTTGATCGAGGCGGAAGGGCTGGAACTCGAGAGTTACCGCGCGATGCGCCTGCACCTGATCCATGCAGAGCACGACGCCGAAGCACTGAGCGCCTCCAGCAAGATGAATGCCGAATGGGGGTTCCTCTCCCGCTTGCATGCCCAGGGCCGTGCCTGGGCCAGCCGCTGGCTGGATGCGCACTTCGACGCCCTCGGCGAGCGCTCGACCTTCGACCTGAATACGGTCTTCGCCGACACCTTCCGCCCGCTCACGACGGCCGACGACGCCCCCCCCGCCAGGCAAGGCGAAGAGGATCAGGAATGAGCGGTATCCTGGCGATTGCCGGTGCCTTGCTGCTGTTGATGTATCTCGCCTATCGCGGCCTCAGCCTGTTGATCCTGGCGCCGGCACTGGCCGCGCTGGTGGCACTGGTCTCGGTCGACACCCCGCTGCTGGCCAGCTATACCCAGGTCTTCATGGGGGCCGCGGGGGATTTCATCGTCCGTTACTTTCCGCTGTTCCTGCTGGGGGCGGTGTTCGGCAAGCTGATGGAAGATTCGGGCAGCGCCGAGGTACTGGCGAGCGCGATCGTCGAGCGCCTGGGCGACACGCGTGCCATCCTGGCGGTGGTGCTCTCCTGTGCGGTGATGACCTATGGCGGTGTCTCGCTGTTCGTCGTGGCCTTTGCGGTCTACCCGATCGCGGCGGCCCTGTTTCGCCAGGCCCGGCTGCCCAAGCGGCTGATCCCCGGCACCATCGCCCTGGGCGCCTTCACCTTCACCATGACGGCGCTACCGGGCACGCCGGCCATCCAGAACGCCATTCCCATGCCCTATTTCGGCACCTCCCCCTTTGCCGCGCCGGGGCTCGGCATCCTCACCGGGCTCGTCATGCTGGTGTCGGGACAGGCCTGGCTGAACTACCGGGCCCGTCAGGCCCGACGGGCTGGAGAAGGCTACGGCGACCACCGCGACGATCCGCGGGTGGTCGGCAACCTGCGCGAACACGCGGCGGGCGAAGGATTCGACCTGGCCGAGGTCGCCCCTCGGCAGCCCCTCGGTTCGCTGCCCTCCCTGCCACTGGCGCTGCTGCCGATCGTGCTGGTGATCGCGCTGAACCTGCTGTTCACCACGACAGTGATCCCGGCCATGGAGACGGGGTACCTGGCCGAGCCGCTGTATGGCGCGACCGGCATCGAGGCGGTGCGCGGGCTCTGGTCGGTGATCGCCGCCCTGGTGATCGCCATCGGGGTCATCATCCTCACCAACCGGCAACGCCTGAAGACCCTCACCACCACCCTCGACAGCGGCGCCAATGCCTCGCTTTTGCCGATCTTCAACACCGCCAGCCTGGTCGGCTTCGGTTCGGTGATCGCGTCCCTCGCGGCCTTCGACACGATCAGCGCCTGGGTCACCTCGGTGGGGGGAGACAACCCGCTGATCTCGCTTGCCATCGCGGTCAACCTGCTGGCGGGGATGACAGGGTCGGCCTCGGGCGGCATGAGCATCGCCCTGGCCACACTGGGTGACACCTACCTGGCCATGGGCCAGGCCGCCGGCATCGCGCCCGAGTTGATGCACCGGGTCACGGCGGTGGCCACCGGGGGACTGGATGCGCTACCGCATAACGGTGCGGTGATCACGCTGCTCTCCATCTGCGGCCTGACGCACCGCCAGGCCTACCTCGATATCGCGATGGTCGCCGTCGTGGCACCCCTTGTCGCGCTGGTGATGCTGATTGCCGTCGGCACCCTGGTGGGTTCGTTCTGAGCAGCGCGTCCCCCCTTCCCTCAGGTGGAGCAGCGAGTTTGCCGAAGGACAAGGGGCCGTCTCCTGGCGGCAAATCTGGCAATATTTTCCTCGATCAGGGACGCCCCCGGTGAGTGGTGGATGACCCGCTCCACCAGCCGACCAGGAGCGTCGAGGTGTTCGCGGCCAGGTGCAGGCTCAGTGCAGCGGCTCGAACAGCAGCTGGACATAGCGACGCAGCAGCATCAGTTGGGTGGGCAGGATCTGTGGATCACCGGTGGCGCGGCCCAGCACCAGGCCGCCCTCGATGACCGTCGACACCATGTCGGCCAGGGCCTCGGCGTCCACCGGTTCCCGCGGCGGATGCTGCTCGACGATCTCGGCCAGGATGGCACTGAAGCGCGCCCGCCAGTGCAGCACGATGCGCCGGTTGAGCTCGCGCACGCCGCGATCGAAGAGGCGCTCCTGGTAGCAGTAGGTGGCGACGAGGCAGCCGGGATAGTCGCCCGGCAGGTTGCTCATGGTCTCTGCCAGCAACTTCAGGCCGGCCAGGAAGCCATGGAGGGGGTCGCCGGCCAGTTCGCGGCCGCGGGCGAAGACGTCGTCGAGCAGGACATCCTCGCGCTCCATGTAGCGCAGCAGCAGTGCCCGCGCCAGCTCGTTCTTGTCGCGGAAATGGTAGAAGAACCCGCTCTTGGTGAGCCCGGCCTCGGCGATCAGCTCCTCGATGGAAGTGGCACCGAAGCCCTTCGCCAGCACCGCCGACTCCGCGATCGCCAGGATGCGCTCGCGGGTCGCCTCGCCCCTGCCCATCTTCATGGCCACCCCCGGTTCACCGTACCGGAAGTCCAGTTCGTCGGCCCCACAGCCGGTCAGGGCCGCGCCGTTGCCGCCTACGCCTGGCGTATATGGCTGATTGTAGTCGAGACGCGCCGCCCCGCGAGAACCCGACCACGGGTTCACTAGCCGCAATTCCGGGTCACGCCCACGCTAGTAGGGAAGCCGGACAGCCCGGCCCCCATCCACCGACAGGGGAAACATCATGACGGCATCCAATGACGCAGCCCCGGCCGTTACCGCCTTCGATGAACGACACGCCGAGGCCTTCGCCGACCGCCTCGTGGAGATTCTCAATGGAGGCGCCTTGAGCCTGATGACCTCGCTCGGTCATCGCACCGGCCTCTTCGACACCCTGGCCGAGATGCCCCCGGCCACCAGCCGCGAGATTGCCGACCGCGCCGGCCTCGCCGAGCGCTACGTGCGCGAATGGCTGGGCGCGATGACGGTGGGCAACATCGTCGAGCACGACCCGGCCACCGGTACCTACCACCTGCCGGCGGAACACGCCGCCTGCCTCAGCCGACGCTCGCCGACGGACAACATCGCGGTGTTCGCCCAGTACATTCCACTGCTCGGCACCGTGGAAGACGACATCGTGCGCTGCTTCCATGACGGCGGCGGCGTGCCCTACGAGCGTTTCGGCCGCTTCCACGAGATCATGGCCGAGGACAGCGGCCAGTCGGTGGTACCGGCGCTGGAGTCGCACATCCTGCCGCTGGTGCCGGGGCTGGTCGACCGCCTCGAGGCCGGCATCCGCGTGCTCGACGCCGGCTGCGGCCGCGGCCGGGCCCTCAATACCCTGGCTCGTCGCTTCCCGCAAAGCCGCTTCACCGGTTATGACCTCTCCGAGGAGGCCATCGCCAAGGCCCGCCAGGAGGCGCACGAGCTCGGCAACACCAACGTGGTCTTCGAAGTGCGCGACCTGACCGACTTCGACCGCACCGCCGAACCGGCCGCCTTCGACCTCATCACCACCTTCGACGCCGTGCACGACCAGGCCGACCCGCCAGCGGTACTGCGTGGCATCCGCCGCGCCCTGGCCGACGACGGCGTCTACCTGGCCCAGGACATCAAGGGCTCGAGCCACCACCACCACGACCGCGACCACCCCATCGGACCGCTGCTCTACACCCTCTCCTGCATGCACTGCATGACGGTGTCGCTGGCCCGCGGCGGCGAAGGGCTCGGGGCGATGTGGGGCCGGGAGAGGGCCGAGGAGTACTTCCACACGGCTGGCTTCAACGACATCGAGGTCCACGAGCTCGACCACGACTTCCAGAACTACTGGTACGTCTGCCGGCCCTGAGGCGTCTGGCGGGGCCCGGATCGGGCCCCGCCTGGCTCAGGTCGCGGGCTTGCGGGCGGTGATGGTCCAGGAGCTGGAGCCCATGACGATCTTGCCGTCCTGCTCATAGGGGGCCAGGGCCTGACGCAGCGCCTCCTCGATCTGGGGGCGCTGCCGCTCGGCCTCCTCGCCGGCCTCGCGGAACACCTCCCCGGCCGGCCCCAGGGCGAGCTGGAAGCGCATGGCGTTCTCCACCGAGTCGCCCACCTCCACCGGGCCGTCGTTGCGCTCGAAGGCGATGTCCTCGAAGCCGGCGATCTCCAGTTGCTGGGTGACCACCTCGGGGTTGGCCATGGAGAAGGGCCCCGGGCCGCAGGTGCGGGCGTCCTCGCCGGGGGGCGGCAGGAAGTCCAGCACCACCTGCTTGGGCAGGCCCAGCCAGGGGTTGTCCTCGATGTCGCGCCAGACGATGAACATCAGCTCGCCACCCGGCTTCAAGGCCTTGTGGACGTTGCGCATGGCCACCACCGGATGCTCGAAGAACATCATGCCGAAGCGCGAGAAGCACAGGTCGTACTCGGGTTCGAAGGGGTAGCGCTCCACGTCGGCGGCCACGAAGCGAACGTTGGTCAGGCCGGCCTCGTCGGCGCGTCGGCGGGCGTCCTCCAGGAACTGCTCGACGCAGTCCAGGCCCAGGACCTCGCCCTGGGGCCCGGTCCGGCGCGCCAGCTCGATGGCGGTATCGCCCCAGCCGCAGCCCACATCGAGGATCCGGCTGCCCGGCGCCACCGCGAGCCGTTCGAGGGGCACGCGACTATGGTAGCTCAGGCCGTTCATCAGGATCTCCTGATACCGATCGAACTTCTCGGCCAGGGTATCGTTCCAGAACTCGACGTATTCACTGACTTGTTGCGTGGTCTGGTTCATGGCGCTGTCTCCGCATACGGTGTCATGGCGCGTTGCGGACATCAGGTCGCAACGCCTGCCGGCGGCTCCGGGGGGGAGCCGCCGACGTGACGATGTCACTACCAGTTCTAGCAGTTCCTGCTCGCTCATGTGGGCGAGATGCGATCGAGACATGCCCCGCCGCCGACTGGCAGCACAGGCACATCGCGAGCGCGCAGCGGCTGACCAGCGCCAGCCTGCCTGTTGACGGCCCAAACCGGCTCTGGTTGTGGCAAGTTCGCCGAGCGCATCGAGCTCTTGAAGATCGAGGTCTACTGACAGGTGGGCGAGGCCATGCTCGAGCGCCTGCACGAGAAGGCGCGCCCACTGGGCAACGCCACGGTCACCGTTCCATGCGGGGTTCACGCGATGACGCCCTCCGTCATGGCCGAAGCGCCCCCAACCACCCCACGACCAGCTCGGCCATGGCCGCGTCGTCGAGCCCCTGGCTGTCGAGCGACGCCCAGGTTTCAAACGCCAGGGCGTGGTGGAGCGTGGCCGCCAGTCGCGGATCCTCCCGCGCCTCGAAACCCTCGCGCAGCTGCTCGGCCACCTCGCGCAGGTAGTCGCGGAACGCCGCCATGGGCCCCTGCAGCGCCGGGACCTCGGGCTCGTCGCGGTGGGCGGCGCGCCACATGCGCTGGGTGCCGCGGTAGTAGCGGTAGAAGGCCAGCAAGGCGGCACGGGCGCGCGCTTCGCCCGCCTCGCAGGAAGCCCAGCCGGCGGGCTCCGGCGGCGGGTTCAGTGCGAACCAGTGGGCGGTACAGGCCTGGAAGACTGCCGTCTCGTCGGGGAAGTGACGGTAGACGGTCAGGCGCTGCACGCCGGCCCGCTGGGCGATGGCGCTGATGGTGGTGGCGCGGGGGCCGACCTCCTCGTGGAGCTGCATCGTCGCCTCGACGATGCGTTCGTGGGTCTCCTCCCGGGCGGCGGCGCGCTTGCGCTGGGTGTAACGGCGTGTCCTGGTCATTGGATAAACATAACTGTTCACTCAATACTTGACAAGGGGCGGTGGCGGGCCTATCACTCAACTTGTGAACACCAGTGTTCACCCAAAACAAGACCGTCCCATGACCGAGAGTGGAGACCCCGATGACCATCAACCACTACCCCGTGATGCTGCCGACCCGGGATGCCGGACGCGACTGGCGCGTGCTGCCCGCCTTCCTGCCCCTGCCGGGCATGGGTGGCCTGGCGGTGAACGCCTTCCTCCACAAGGGCGCCGAACCCGTGCTGGTGGATACCGGCCTGGCCGCCCTCGGCGACGCCTTCATCGCGGCCCTGGAAGCCGAGATCGACCTCGTCGACCTGCGCTGGATCTGGCTGAGCCACACCGATGCCGACCATATCGGCAACCTCTCGCGCCTGCTCGACCGCGCTCCAGAGGCCCAGGTGGTCACGAGTTTTCTAGGCATGGGCAAGATGGGCCTGCTCGGCCTCGACACCGGACGTGTCCAGTTGCTCGAGCCCGGCGCCCGCCTGGCGCTCGGCGACCGCCAGCTGGTGCCGCTGCGCCCGCCCTACTACGACGCACCGGAGACGCTCGGCTTCCTCGACACCCGCTCGCGCGCCCTGTTCGCCGCCGACAGCTTCGGTGCCCTGCTCCCCGAGCCGGCCGAGAGCGTGGCGGCCATCGAGGCGAGCACCCTGCGCGACGGCCTGGTGACCTGGTCGGCGATCGACGCCCCCTGGCTGGCCACCACCGATCGCATCGCCCTGGGCCGTTCCCTCAGCGCGCTCGAGCGCCTGGCACCGGCGACGCTGCTCTCGGGGCACCTGCCGGTCGCCGAGGGCGGCATCGCGACGCTCACCGCCCTGGTCCACGATGCCTGGTGTCTGGGGCCGAGTGCCGGCGCCGACCCGCAGGCCATCGAGGCCGTGGCGGCGGCGCTGAGCTGAGGCGAAGGGGTGACCGAACATCACGGGCGCGGGCGAGTCTCAACCATACATGAAGGTGCCGAGCGACCCAGCCCCCACGACCATGCCCCTTGACACCACCGCTCACCCGACCCACCACTGGCATCGACTGGACGACGGCCGCCTGCAGTGCGACGTCTGCCCACGGGCCTGCAAGCTGCGTGAGGGCCCGCCAGGGCGACCGGGTGGTGCTGACCAGCTACGGGCGCTCCAGCGGCTTCTGTCTCGACCCCATCGAGAAGAAGCCGCCGAGGCAGGGAGCGTACGATGACCATCAAACCGCATTGGGAACGCCTCTATGCGACCAAGCCGTCGCATCGGCTCGGTTGGTACGCGCCCAGCCTGCAGAGCTCCCTGGCGCTGATTCATCGCACCGGGGTCGCCCGCTCTGCCCCGATCATCGACGTGGGCGGCGGCGCGTCCACCCTGGTGGACGACCTCCTGGAGGCCGGCTTCGAGGATCTGACCGTCCTCGATATCGCCACCGCCGCCCTGGCACAGGCGCGGGCGAGGCTCGGCGAGTGTGCCGATCGGGTGCAGTGGCTCGAGGGGGACATCACCGACGTGGTACTCCCCGACGACCATTACGCGATCTGGCACGACCGGGCGGTCTTTCATTTTCTGACCGATGGCGAGGACCGGGCCCGCTACGTCGACCAGCTGTGGCGAGCGCTGGCCGCGCAGGGGCATATCGTGATCGGCACCTTCGCCCCCGAGGCGCCGCCGACCTGCAGCGGCCTCGAGGTGGTCCGCTACACCCCGGAAGCGCTTCACCGGGAACTCGGCGCCTCCCTCATCCTTCACGAGCACCACCAGGCACTGCATGTCACGCCGGGTGGCGTGGAGCAGAGGTATCTCTATTGCCGCTTCCAGAAGCCGCCATGTTCCTGACGGATTCCTTCCGAGCAGTGCAGTGCTCTCCTGTAACGTGACACCTGTCACACCGATGTATCGCCATTGACAACTGTCATGCGCATTATCGTCCCGTCATTCCTGATAAACACAAGCATTCCATGGCGTCACTCGACGCCATGGATTGGCATGGTCATTGCTGGTTCGTTCCGGTGGCATCCGCCACCGACAAACGTCACCAATAACAATGCAAAGCAATGGAGACCTGCCATGTTCGATTCCTTCAAACGCGCTTCCCTTTCAGCTCCCCTCTCCCTGACGCTGCTGCTGGCCAACCAGGCCGTCCAGGCCGAGCTGCCCGGCATGCGCGGCACTCAGCACTTCGGTTTCACCGTGCCCGATCGCCAGGCGGCGGTGGACTTCTTCGTCGACGTGATCGGCTGCGAGGCCTTCTTCACCATCGGTCCCTTCGGGCCCTTCGAGGATGACTGGATGAGCGAGAACCTCGACGTGCATCCCGAGGCCACCATCCCCGCCGCCCACCTGGTTCGCTGCGGCAACGGCACCAACCTGGAAATCTTCGAGTACACCGCCCCCGATCAGCGCACCGAGCAGCCACGCAACAGCGACATCGGCGGCCACCATATCGCCTTCTACGTGGACGACATGGACAGCGCTGTCGCGTACCTGGAAGAGCACGATGTGGAAGTACTGGGCGAACCCAAGACATTCACCGAGGGGCCCATGGAAGGCTTGAGCTGGATCTATTTCATGGCGCCCTGGGGCATGCAACTGGAGATGGTTACCTCACCCCACGGCATGGGCTACGAGGCCGACACCGGCAGTCGGCTCTGGGACCCGCGCCACTGACGCGCATGACAGCGGCGCCTAGTGGCGCCGCTGTCGATTTTCCCCTCCTGCAATCGATCAGTCAGTGGGTATCGTCTATCGTTTGCATGAGCGGCCGGCTCGCCCCGGTCTCGCGATCATCCAGGAGGGATACATGAGCGGACAGTGCTATTTCGAGATTCAGGCCGATGATCCCCAGCGTGCCCTCACCTTCTATCGCACACTCCTTGGTTGGCAATTCGACAAGGTTGAGGGTCTTCCCGTCGAGTATTGGCGTATCGATACCGGAGGGATGGGAGGCGGCCTGCTCCAGCGTCCGGCGCAAACGCCACCGGCCGAATGCGGCACGAACGCCTTCGTCTGTTCGTTCGAGGTGGACGACTTCGACGACGCGGCACAGCGCATCGCCACAGCCAATAGTGCGAAGACATCGCACAGGTAATCGGTGTACTCACTCATGGCACTTCTCTCAGGGCATGACCGCCAAACGCTCCAGCAGCCCGGGCAACGCCGCCTCCAGATCCAACCCGGGCAAGGCCTCGACGTGGCTGCCCGCGGCGAAGCGCTGCGGGTCGCCGAGGCGGTGATAGCCCCACTCCAACCGGCAAGAGCTAGGTGCTGGCCCACTCGGAGATCGTGGTCGCATCTCCAGGGCTGCTCTCAATTCATCTCCAGGGCTAGATGGAAGTCCCCCGTGTAGCCCTCCCCGCTTTCGGTCAAATCCAGCACCAGCTCGTCTCCGCCACTGCGCCGGTAGATGCCGTCTCTGTCATTGCGTACATTGCGTGGCCCCCTTTCGGCATAAGGGGCCTGTTGGTGCACCCGATCGGTCAGAGCGTCGTCGAAGTACAGCTGCGAGGTGAATTCCAGCCCACGGCCGGCCTCGGGGTCGGTGCGAATCTTGAAGTGGATATGCACGGCCCGCCCCGAATACCAGCCGGGGTAGAGAGTGGTGAACCGGGCCATGCCACGGCTATCCGTCACCTGATAGCCGCGCAGGAAGCGCTGTTCGCGAGTATCGAAACGTCCCGCGAAGTCCTGCACTCCCGAATAGACGCCCAGGGCATCGCACTGCCAGAGATCGACCACGGCGCCGACCAGCGGTGTGCAGGCATCATCATCGAACCGGGAAACGTGAAACGCCAGCGCCACCGGCACGCCGGGCTTGCGAGTCCCATCGGTGGGGTCCGAACGAAGGTCGCTGCGCTCGAGCCGGGCATCCACGAAGTAGGGGCCTTCCGTTTGGCGCGGCCTGGCTACGCAGAAGGACGCGCTAGCCTGCGCCCCACCGGTATCGCTGACTGACGCCGTGACGCCGCCCGCCCGGCCGCAGAGCGAGGCGACGGCGGCCACCCCAGCGCAATGCAGTATCTGGCGGCGACTCAGCCCCTGACGGCTCGGCATGGTGCCCCGTTTGGCCATCTCGTGGCCCCTCGTAGAATGCTTCCTATATAGCGTAGTCCGCCAGGCGCTCCAGCAACCTCGGCAGCACCGCCTCGAGGTCGAAGCCAGGTAGCACCTCGCCCAGGGCCACATGGCTCTCGGGCCGGAAGCGTTGCGGGTCGTCGATGGCGGCCTGGAAGGCGTTGACCACCTCGACCAGCGCCTCGGGGGTCTCCCCCACCTGCATCGCACCGTGGGCCAGCATCGCCATGTCACGACAGCCGCGCACCCGGCGCCAGCGCTGAGCAGTACCCACCAGCTTGCGCCCACCGATCCGCACATTGAAGCGGCCGTCACAGTAGGCCCCCGGCGCCGAGCCCAGGTCGGCCTCCTTGACGCCTAGGCCCTCGAGCCAGGCACACCAGGGGTCGCCGAGCCGACGATAGCCCCACTCCAGGTCGGCGGCGGAACTGCCCACCCGGCAACGCAGCGCCAGGGCCACATTGACCACCGCTGGCGACTGGGGCACCGGAGTGCCGCCGGTGGAGCGGAACTGGATCGGCCAGTCCCGCTCGCGCAGCACCCGGCGAGCCTCGGGAAACCCCTGGAGGCGCTCGTGGCGACGCGGCATCACCAGCGCGCGGTCGCGGGGCGACCAGGCCAGCAGGTCGAACTCGCTCTCGCCCTGGCAGATCGCGTCCAGCAGCGCCTCCTCCAGGATCAGCCCCTCGGCCACGCTGGGTCGCTGCAGACGGGTCTGGATGTCGTCGATGGGCGGGGCTGCCGGCATGGCCTCACTCCTGGGGACTCAGTTCGTGGTCGAAGGCATCGGAGGGCAACTCCTCGAGACGTTCACAAAGGGCGTCGAGGAAGGCCGCCGCCGGGGCGCCATTGACGGCACGGTGGTCGAAGGTCAGCGACAGGCCGATCACCTCCACCGCCTGCCAGCCGTTCGAGTCTGGCACGGCCCGGGGCTCGATACCACCGATGCCGAGGATCGCCACCTGGGGCAGGTTGAGCACCGGCGTGAAGTGGTGCACTCGCGAACGCCCCAGGTTCGAGACGGTGAAGGTGGCCCCGGTCAGTTCGCGTACCCCGAGCCTGCCGGCCCGGGCCTGCTCGGTGAGCGCCCGGCGCGCCTCGGGCAGCGCGCCCAGGGTCAGGGCCTGGGCCTCGAAGAGCGCCGGCGCCACCAGCAGGTCATCGGGCAGCGGAATCGCCAGCCCCAGGTGCACCGCGGCATGCTCGGTGATGCGGTTCTCCTCCAGGGTGGCATTGAGCACCGGGAAATCGGCCAGGGTCTGCACCACCAGGCGCAGCACCAGGTCCTGCAGCGAGGGCGCGGCGAGCCCCCGCTGCCGGCACTGGTCGCGCAGCGCCTGAGCGGCGTCGAGGCGGGCGCTGGCGTGATGGGTCAGCTGCGCCGAGGACTGCAGGCTCTGCAGCATCTTCGAGGCGATCATGCCCCGCATCCCCCGCAGCGGTACCGTTCTCAAAGGCGCGACCCCGGAGCTTTCGGGGCCCGCCCCCGCGGGGGCGGGCAGGTGGGTATCGTGGCTGTCCAGTCGCATCTCAGGCCTCCAGCGTGGCGATGGCGGCGCCCTTGGCCACCACCTCGTCCTCGCCCCGGGTGATGTTGAGCCGCCCCGAGACCGGTGCCTCGATCTCGTACTGGGCCTTCTCCACCATTACCTCGGCGACCAGGTCGCCCTGGGCGACCTCGGCGCCATCGTCCACCAGCCAGGCGGTGATCACGCCTTCGGTGTCGCCCTCCCAGAGGTCCTCGGGTACGGTGATCTCGGTCGTCATAGGGGTCTCTCCTCAACTCTCGTTCAGCATCTGGTGAAAGGCGGCGACGATCTTGTCGGCACTGGGCAGGGCCCACTGCTCCATGGTCGGCGCGAAGGGAATCGGGATGTCCGGATAGGCCACCCGCTTGGGGGCGGCCTTGAGACGGCAGCCCGGGTGCTCGGCCACGCTGGCGATGATCTCGCCGCTGACCCCGTAGCTGTGGTAGTCCTCGTCGACCACGATCAGCCGGCCGGTCCTGGCCACCGAGGCGCGCACGGTGTCGCGGTCCAGCGGCACCAGGCTGCGCAGGTCGACTACCTCGGCGGAGACGCCCTCGGCCTCCAGGGCCTGGGCGGCGCGCAGGCAGTGGTGCACCCCGGCGCCCAGACTGACCAGGGTCAGGTCGCGTCCCTCGCGGGTCACGGCGGCCTTGCCGATCTCCACCGTGTAGGCTTCCTCGGGCACCGCCACGGTGGCGCCCTTCTCGGTGCCCAGCCAGCCCATGCCCTGCAGCGCCTTGTGGTACATGAAGACCACCGGGTTGTCGTCGCGGATCGCCGCGGTCATCAGCCCCTTGGCGTCATGGGCGTTGCTCGGCACCACCACCTTCATGCCCGGCAGGTGGGCGAAGGTGGCGTAGAGGCACTGGGAGTGTTGGCCGGCATCGGAGTAGCCGCCGCCGGTGGAGGTCATCAGCACCATGGGCACCTTGACCCGGCCACCGGAGAAGTAGGTGTTCTTGGCCATCAGGTTGTAGATGGCGTCCATGCAGACGCCGAAGAAGTCGACGAACATCAGCTCGACGATGGGCCGCATGCCGTCGGAGGCGGCCCCCACGGCCGCGCCGATAAAGGCCGTCTCGGAAATCGGCGTGTCGCGCACGCGCTCGGCGCCAAACTCGTCATACAGGCCGCGGGTGTTGCCGAAGACCCCGCCCAGCGGGCCGACGTCCTCGCCCATCACGAAGACCCGGGGGTCCTCGCGCATCGCCTGGGCGGTGGCCTCGGCCATGGCCCGGGCGATGGTCAGCTTGCGGCTGGCGCTCTTGGTAGTAGTCGCAGTCGTCATGATCGTTTCTCCCGGTTAGGCAAAGACGTTCTCGAGGGCCTGCTCGGGCGGCAGGAAGTCGCTCTGCTGGGCGAAGCGGATGGCCGCCTCGACCCGCTCGTGGGCCTCGGCGACCAACTCGGCGTCGCCGTCCTCGTCGAACACCCCCGCCTCGAGCAGCGCCCGGCGGTAGCGGGGAATGGGATCGGTGAGCCCCGCCTTCTCGCCCTCGGGCCGGTAGTCCTCGCCGTCGCCCATGAAGTGGCCGGCGAGCCGCACGGTCTCGATCTCGATCAGGCTCGGCCCCAGCCCCTCCCGGGCCCGGGCGATGGCCTGACCGGCGGCGGCGAACACCTCCTCCACGTCGTTGTCGGCCACGTGGTGGCCGGGCATGCCGTAGGCGATGGCGCGCTGGTCGTTGCGCGGCACGGCGGTGGAGGCCTGCTTGGCCACCGAGATGCCCCAAGCGTTGTCCTCGATCACGAAGACCACCGGCAACTTCCACACGGCCGCCAGGTTGAGCGCCTCGTGGAAGGCCCCCTGGTTGGCCGCGCCCTCGCCCATGAAGGCCACCGCCACCCCGGGCCTGCCCTGCATCTGGCGGGAGAGCGCCGCGCCCACCGCCGGGCCCAGGCCCTCGCCGATGATCCCCGAGCAGGAGAAGTTCACGGCCGCATCGAAGAGGTGCATATGGCCGCCGCGGCCCCCGGAGAGGCCGGTGCCCTTGCCGAAGATCTCGGCCACCATGGCGTCCAGGTCGACCCCCTTGGCGATGGCGATGTGGTGGGGCCGATGGGTGGCGGTGACGATGTCGCCGGCCTCGAGGTGGGCGCAGACGCCCACGGCACAGGGCTCCTGGCCGTGGGAGAGGTGCATCTCGCCGGGGATCGGCCCCTTGGCCATGTTGAACACCGGGGTCTTGCCCTCCATGTAGAGCGCCTCGATGCGCTCCTCCAGGTAGCGGCTCAGTACCATGTGGCGGTACATCCAGCGCCGCTGGTCGGCTGTCGGTTGCATGGGTGTTCCTCCTCTTAAAGCTCGCCGCGCGACATGCGCTCGGCAATGTAATCGGCTTGACGAATCGTCAGGGCAACGATGGTCAGGGTGGGGTTTTCCGTCCCGCTGCTGGTAAATTGGCTGCCGTCGGAGATGAACAGATTCTCGATGTCGTGGGACTGTCCCCACTGGTTGACGACGCCATCGCGGGCATTGGCATGCATGCGATTGGTGCCCATGTTGTGACTGGCCGGATAGGGCGGCAGATCATTGACATGGTGCGCACCGATCGCCTCGAACAGCTCCCGGGACTTCCGGTAAGCGTGGTTGCGCATGCGCGTATCGTTGTCGTGATCCGCTTTATGAACCACCGGCACCGGCAAGCCGTACTGGTCCCTCTCCGTGGGATGCAAGGTGATACGGTTGGTCTCCAGGGCGAGGTCTTCCCCACAGATCCAGAAACCCGCCATCCTGCTGTAATTCTCCATGGACTGGGCAAACTGCCGCCCCCAGCCATTGGCGGCGCCCGGATCCAGGAACGCCGCCATGAACGGCAGCCCCAGATGCAATGCCTCCAGCTCGTAGCCACCGACATGGCCGCGAGAAGGGTCGTTATCCTCCCACTCCTTGACGATGCCAGGCACCACGGTGCTGCGCTCCATATGCACCGGATGATCGAACTCCGCATAGGAGCCTCCGGTGACATGGGTCATATAGTTCTTGCCCACCTGGCCCGATGAGTTGGCCAGTCCATCGGGAAACAGATTGGAGGCGGAATTGAGCAGCAGACGCGGCGACTCGATGGAGTTGGCCGCCACGGCGACGATGCGTGCCTTCTGGAAGCGCTCCACCCCATCGGCATTGGCATAGAGCACACCGATCGCCTTGCCGTCCCGGTCATGCTCGATCTTGAGGGCCATGCAGTTGGGCCTGACCTCCACATTGCCGGTGGCTTCGGCTTTGGGAATCTCCGCATACATGGTCGACCACTTGGCGCCGAAGCGGCAGCCCTGCATACAGAAGCCGGTGACCTGACAGGGCGCCCGACCATCGAAGGGCACCGTATTGATCGCCAGGTGCGCCTGCTCGCAGCGGGCACCGATGCGATTGGCACCGGCTTCGATGACCTGATAGTGGGTGCTCTTGCCATGAAAGGGCATACCGGTCGCCTCGGTACCGCACACGCCCATTTTCTTTTCCGCCAGGGTGTAATAGGGCGCCAGGTCCTGCAGCGACAGCGGCCAGTCCTCCACATTGGCACCGACAATGGCGCCGTTGAGCGTTTTCATCTTGAACTCGTGTTCCTGAAAACGCATGGCGACTCCGGCCCAGTGAATGGTGGAACCACCGACTCCCTTGACGATCCAGGCGGGCAAGTTGGGAAAGTCCTCGGCCAGACGGGATGGCCCCACCAGATTGCGCTGGTCGAGCCAGCTGATCTTGTTGAACATCCCCCATTCGTCGTTTTCGATATCCTCCATGGTGAAGCGCTTACCGGCTTCGAGCACCACCGAGCGAATGCCCTTTTGCGCCAGTTCATTGGCGAGGGTTCCCCCCCCGGCACCGGATCCGATGATCACCACGAGGCTGTCGTCATTCAGATCGAATTGCCTACTCATACGCTTGTGCCCCTCTGTTGTTATCGCGGCGTTGTTATCGTGGCGTTGTTATCGAGTCATGGACGGCGATCCATCGTTACCCACGTCCCCCTCAAAGCCAGTCCGGCGTTGCATCGAAGCCGCGGTGGCGGTAGCCCCCCTGTTCCCAGGAGGAACCTCCGTAACCGAACTCGGGCCACAAGGCCGGGTTGTTGTAGATCCCCATCAACAGGCTGCCCTTGACCGTCGCGAAGAACGGCGTGTGCTGAATCTCCCGCAGCAGCGCCTCACGCTCGGCGTCATTCTCGATCCCGGCATAGTCGCGGCCCAGGGCGCCCCGGGCGCTGCGATCCAGGTCGTCGAGGCCGGCGGCGATCTCATCGCGGTGCTTCTCCAGCAACGGCGTGAGCGGCTCCAGGTAGTAGCGATCCTCGATCGCCGCGTGGGGGTAGATGTCGCGGCCCACGCGCAGCAGGCGTTGGGCCAGGTCGGGTTCGGCCCGGGCCCAGCGCGGCCACAGACCGGTGGCGCCCAGCGCCAGGCCGCCGGCGGTCAGGGCACCGGTAAGGGTGAGGAAGCGGCGACGGCTCAGCGTCGCCCGGGAAGCGTCGGTCATGGCGTGACTCCTCGATGTCTTCTTGTTCGAGGGCCACCGATGCGAGCACGGCGGCCACGCCCCTACCGGGCAGCTTTCGTGCCAGCCATGCCGAGAAACCATCTAAACTTTTGAATTTAAGAGAGAAAATACGGACAACACGGACCCATTGCAGGCCAGGGAGTGACAGCGATGTGACAGCCAGGGGTGAACACCACGTGACACCTCCGTTACACCTGTAACGCAGGCGACCAAGGTCGTATCTCGGGGAAGGCGCCCGCCCCTTACCTTGAACACATGACAACCACAACGACCGCGACCGGCAGAGGCATGCCATGACCCCCACCTCGAGTCAGCGCGAACATGTGGAGACGATTCTCCACTCCCTGGCCAACCCGGCATCGGCCGGCGAGGCCGCCATCATCGAGCGCTCCTGGCGGCGCTGCATCGACCGCTACGGCCTGGACCCGGCCCGCCCCACCCCGGCCCGCTACGTGCCCGGCCCCACCCTGCGCGAGCACCAGGACCAGGCCGACGCCCTGCTCCAGGTGGCCCGGGCCGGGGTCGAGCAGCTCTATCGCCAGGTGGCGCCGCTGGGCTATGTGGTGCTGCTCACCGACGCCCGCGGCATCGCCGTGCAGTTCCTCGGTGCCAAGGCCGACCAGCGCGAGCACCAGCGCACCGGCCTCTACCTGGGCGCCGACTGGAGCGAATCCCACGCCGGCACCTGCGCGGTGGGCACCTGCATCCACGAGCGCAGCGCCCTGACCTGCCACCACAGCGACCACTTCAGCGCCCATCATATCCAGCTGACCTGCACCGCGGCGCCGGTCTTCGACCCCCACGGCCAGCTGCTGGCGGTGCTCGACATCTCCGCCTATCGCTCGCCCGTCGCCCGCGAGTCCCAGACCTTCGCCCTGCAACTGGTCAAGCACACCGCCAAGATGATCGAGGACGCCTACTTCCTGCAGCGCTACGGCGACCACCCCATCGTCTGCCTGGACCGCTCCCGCGAGTTCGTGCAGATCAACCGCCGCTACCTGCTGGCCATCGAGGCGGACGGCAACCTGGTGGCGGCCAACACCGCCGGGCGCAAGCTACTGCGCCACCACGAGCTGCCGCTGCCCGAAGCCGGCGAGGCCCGTCCCTTCCGCGCCTGGAACATCCAGGACCTGCTCGACGCCGAGGTCGATGAGGTGCTGGCGATCCCCCAGCACAGCGACGACCGAGTGCAGGCCTTCCACACCCGGCGCCACCGGGAGATCCACTTCGCCACCCTGATCGAGCCGCCGCGCCGCCCCCCGAGCTGCCCGGTGTCGCGCCGCGATTCCAGCCTGGCGCCCCTGGAGGCCCTGGCCGACGACGACCCGAGCATGCGCGACACCCTGACCCGCGCCGCCCGGCTGCGCAACGAGCCGATCAACATCCTGGTGATCGGCGAGACCGGCACCGGCAAGGAGCGCATGGCCCGTGCCCTGCACGAGTCGAGCCGGCGCCGCGACCAGCCCTTCGTGGCCATCAACTGCGCCGCCATGCCGGAATCGCTGATCGAGAGCGAGCTGTTCGGCTACGAGCCCGGCAGCTTCACCGGCGCCCGCAGCAAGGGCATGAAGGGGCTGATCGCCCAGGCCGACGGCGGCACCCTCTTCCTCGACGAGATCGGCGACATGCCGCTGCAGCTACAGACCCGCCTGCTGCGGGTGCTGGCCGAGCAGGAGGTGCTGCCCATCGGCGCCAGCCGTCCCGTCAAGGTGGACCTGCGGGTGGTGGCGGCCACCCACCGCGACCTGCGCGAGCGGATCGTGGCCGGGCGCTTCCGCGAGGACCTCTTCTACCGCTTGAACGGCGCCAGCCTGCGCCTGCCGCCCCTGCGCGAGCGCGCCGACAAGGGCTACCTGATCCGGCGACTCTTCGCTGAACTGAACCAGGAGCGCGGTGGCCGGGCGCGGCTGCGCGGCGACGCCATGAGCGCCCTGCTCGCCTACCCCTGGCCGGGCAACATCCGCGAGCTGCACAACGCCCTGCGCTATGCGCTCGCCACCTGCGATGGCGACGAGGTGGTGGTGAGCGACCTGCCCGAGGAGTGCCTGCACGGCCAGTTCGCCCACCCGGCGGCCGGGCGCCCCACCGCCACCGGCATCGAGTCGGCATCGGCCGGCCAGGCACCGGCCACCCCACGCCCCCTGGAGCAGGACCTGCTCTACCGGGCGCTGTGCCGCCACCAGTGGAACGTCAGCGCCGTGGCCCGGGAGCTGGGGCTGTCGCGCCCCACCATCTACCGACGCATGAAGCGGCTGGGCATCGTGCCGCCCAATCAGCAGGCGCCGAACTGAGACCGCCCGGGGCACTGCCCCGGGCGGTCGAGAGGCTGGGCCGGCCAGGCCGGCCGGGACGCCTCAGACGTGCATGATCTCCCCCTTCAGCGAGTAGGCGATGCCGAGCACCTCCTGACGCGTCTGGGGGTCGATGCCATGGCGATCGAGGACGTCAAGGATATCGTCGACGGCGGCCATGTATTCCGCCTCGTTGATATTCATGCCGCGATGCGCCTCCGGCATGCTGCGTCCCCGATACTCCACGGGACCGCCGCTCCCGGCGGCGAGGAAGTCTCGCAGGTGCCCCTTGACCACCTCGAGGTGCTCGGGGTCCTCGCGATAGGGCAGGAAGCGCGCCTGGATGCGCGGGTTCTGCATATGGGACTCGACGATGTCGTCGACCAGCGAGGCGATGCCCCGCTCGCCGCCCAGGCGTTCGTAGAGGTTGGAACTTGTCATTTGACACCTCCCGGGTCGGCCGGATAGCCGACCCTCACCACTGGTGGTGGACGACGTCAAGTCGTCCGGAACAGACCAGTCGGTTCAGGTATTGCCCGACGACTACCGCTCGCGGCCACCCGCGAGGCTCACTTCATGGCGGCCGAGAAGTAGAAGTCGAGCATGGCGCCGAGCGGGCCGGGGTCGCGGCGCAACCGGCTACGCAGGGCGGCGCCTTCCCAGCAGTCCACCAGCAGGTCCGCCATCTGGCGAGGATCGCTGTCCGGCGGCAGGTCACCCTGCCGCCGTGCCTCCTCCAGGCAGTCGGCAACCCGCTCGGCGATACCGGCGAAGCAGGTCTCGATCTTGCGCCGGAACGTCTCGCTGATCCCCGACAGCTCCTGGCCAACCCCGCCGAGCAGGCAGCCCAGGTAGCCTTCCTGGCGGTACTTCTCCTGGGACAGCTCGAAGAACCGCCGCACCCGCTCCAGGGGCGGCAGGCTGGCGTTACCCAGGCTCAGGTCCAGCCCGCGATGGACATCCTCCATGTAGCGGTCGATGACCTGCAGGGCGAAGTCCTCCTTGCTGCGGAAGTGATGATAGAAGGACCCCTTCGGCGTCCCCGTCGCCTCCAGCAGCGCCTGGATCCCCAGGTCGTTGTAACCGTGCTCCAGCAACATGGCGAGTCCCGCCTCGAGCAAGCGCTCCTTCGTCACATGTGTCATTGCCATCCTTCCAGACCGACTGGTCTAATCAGTAGTATCGACCACAGACGCCAGGCGTCAAGTATCCACCTCAGGCGTTATAGACCACCTTCCCCAGCTCGCCGAGTTCGTAGCCGCCGAGCGCCGCCGCTCGTCCCACGAAGCGAGGCTCCCGGGTGAACGCCAGCAGGCGCTGCAGCGGCGGCTCGAAATAGTCGCGCCGCCTCAGCAGCAGGTCGAAGGGCTCCCAGTGCAGCGCCACGAAATCCAGGCCCTGACGACGCGCCGCCGCCTCCACCCCTAGCCCCACGGCGGCCTCCCCCTGTCGAATCGCCAACGCCAGGTCGTCCTCGCTCAGCGCCGGATGGGGGGCGAAGCCCAGTGCCTGCGGGTCGAGGCGCTCCCGAGCCAGCAAATGGCGCAGCAGCCGCTCCGCCCCGGCATCGGGCTGGCGACGTGCCACCATCACGCCCGGGCGGGCCAGATCGGCCAGAGCGGAGAAACCCAGCGGGTTGCCCGGAGCGACCATCAGTCCCTGGCAGCGCCGTGCCCAGCGCAGCCCCACCAGGTCAGCCATGCCCCCCAGGCCCAGCACGGCCGGGTCGTTGTAGGTGCCGCTCTCGAGGTCGATCAGGTGCACCCCGGCGAGCATCGCCTCCCCTTCGGCCAGCCGCCTCACCCCGTCGCCGCTGCCGTGGCAGAGCAGTGCCAGGTCGCATCCACTCTCGCGCACCGCCCACTCCAGCAGGGGATCCTGGCTACCGGCCAGCACCCGAGGTGCTGGCCGGCGGCTGGCTCGGTCGCCCTCCAGGTGGTTCATCAGCCAGAGGTCGAGGCTGTGGCGCGGGAAGAGCAGCTTGCCGGTGACCCGGGTGCAGGGGATCACCCCCTGGGCGACCAGGTCGTAGACCTTGCGCTCCTTGAGCCGGAGGTAGTCGGCCGCCTCGGCTGTCGTGAGGTAGGTGTAGGGCGTCGCCATCGAGTCGCCTCTCGTCGTTTCACTGCATGATCCTGCATGAATTTCAGCATAGGATGCATCGGCGTCTTGTAATGCAGATCATGCAAGGAAGTCACGGGGAGTGCCATGCCGACTACCGACAACGCCTTCGCCACCGCCCTGCGCCTGGTGCTGAGTCTCGACCCGGCCCTGCTGGAGATCGTCGCCCTGTCGCTGCAGGTCTCGCTGGCCGCGGTGCTGATCGCCGCGCTGGCCGCCCTGCCACTGGGCGCCGCCCTGGCCCTGTGGCGCTTCCCGGGGCGCGGCGCGGTCGTGGTGGTGCTCAATGCCCTGATGGGGCTGCCGCCGGTGGTGGCCGGGCTGGCGGTCTACCTGCTGCTCTCCCGCGCCGGCCCGCTGGGGCAGTTCGGCCTGCTCTTCACGCCCGGCGCCATGGTGGTCGCCCAGGTGCTGCTGATCCTGCCGATCATCGCCGCCCTGACCCGCCAGCAGGTCGAAGAGCTGCACGCCGAGTACCGCGAACAGTTGCAGTCGCTGGGCCTGTCACGGCTGCGCCGGATCCCCACCCTGCTGTGGGACGCCCGCTTCGGCCTGATGACGGTGATACTGGCCGGCTTCGGTCGCGCCAGCGCCGAAGTCGGCGCGGTGATGATCGTGGGCGGCAACATCGACGGCGTCACCCGGGTGATGACCACGGCGATCGTGCTGGAGACCAGCAAGGGCAACCTGCCGCTCGCCCTGGGGCTCGGCCTGGTGCTGCTCGCCCTGGTCACGCTGATCAACGGCGTCGCCCATGTGGTGGGCGAGACGGCCAGGAGGCGATTGGGATGACCGACATGGCCCACCAGCTGCCCGAGGTGGCGATTCCGACCCTCCGCTTCGAGGGCGCGAACGTGGTCCACCGCGGCCAGACGTTGCTCCAGCCGCTGACCCTCACCCTCGATGGCTGCCGGCGCACCCTGGTGATGGGGCCCAACGGGGCCGGCAAGAGCCTGCTGATGCGCCTCGCCCACGGCCTGCTGCTCCCCAGCACCGGGCGGGTGTACTGGGGCGGCAAGCCACCGCGCCAGGCGATGGTCTTCCAGCGCCCGGTGCTGCTCAAGCGTTCCGCCCTCGACAACCTCACCTACGCCCTGGCCGTCGTCGGCACGCCTTGCCGGGCACGCCGGCCACTGGCCCGCGAGGCCCTGGCGCGCTTCGGCCTGGGGCCCGTGGAAAGGCGCCCGGCGCGGGTCCTCTCCGGCGGCGAGCAGCAACGCCTGGCCCTGGCCCGCGCCTGGCTGCTCGCCCCGGAGGTGCTGTTCCTCGACGAACCCACCGCCGCCCTGGACCCGGCCTCGATGCGTGCCGTGGAAACGGCGGTCCTCGACTTCCATGCCCGGGGCACGCGCATCCTGATGACCACCCACGACCTCAACCAGGCGAAGCGGCTGGCGGACGACGTCGTGCTGCTCCACGAGGGGCGCCTGATCGAACACAGCGACGCCGAGCGCTTCTTCACCACCCCGGCCTCCCCGACCACCCGCGCCTTCATCGACGGCGACCTGGTCTGGTAGCTCGGACGACAACCTCGGACGACAACCACAGAAGGAAGACACGATGCCGAGAGCCGGGCTCATCCTCGCCGCACTCGCTCTGATGGGGCCATCGCTTAACGCCACCGCCCAGGACGCTGGCCATATCACCCTGGCCTCCACCACCTCCACCGAGAACTCGGGGCTCTTCGATGCCATCATCCCTGCGTTCACCGAGGCCACCGGCATCGCGGTGCGGGTGGTGGCCGTGGGCACCGGCCAGGCCTTCGAGATCGCCCGCCGCGGCGATGCCGACAGCCTGCTGGTGCACGACACGGCGGGCGAGGAGCGGTTCGTCGCCGAGGGCCATGGCAGCGAACGCGCCGACGTCATGTATAACGACTTCGTGCTCGTCGGCCCGGCCGGCGATCCGGCCGCCATCGCCGATGCCGAGACGGCGGCCGAGGCCTTCGCCCTGATCGCCGCCGCCGAGGCGCCCTTCGCCTCCCGCGGCGACGACAGCGGCACCCACCGTGCCGAACAGCGACTGTGGGAAGCCGCCGGGATCGCCCCCACCGCTCCCTGGTACCGCGAGCTGGGCAGCGGCATGGGCGCCACCCTCAACACCGCCGCCGCCATGGACGCCTACGCCATGGCCGATCGCGCCAGCTGGGTCGCCTTCGACAACCGCCAGGCGCTTGCGCTGCTGTTCGAGGGCGACGAGGCGCTCTTCAACCAGTACGGCAGCGTCGTGATATCTCCCGAGCGTCACCCCCACCTCAAGCACGAGCTGGCACGGCAATGGCACGAATGGCTGCTCTCCGAGGCCGGCCAACAGGCGATCGCCGACTTCACGATCGAGGGTGAGCAGCTGTTCTTCCCCAACGCCGACCGAGTCCCGGGCACGCACTGAATTTGATAAGGTGATTCCGGCGTCGCCCGGGCCTGGCCTTCTGCCGGCGGCCCTCCCCGCTCACGGACGCAAGGAGCCGTCCATGCCGCTGCTCAGGCACTTCTCGGTGACCGGCCTGCTGGTCGGAACCCTGTTCTTCGCCTTCTCCCTCACCCCCAGCCTGCTGCCACGCCCCTGGCTGGTGCAGGGGGTGATCAGCGGTCTCTCCTTCGCCGCCGGCTACGGGCTGGGGGTGGCCGGCCACTGGCTGTGGCACTACCTGGAGCTGCCCGAACCCGGCCCGCGGCTCCTCCAGCGCATCAAGCTGGTAGCCGGCGTCTTCTGCCTGCTGGCGGCCGGCGTCTTCCTGTGGCGGGCAACTGGCTGGCAGGACAGCGTCCGCACCCTGATGGGCATGGTGCCGGTGGACGGCGTGCGCCCCGTCAGCGTGGCCCTGGTTGCCCTGCTGGTTTTCCTCCTGGTGCTGCTGCTGGGCCGGCTGTTCCGCCGCACCTTCCGCTGGCTCTCGCGGAGGCTGCGCCGCTACGTGCCCCGGCGGGTCTCCCACCTGGTGGGGCTAGTGGCCGCTATCGCGCTGTTCTGGGCGGTCATCGACGGGGTGATCTTCGCCCTGACCCTGCGCGCCCTGGACAACTCCTACCAGCAGGTCGACCGGCTGATGCCCGACGACCTCGCCCCGCCGGCGGACCCGCAGATGACCGGCAGCGACGCCTCGCTGATCAGCTGGGAGGGCCTCGGCCTGCGTGGGCGCCGCTTCGTCACCGCCACGCCCAGCGCCGAGACACTCGGCGACTTCCTGGGCACGCCCGCCGAGCGCCCGATCCGCGTCTACGTGGGCCTCAACGCCGCCGAGACAGCCGAGGAACGCGCCGCGCTGGCCCTGGCCGAGCTGATCCGGGTCGGCGGCTTCGAGCGCTCGATGCTGCTGCTGGCCACCCCCACCGGGCGCGGCTGGCTGGACCCCGGCGCCCAGAACACCATCGAATACCTGCAGCGCGGCGATATCGCCACCGTCACCGCCCAGTACTCCTACCTGCCGAGCCCGCTGGCCCTGCTCACCGAGGGCGAGTACGGCGTCGAGATGGCCCGCGCACTCTTCCAGGCGGTCTATGGCCACTGGTCGTCGTTGCCGGAAACCGAACGCCCGGCCCTCTACCTGCACGGCCTGAGCCTCGGTGCGCTCAACTCGGACAGCGCCTTCGACCTCTACGACATCATCGACGTCCCCTTCCAGGGCGCCCTGTGGAGCGGCCCCCCCTTCCGCAGCGACACCTGGCGCAGCGTCACCGCCGACCGCGACCCGGACTCGCCGGCCTGGTTGCCCCGCTTCCGCGACGGCCGGGTGGTGCGCTTCATGAACCAGGACACCGGCCTCCTGGACCAGGGCGGCGACTGGGGCGACTTCCGCATCGCCTACCTGCAGTACGCCAGCGACCCGGTGACCTTCTTCGAGCCCCGCTCGCTCTACCGCGAGCCCGACTGGATGCGCGAGCCGCGTGGCCCGGACGTCTCCCCCGACCTGCGCTGGTACCCCATCGTCACCATGCTGCAGCTGCTCGCCGACCTGGCCACCGGCAGCGCCCCGCCGGGCTTCGGCCACGAGATCGCCGCCGAGCACTACCTCGACGCCTGGGTCGCCCTCACCGAGCCCGACGGCTGGTCGGAGGAAGACCTCGAGCGGCTCAAGGTGCATTTTCGACAATAGGGCTGGACATCGCCGTGTGTCACACGCTACCCCACAAACGTCGCAGCCCGGCACGAGGCCGGGCTGCGATCGGATCGAATAGCCAGAGATCAGAAATGTTGCGGCCAGAGCCTAAGCAAACTTTGGGGTCAGACCCCTAAGCGGACTTAAGGGTCTGACCCCATCGCTGCCAACAGCCCCTCGAGCTCGTTGCAGAGGAAGCGTGGCTCGACGCACTCGTCCAGGTGGCCGGCGGCGAAGCGCAGGAAGCCGAGGGCGGCGTGGGCCAGGCGGCGGTCACGGCGCACGATGAACTGCCAGTGACTCTCGATGGGCAGGCCCGCCACCGGCAGGATTACCAGGTCCGGGTGCTCGGGCGGCAGCACATGCTCGGAGAGCACGGCGAGGCCCATGTGGGAGGCCACGCCGACGCGGATCGCCTCGTTGCTGGCCATCTGCAGGGTCGGCCCGAGCGACAGCCCCTGCTCCTGCAGCCAGCTCTCGAACAGCATGCGGGTGGCGGAGCCGGGCTCGCGCAGCAGGAAACGCTCGTCGAGCAACTCCTCCATGGCCACCCGTTCGCGCCCGGCGAGGCGATGGTCGTGGGCGGCCACCACCACCAGGGGGTTGCGCAGGAAGCGCCCGGCCCGGGCATGGGCCAGCGACGGCGGATGGCTGAACACGTAGAGGTCGTCGTCCTGGCGCTCGAAGCGGGTCAGCATCTGACGCCGGTTGCCGATATGCAGGGTGACGTCGACCTCGGGGAAGGCGCGGCTGTAGGGCCCAAGCAGCCGCGGCAAGACGTACTGGGCGGTGTTGACCAGGGCGATGCTGAAACGCCCCCGCTCGCCGCCGCGCAGCGCCGCAAGATAGCCGCCGAAGTCGTCGAAGCGCCCCAGCACCTCGCGGCTGGCCCGATAGAGCTCCTGGCCCGCCTCGGTGGGCACCAGGCGCCCCTGACGGTTCGTCAGCAGCGGCTCACCCACCGCCTCACCGAGCCGCTTGAGCTGCTGGGAAACCGTCGGCTGGGTCAGGTGGAGCTGCCGGGCCGCCTCGCTGACCGAGCCGCAGCGTACTACCGCCACATAGACCTGCAGTAGTCGAAAGGTCAGATGCCGGATATTCATTGATGATCATCTATCCATAGCAATGCAAAGAGTTATTGGTATCAATATTCCATTATCCGCACAATCCGCAGCGTTTCCTGATACTCCCCCGACCCTGACCACACGAGTCCCGATATGCCCGATATCGTGGTGATGTTCTTCCTGCTCGGCCTGCTGGCCGGCGTGGTGAAGTCCGACCTGACCATCCCCAAGGCCGCCTACGACACCCTGAGCCTGCTGCTGATGCTGACCATCGGCCTCAAGGGCGGCATGGCCCTCTATGGCAACCTGGGCTGGTCGCTGCTGCCCGAGCTGCTGGCCGTGGCAGCGCTGGGAGCGCTGATCCCGCTGGCGCTGATGCCGGTGCTGCGCCGCCTGGTGCGCCTTTCCCCCGCCGACAGCGCCAGCATCGCCGCCCACTACGGCTCGGTGAGCGCCGGCACCTTCGCCGTGGCGCTGGCCTTCGCCGAGGGGCGCGGCCTGCCCATCGGGGCCGAGGTCACCCTCTATCTGGTGATGATGGAGCTGCCGGCGATCATGGTGGCCATCGCCCTCTATCGCCGCTACAAGGGCAGCGACTCCGGCGAGGCGCTGCAGGGCATCTGGCACGAGACGCTGACCAACCGCGGGGTGATCCTGCTGGCCGGCGGCGCGGTGATCGGCGCCATGTACGGCCCCATGCAGGGCGCCAACGTCACCGAGCTCTTCACCGGCGCCTTCCACGCCGTGCTCGCCCTCTTCCTGCTGCAGATGGGCCTGACCGCCGCGGAAACCCTGCGCCCCATCCCCTGGTTCCACTGGCGGCTGCTCACCTTCGCCCTGGTCGCCCCACCGCTGCTGGCCCTCTGCGGTTTCGCCGTGGGCCTCATGCTGGGACTGCCCGCGGGGTCGCTGTTGATCCTCACGGCACTGGCGGCCAGTGCCTCCTATATCGCCGCCCCGGCCGCCATGCGCACCGCCATCCCCGAGGCCAATATCGGCCTGGCGATGCTCGCCGCACTCGGCTTCACCTTCCCGCTCAACGTGATCGTCGGCATCCCCCTCTACCACCAGCTGGCCCAGTGGCTGGCCGGCTGAGCGAGGCGGCGGGCGGCCCCAAGCCGCCCGCCGATGGCCTCGGCTGCGCCCTCTTCCCTCCTCACCCCCTCGCCCCTCACGCTCATCGACATTCGTCTTGGTCGTTAAAATCCGCACTTTACGTTAACGTAAACCTCGCCTAGTCTTGGCACATCTGCCATCTTCATGACATGAGATCGCCGGTTGCGTCGCGCCCTGTGGCCGGACGCATCCCCAGACAAGAACGGGAGCCCACCATGCACACCCCCTACAAGCCCCTCGATTTCGGCCTCGATGACGAACTCAACATGCTGCGCGACCAGGTCAATGCCTTCGCCCGCGACGAGATCGCCCCGCGCGCCGCCGAGATCGACGAGAAGAATGAATTCCCCAACGATCTGTGGCGCAAGTTCGGCGACATGGGCCTGCTCGGCATCACCGTGCCGGACGAGGACGGCGGCAGCGGCATGGGCTACCTGGCGCACTGCATCGCCATGGAGGAGATCTCCCGGGCCAGCGCCTCGGTGGGCCTCTCCTACGGCGCGCACTCCAACCTCTGCGTCAACCAGCTCAAGATCAACGCCTCGGCCTCCCAGAAGGCCAGGTACCTGCCCAGGCTGATCAGCGGCGAGCACGTCGGCGCCTTGGCCATGTCCGAACCGGGTGCCGGTTCCGATGTGGTCTCCATGAAGCTCAAGGCCGAGCAGCGCGGTGAGGGCTACGTGCTCAACGGCAACAAGATGTGGATCACCAACGGCCCCGACGCCGACGTCCTGGTGGTCTACGCCAAGACCGACCCGCAGGCCGGCTCCAAGGGCATCACCGCCTTCATCATCGAGAAGGGCATGCCCGGCTTCTCCACCGCCCAGAAGCTCGACAAGCTCGGCATGCGCGGCTCCAACACCTGCGAGCTGGTGTTCCAGGACTGCGAGGTGCCGGCCGAGAACGTGCTCGGCGAGGTGAACAAGGGCGTCCGCGTGCTGATGAGCGGCCTCGACTTCGAGCGCACCGTGCTCGCCGCCGGCCCCATCGGCATCATGCAGGCCGCGCTGGACGTGGTGGTGCCCTACGTCCACGAGCGCAAGCAGTTCGACACCCCCATCGGCGAGTTCCAGCTGGTGCAGGGCAAGATCGCCGACATGTACACCACCCTGAACGCCTGCCGCGCCTACCTCTATGCCGTGGCGGCGGCCTGCGACCGCGGCCAGACGTCGCGCAAGGACGCCGCCGGGGTGATCCTCTTCTGCTCCGAGAAGGCGACCCAGGTGGCGCTGGACGCCATCCAGCTGCTCGGCGGCAACGGTTACATCAACGAGTACCCCACCGGGCGGCTGCTGCGCGACGCCAAGCTCTACGAGATCGGCGCCGGCACCAGCGAGATCCGCCGTATGTTGATTGGCCGCGAACTCTTCACTGAGTCCGCCTGACAGCTCCCTGTAGGAGCCTGGCTCTGCCGGGCGATTGGCGCCGCCAGGCGCCCTGCCGATCAGCCGCCGCTTCGCGGCGGATCGCCCGGGGAACCCGGGCTCCTACGGCGGACATCCCAGCGTTGATAAAGGAATTCAAGGATTCGCCATGAGCATCCTGCAGACCCAGATCAATCCACGCAGCGAGGCCTTCCAGGCCAACGAAACGGCGATGCGCCACGAGGTCATGACGCTGCGCGAGCTGACCGCCGCCATCGCCCAGGGCGGCGGCGACAAGGCCCGCGCCCGCCACGAGGCCCGCGGCAAGTTGTTCGTGCGCGACCGCATCGACCACCTGATCGACGAGGGCTCGCCCTTCCTCGAGTTCTCGGCGCTGGCCGCCCATGAGGTCTACGACGACGCGGTGCCCGCCGCCAGCCTCGTCACCGGCATCGGCCGCGTCTCGGGCGTGGAGTGCGTGATCGTCGCCAACGACGCCACCGTCAAGGGCGGCACCTACTACCCGCTCACCGTCAAGAAGCACCTGCGCGCCCAGGAGATCGCCCGCAAGCACCGCCTGCCGTGTATCTACCTGGTCGACTCCGGCGGCGCCTTCCTGCCCCGCCAGGACGAGGTCTTCCCCGATCGCGACCACTTCGGGCGCATCTTCTACAACCAGGCCACACTCTCCGCCGAGGGCATCCCGCAGATCGCTGTGGTGATGGGCTCGTGCACCGCCGGCGGCGCCTACGTGCCGGCCATGGCCGACGAGTCGATCATCGTCAAGCAGCAGGGCACCATCTTCCTGGGCGGCCCGCCCCTGGTGAAGGCCGCCACCGGCGAGACCATCAGCGCCGAGGATCTCGGCGGCGCCGACGTCCACACCCGCGTGAGCGGCGTGGCCGACCACTACGCCGAGAACGACGCCCACGCCCTGCAGCTGGCGCGGGCCAGCGTGTCACGCCTCAACTGGCAGAAGCGCGGCCAGCTGAAGATGCAGGAACCCAAGGCCCCGCGCCTGGACCCGGCCGAGCTCTACGGTATCGTCGGCACCGACCTCAAGAAGCCCTATGACGTGCGCGAGGTGATCGGACGCATCGTCGACGACTCCGACTTCGACGAGTTCAAGCGCTACTACGGCGACACCCTGGTCACCGGCTTCGCGCATCTCCACGGCTACCCGGTGGGCATCGTCGCCAACAACGGGGTGCTGTTCTCGGAGAGTGCCATGAAAGGTGCGCATTTCATCGAGCTGTGCGCGCAGCGGAAAATACCGCTGATCTTCCTGCAGAACATCACCGGCTTTATGGTCGGCTCCAAGTACGAGCACGAGGGCATCGCCAAGCACGGCGCCAAGCTGGTCACCGCGGTGGCCTGCGCCCGGGTGCCCAAGTTCACCGTGCTGATCGGCGGCAGCTTCGGCGCCGGCAACTACGGCATGTGCGGCCGCGCCTATGACCCCAACCTGCTCTTCATGTGGCCCAACGCGCGCATCTCGGTGATGGGCGGCGAGCAGGCCGCGGGCGTCTTGGCCCAGGTCAAGCGCGAGCAGATCGAGCGCGAGGGCCGCGAGTGGACGAAGGAAGAGGAAGAGGCCTTCAAGCAGCCCACCCGCGAGCAGTACGAGCACCAGGGCCATCCCACCTACGCCAGCGCGCGGCTGTGGGACGACGGCGTCATCGACCCGGCCCAGACCCGCGACGTGCTGGGGCTGTCGCTGGCCGCCGCCATGAATGCCGAGATCGAGGACACCAAGTTCGGCGTCTTCCGGATGTAGGCACTTCGCACCAGCCACGAGCACCGGGCCACGAGTGCTCGAACCTCGAAGCTCGAACCTCGAAGCTCGAAGCTCGAAGCTCGAAGCTCGAAGCTCGAAGCTCGAAGCCAGCAGGATACCGATATGATGACAGAGACTTACTCAAGCCTGACCATCGATGCCCGCGGCGTGGCCCGGCTGACGCTGGAGCGGCCCGCGGTACACAACGCCTTCGACGACCACCTGATTGCCGAGCTCAACACCCACCTGGAACGCCTCCACGTGGCCGCCACCCGCGGCGAGGTGCGCGTGGTGGTGCTGGGCTCGGAGGGCAAGAGCTTCTCCGCCGGCGCCGACCTGAACTGGATGAAGCGCATGGTGGAGTACGATGTCGAGGGCAACCTGGCCGACTCGCGCAAGCTCTCGGCGCTGATGCACGGCCTCGACACCCTGCCCTGCCCCACCCTGTGTCGCGTGCAGGGCGCCGCCTTCGGCGGCGCCGTGGGCCTGGCTGCCTGCTGTGACCTCGTGATCGCCTCCGAGAAAGCCAGGTTCTGCCTCTCCGAGGTGAAGATCGGCCTCTCCCCGGCGGTGATCAGCCCCTATGTGCAGCGCGCCCTGGGCGTCCGGCAGATGCGCCGCTACGCGCTGACCGCCGAGGTGATCGACGCCCCTACCGCCCAGGCGCTGGGCCTGGTCCACCAGGTGGTGGCCCACGACGACCTGGACGACGAAGTCGAGACCATGATCGAGACGCTGCTGGCCGGCTCGCCCCAGGCCCAGCGCGCCACCAAGGCGCTGCTCGGCGCGGTGGCCCGGGAACCCGATAGTGACGCCAGCCGCGAGCAGACCTGCCGGGTGATCGCTGAGCTGCGCGTCAGCGCCGAAGGCCAGGAGGGCCTGGCCAGCTTCTTCGAGAAGCGCCGCCCCGCTTGGGTTGCAGACAGCCCTGACAGGAACGACAGCGACAAGAACGCCACGGAGCCCCGTTCATGAACCCTGAAGTGAACAAGTTCGATACCCTGCTGGTCGCCAACCGCGGCGAGATCGCCTGCCGGGTGATGCGCACCGCGCGCGCCATGGGCCTGCGCACCGTGGCCGTCTACTCCGACGCCGACGCCACTGCCCGCCATGTGCGCGAGGCCGACGAGGCCGTGCGCCTGGGCCCGGCCGCCGCCCGCGAGAGCTACCTCAACATCGCGGCGGTGATCGAGGCCGCGCGACGCACCGGCGCCGGCGCCATCCACCCCGGCTACGGCTTCCTCTCCGAGAACGGTGCCTTCGTCGAGGCCCTGGACCAGGCCGGCCTCGTCTTCGTCGGCCCGCCCGCCTCGGCCATCGCCGCCATGGGCGACAAGTCCGCCGCCAAGGCGCGCATGGCGCATGCCGGCGTGCCCCTGGTGCCCGGTTACCACGGCGCCGACCAGGACGACGCCCTGCTCCGTCGCGAAGCCGACAAGATCGGCTACCCGGTGCTGCTCAAGGCCAGCGCCGGCGGCGGCGGCAAGGGCATGCGCGTGGTGGAGTCCGCGGCGGGCTTCCAGGCCGCCCTCGATGGCTGCCGCCGCGAGTCGCGGGCCGCCTTCAATGATGACCGCATGCTGATCGAGAAGTACCTGACCCAGCCGCGCCACGTCGAGGTCCAGGTGTTCTGCGATGCCCACGGCAACGGCGTCTACCTCTTCGAGCGCGACTGCTCGGTGCAACGCCGCCACCAGAAGGTGCTGGAGGAGGCCCCGGCGCCGGGCATGACCGCGCCCCTGCGCCGCGAGATGGGCGAGGCCGCGGTGCGCGCCGCCCGCGAGATCGGCTACGTGGGCGCGGGGACGGTCGAATTCCTGCTGGACTTTTCACAAGGTCAGGATGGCTCGTTCTACTTCATGGAGATGAACACCCGCCTGCAGGTGGAGCACCCGGTCACCGAGATGATCACCGGCCAGGACCTGGTCGAGTGGCAGCTGCGCGTGGCCATGGGCGAGCGCCTGCCGCTCCAGCAGGACGAGCTGACCATCACCGGCCACAGCTTCGAGGCACGCCTCTACGCCGAGGACCCGGAGCAGGACTTCCTGCCCGCCACCGGGCGACTCGAGCGCTTCGCCCTCGACCTGGCCGGCGCCGGCCTCGATCCCCGGCGCGTGCGCCTGGATAGCGGCGTGGCGAGCGGTGACGTGGTGTCGATGCACTACGATCCCATGCTCGCCAAGCTGATCGTCCACGGCGACGACCGCGACCAGGCGCTGGCCACCCTCAACCGGGCGCTGGCCGCCCTCGACGTGCAGGGCGTGATCACCAACCGCGCCTTCCTGCAGCGTCTGGCGACGCATCCGGCCTTCAAGGCGGTGGAGCTGGACACGCGCTTCATCGAGAAGAACGAGGCGACCCTCTTCGCGCCCAAGCAGTACACCACCGAAGAGTACGCCGGCGCCGCCCTGATCGGCCTCAGCCAACTGGCCCGGGAGTGCGAGAGCGACTCCCCCTGGGACCGCCACGACGGCTTCCGCCTCAACGCCCCCCACACCATCCGCATCTCGCTGTGCGATCCCGCCCATGTGCAGGACGACGAGAGTTCGGAACACGTGGTGATCGTGGAAGGCACCCGCGAGAGTGACGCCGATCCCTGGCACCTGACCATCGGCGGCGAAACCCTCACCGCGCGCATCCAGCACCTGGAAGGCGACGCCGTGGCGGTGACGCTGAACGGCCACCGCCGCCGCCTGCAGGCGCGCCGCGACGGCCATGTGGTGATCCTGGTCGACCCGCGCGGCGAGACCCGGCTGTTCTGGCGGCGCATCGACGCCATCGACCATGGCCACCGCGAGGCCGAATCGACCCTCACCGCGCCCATGCACGGCACCGTGGTGGCGCTGCTGGTGGAGCCCGGCCAGGCGGTGGAGAAAGGCATGCCACTGATGGTCATGGAAGCCATGAAGATGGAGCACACCATGACCGCCCCCGCCGACGGCCACGTGGAGAGCTTCCACTTCGCCGCCGGCGACACCGTGGGCCAGGGCGACGTGCTGCTCGAATTCGCCGCCGAGGAGTGACGCGCAGTCGTCGCCTGCGGGTCAGACCCCGGCGGCGGCATCACCGCCGGGACACGACACAACGACAGGCCGGCTTCTCGGCTGGGGTCTGACCCAAAGGCGAACGCCCCCGGCCAGGCCGACAGAGGATTGGAGACACAACCGATGGCATTCCCGACACACGTGCGCCTGGTCGAGGTCGGCCCCCGCGACGGGCTGCAGAACGAACCCGACCCCATCGCCACCAGCACCAAGCTCGAGCTGATCGACCGCCTGGGCGCCGCCGGCCTCGGCTATATCGAGGCGGCCAGCTTCGTCTCGCCCAAGTGGGTACCGCAGATGGCCGATCACCGCGAGGTGATGCTGAACCTCGCCCGCCGGGAGGGCGTCACCTACGCGGCGCTGACCCCCAACCTCAAGGGGCTGGAGGCCGCGCTCGAGTGCGGCGTCGAGGAAGTGGCGGTGTTCGGCGCCGCCAGCGAGGCCTTCTCGCAGAAGAACATCAACTGCTCGGTGGCCGAGTCCCTGGCCCGCTTCGAACCGGTGCTGGAGCGCGCCCAAGCCGCCGGCGTGCGGGTACGCGGTTACGTCTCCTGCGTGCTCGGCTGCCCCTACGAGGGCGAGATCGCCCCCGCCAAGGTCGCCGAAGTGGCCAAGGCGCTGTACGAGATGGGCTGCTACGAGGTGTCGCTGGGCGACACCATCGGCACCGGCACCCCGCTCAAGGCCAAGCGCATGCTCGAGGCCGTGAGCCGTGACATCCCCATGGCCCAGCTCGCCGCCCACTTCCACGACACCTACGGCCAGGCGCTGGCCAACCTCTACGCCGTGCTCGAAGAAGGCATCGCGGTGGTCGACAGCTCCGTCGCCGGCCTCGGCGGCTGCCCCTATGCCAAGGGGGCGTCGGGCAACGTGGCCAGCGAAGACGTGGTCTACCTGCTCGACGGCCTGGGCATCGAGAGCGGCGTCGACCTGGAGGCGCTGGCCGCCACCGGCACCTGGATCACCCGGACCATCGGGCGGCCCAACCGCTCCAAGGTGGGCGTGGCGCTGGCCGCCAGGTAAGCCTGCCCTCCAAGCCAGGAGCACAAAAGGCACACGTTGTGCTACACTGGCACCATGAAGCCGATCACATGGAACTCGGAGAAGAACCAGCATCTCCAGAAGGAGAGGAATGTCTCCTTCGAGGATGTGGTTTACCACATCTCGGCGGGAGATATCCTGGACACGTTCGAACACCCGAATCAGGAGCGTTACCCAGGCCAGCAAATCCATGTGATCGATATCGAGGGGTACGCCTATCTCGTGCCTTTCATTGAGTCGGAGGATGAAGTTTTTCTGAAAACGATCATTCCGAGCCGAAAGGCGACAAAAGCCTATCTGGGAGGTGCAGAATGAGCCGTCTGGACCAAGAAGAACGTGATCTTCTGGAAGCATTTGAGACCGGAAAGCTCAAGCGGACACCGGATGCCGAAACTACCCAGCAGCGGCATCAGGAATATGCGCAAGCCATGTTCAAGAAGGATGCGCGCATCAATATCCGCCTCTCCTCCAAGGATCTACGGAGCCTCCAGAAGAAAGCACTAGCGGAAGGGATTCCCTACCAAACCCTGGTTGCCAGCATCATCCACAAGTATGTGGAAGGACGCTTGCACGAGGACCGGTAGCGAATCCAGAACGCAAGCCCCCCGAGCCAGTCGCCTGGCTCGGGGGCCTTGTTGATGCCAGGGTGACGCCGCCAGTCAATCACGCTGTAATGCGAAGAGGGTGACTTGGAAGGAAGGCGCCATGGCTCGATCCGACGTTCCCGGACGTCCGCGTTCCATCGTGAAGGCCGCCCCGGTCGACGACCAGGGAAGCCGGCTGCAACCGTCTCGGGATGCTTCCCACGTCGAAGCCGCGGTACCCCCTACTCCCCTCGTCGGGCGCCAGCACGAACTCGCCTTCCTGGCCGAGGCGCTGTCCGCCGACCGGGACGCCGTGATCTCGGTCTACGGCCCGGCCGGCATCGGCAAGACGACACTGCTGGAGGCCCTGATCGCGACCCTGTCGGACCTGTCGCGACCAAGCCTGCTCCTCGACGGCCGCACGCTCGAGCCGAGCGCGGCCGGCTTTCTTGCCGCGCTCGGGCAGGCGCTCGGTCTCCCCCAGCGCGATGCGGAGACGGTGCGTGTCGCCGTCGGAGCCCTGCCGCCGGGCTTCGTCCTGGTCATCGACAGCCACGAGCGGCTGTGGCTGCTCGACCACTGGTTATCAACGGAATTCATGGCCCTGCTGCCGCCCGGGGTCGCCCTGGTGGTCGCCGGCCAGGCGCGGCTCGGACGCGAGTGGTGTTTCGATGCGAGGCTGGCGAAACGGGTACGCCTGCTGCCGCTCGGCCCCTTGACGGCACAGGAGGCGGCCACCCTGCTCGTCCGTCGCGGTGTCGCCCCGGAGGACGCCGGAACCCTGGCACCAATGGCCGGCGGCCACCCGCTCGCCCTCCAGTTGATCGGCGCGGTGGCCCCCTTGGGCCGGAGCCGGATCGGTGTGGCGGCCGATATCCTCCATGAACTCGCCGAGCGGTTTCTCGACTCGGTCGACGACCCCGGCCTGCGACACGCCGTCGAGGCCGCCGCCTGCGTACGCCGGCTCTCGACCGGGCTGCTCCAGGCGATGCTGCCCGATGCCGCCGCGGCCGAGCTCATGGCGCGCCTGCGCGAGCTTCCGCTGTTCGAGAGCGGTCGAGAGGGCCTGTCGCTGCACGACGCGGTGCGTGGCCCCGTCGCCGCCGCCTTGCGGGCGATCGACCCCGAGCGTGCGACCGCCTATCAACGCACCGCCTGGCGCTTCGTGCGGGCCATCGGGGCGAGCGTCGAGCCATCCGCACGCTGGCAATGCTGCGCCGACATGATCTTCCTGCTGCGCAATCCAGCCGTGCGCAGCGCCTTCTTCCCGGCCGAGGCCCAGCCCGCCAGCGCACAGCCGGCACGCAGCGACGACACGGCAGAGATCCTGGCGATCGTCGAGCGCTTCGATGCCGGCGACACGGTCGCGGCGGCGACCGCCTGGTTAAAGCGGGACATCGCGTCCTTCCGGGTGGTGCGCGGCGGGGGCGGTTCGGTCGAGGCCTTCTACTGGGCCTTCGATCCGTTCCGTGTCGACCGCCGATTGCTGCAACGCGATCCGGTGGCGGCGACCTGGTGGCAGCATCTGCGCGGCCTCGGCGTCAACGGCCCCGGGAGCGCCCTGTTCGTGCGCCGCCAGCTCGCTCGCGAGCACGGCGAAGGCGCGAGCCCGGCCCAGGCGGCATGCTGGCTGGATATCAAGCGCTTCTACATGGAGATGCGACCGACGCTGCGCTGGGTCTATACGCTGATGCGGGAGCCCGAACCGCACCTGCCCGCCATGCAACCGCTCGGCTTTCGTCGCGTCGACGCACTCAGCGTCGAGATCGCCGACCTGATCTTCCAGACCCAGTGCCTGGACATGGGCAGCGGTTCCTTCGACGCCTGGATCGCGGGCGTCGTCGCCCGGGAGCTCGGCGGCGGCATCGAGGGTCTGCTCGACCCCGCCACCCGCGAGATGCGACTCGAGGGTCGACACATCCCGCTCACGCCAATGGAGTTCGGCGTGCTCGGCCTGCTCGTCGCCAACGAGGGCCGGGCCGTCTCGCGCGATGACCTCCTCGACGCGGTGTGGGGCGAACACTGGGACGGCTACAGCAACGTCGTCGAGGCCGTCATCAAGAGCCTGCGCCGCAAGCTCGGCCCCGCGGCCGACCGAATCCGCACGATCCGGGGTATCGGCTACCTGTACCGCGAATGACGCGCGATACCGTTCATCCGGCTTTCATCTTTCTTTCAGGCAAGGCGACGGCCGTCTCCGTAGGATCGAATCACCCCGATCACCCGAGGAGACACAATGATGACAACCGCCACCTCGCAGCACCTCGATTCGTCCGCCCTCGACGCCATGATGGCCAGAATGCTCAACGAGCTCGGCGCGGCCTTTACCGCCCCGCTGGTGGTGCTGGGCGACCGGCTTGGGCTTTACAAGGCGCTCGCCACGCAGGGTCCAACCAGCGCGGCGTCGCTCGCCCGGCTGACCGGTACCGACCCCCGCTATGTGCTCGAATGGCTGTCGGCACAGGCGGCGGCGGGCTACGTCAGCTACGCGCCCGACGACGAGACCTTCTCGATGACCCACGAACAGGCCCAGGTGTTCGCCGACGAACGCAGCCCGGCGTTCATGGCCGGCGCCTTCGAGATCGTGGCATCGCTCTTTCGCGACGAGCCCAGAGTCGCCGAGGCGTTTCGCAGCGGCACCGGCGTGAGCTGGCACGAGCATGACGCCTGCCTGTTCAGCGGGACGGGGCGCTTCTTCCGGGCCGCCTACCTGGCCCAGCTCGTCGACTTCTGGCTTCCCGCCCTCGACGGCGTCGTCGCCAAGCTGCAGACCGGTGGCCGGGTCGCGGACATCGGCTGCGGCCACGGCCATTCGACGCTGATCATGGCCAAGGCCTTTCCGAACGCGCACTTCGTCGGCTACGACTACCATCAGGAATCGATCGCGGCCGCACGCGAGGAAGCCGCGGCGGCCGGGCTCTCGGAGCGCGTGCGCTTCGAGGTCGCCACGGCGAAGAGCTTCCCGGGCAAGGACTACGACCTCGTGGCGGTGTTCGATGCCCTGCACGACTTCGGCGATCCGGTCGGTGCAGCCCGTCATATCCGGGAGGCACTCGCGCCCGTCGGCACCTGGATGATCGTCGAGCCGTTCGCCCATGACCGTCGCCAGGACAACTTCAACCCGGTCGGACGGATGATGTACGCGGCCTCGACGATGCTCTGCACACCGCTTTCCCGCAGCCAGGAGGTCGGTCTGTGCCTGGGCGCCCAGGCCGGCGAAGCGCGGCTGCGTGAAGTGTTGACCCAGGCCGGCTTCACGCGCATCCGCCGCGCCGCCGACAGTCCCTTCAACATGCTGCTCGAAGCGCGGCCATGACGACCTCTCCTCTCCCCGACACGCGTCGGGGAGGGCTCACGCGACAGGAACTGCAATATGCCCTACGCAGCCAATCAGGATCTTCGCATTCACTATCGGGTCATCGGCGACGGGCCGCCGCTGGTGTTGCATCACGGCTTCAGCGACAGCCTCGTCGGCTGGTTCGCCAGCGGCTGGGTGGCCCGGCTGAAGTCACGATTCCGGTTGATCATGCTCGACGCGCGCGGCCACGGACAGAGCGGCAAGCCGAACGACCCGCGCCATTACCTCCTCGAGCAGCGGGTGGCGGACGTGCTTGCCGTCGCGGATGCCGCCGGCGCTCCCCGATTCCATTACCTCGGTTATTCGCTGGGCGGATGGGTCGGATTGGGGCTCGCGACGCAGGCTACCGAGCGCCTGTTATCGGTCTCGCTCGGCGGGATCCACCCTTACGGACAAGACATGGAGCCTTATCGCCGAGGCATCGCGGCTGGCCTCGACGGCTGGGTCGACTTCCTCTACTCCGCCGCTGGGCCTCTGCTGCCGGAGCATGCCCGCCCTCGCTTCCTTGCCAACGATGTGGCCGCGCTCGCTGCGTCGGTGGCGGATGACCGCCTGCCGCTTCCGGATCTGAGCTGGGGGCAACGCGTACCGAGCCTGCTGTTCGCCGGCACCGCCGATCCGCTCTTCGCCCAGGTCGCTCGCCTGGCTACCGAGCTGCCGGCGCGGGAGTTCGTGCCGATTCACGGCGCGAACCACGTGCAAGCGATCCTGTCACCCGACGCACTGGCACTACGGCTAATCCAGTTTCTGACCGCCGTGCAAGACACGGACGCCCCCCCGATATGGCAGCGATGACGAGGAAGACAGCCACCCGTGCTCCCCAGCAGAGTGAGGCGGCCGTGCGCCACCCACTCGTACCCGACACCATCTGGCACGCGCAACAGCCGCTGTGCTTCGGCCCCCTGAGGATCGGCAGTCGGTTGTCCCCCGGTGGTTGCGGCATCGTCCCGGAGCCGACATGATGTCTGAAACTACAGTTTCAGGAGCCGGCATGGCCAGATCCTCGCAGTCAGGCTCTTTTCTCACCCGGGTGCGCAGCGCGCTGCCCGCGCTTCACCCGGCCGAGCGCCGGCTGGGCGAGTTCGTATGTGATTTCCCCGGTGAAATCGCCAGCTACGATGCCCAGGAGCTGGCGAAGTTTGCCGGCGTCTCCAAGGCGACGGTATCGCGCTTCGTGCGCCGGCTCGGCTACGTGAGCTACGAGGCGGCGCGCAAGCATGCCCGAGAGGAGCAGGCCACCGGCTCGCGACTCTTCCTGCAGAGCGCCGCCCTCGAACCGAGCGAGCGCTCCCTGGCGCTCAACCTCGATCAGGGCAAGGACAACCTGGAGCGCACCTTCTCGGCGATCACCCAGGCGCAGGTGGACGAGGTCGCCCAGGCCATTCTCGAGGCGCGCAAGACCTGGGTCATCGGTTTTCGCGCCAGCCACCCCTTCGCCGACTACCTGCGTTGGCAGCTCACCCAGGTGGTGGAGCAGGTGGTCAGCCTGCCCGGCGGCGGCGAAACCCTGGGCGAGCATCTGGTCAGCCTGTGCCAGGAGGACTGCGTGATCGTGGTCGGCCTGCGTCGCCGGGTGGCGATCACCGAGCAGGTGCTCGCCGAGGCCCGCGAGAGCGGCGCCCGGGTGCTCTACATCACCGATGAGGGGCTCGCCCTTGATCCCAGCGTCACCTGGCACTTTCGCTGCTGCACCCTGGCGGCGGGTCCCCTCTTCAACCACACCGCCGTCATGGCGCTCTGCCACCTGCTGACCATGCGTACCATCGAGCTGGCGGGCGACGCCTCTCGCCGCCGCCTGCGCCGCATCGAGACGCTGAACGATAAGTTCGAAGAGCTGTAGAAAGACGGCACCATCCTGGCGCACGGCGCTACCAATCTGCACACTTTCAAGGCACTAAACGGAACAGTCGCACGCCCGACTGGAGCTCGCCACGGGAGTAATTCTCTGTTTTCTATGTGAAACTGAGATTTCATGAAGCAGATGGCATGAAACTTGGATCACCTCAAGGTGACTGCCGCCGAACACGAAAGCGGTGGGCTGATACCGCCACCTGGTGCCTAGCGGGGCCGCACGACCGCCCGAGGTGCCGCCAAAGACAGGATCACGATCATGCTGAAACGTACCGCTCTGGTAACCGCCGTCTCCGCCGCCCTGATGGCCTCCGCCGCTCACGCCAGCTCGCTGTCGATCCAGGTGCTGGGCCAGCCCGCCGGCTCGGGGCTGATCGCCCAGCAGAAGGAGCAACCCTTCTTCAACAACCTGGCCGAGCACACCGGCCTGGACATTAACGTGCAGTATCTGCCGGTGGACGTGGCAGGCGTGCCCGATACCGACGGCCTGCGCGTGCTGCGCTCCGGGCTCTTCGACATCGTCTCGCTGCGCGGCCCCCAGGTGAGCCGCGACGAGCCCTCGATCCTCGGGCTGGACCTGATCGGGCTCAACACCAGCTTCGAGGCCGGGCGCGAGCACGTCGCCGCCTTCTACGACTACGTGGACAACCGCCTGCAGGAGCGCTTCAACGCCAAGCTGCTGGGCACCTGGCCCGCCGGCCCCCAGGTGATCTTCTGCCGCGGCGATATCGACGGCCTGGATGACCTGCGCGGCAAGCGCGTGCGCGTGGGCGACCAGAGCGCCGCCAACTTCGTCGGCCAGCTGGGCGCTACCGGCATCTCGATGCCCTTCGGCGACGTCCAGCAGGCACTCTCCCGCGGCGTGATCGACTGCGCCATCACCGGACCCGCCTCGGCCAACTCCGGCGGCTGGCCGGAGGCCACCACCACGGTGCTGCCCATCGCCCTGCAGCTGGCCATCAACGGCTACGCGATCAACCTGGATACCTGGAACCGCCTGACCGAAGCGCAGCAGAGTCAGCTGGAAGCGGCCATCGCCGAGCTGAGCGACGAGATCTGGGCGTACTCCGAGGAGCTCTACGAAGACGCCATGCGCTGCAACGCGGGCGAGACGCCTTGCGAGTACGGCAACGCCTACTCACTGACCGAAGTGCCGGTGACCGATGAGGACCTGGCCAAGGTGGCCGCCGCGGTGGAAGAGGTTTCCCTGCCGATCTGGGCGCGCCAGTGCAACGCCGCCGCCGCGGACTGCGAAGCCGTGTGGCGCGATACCGTCGGCCAGAAACTGGGCCTCTAAGGCCGGGAGGCGACGATGACGATCTACGCTCGCATTCTCGGCATGCTGTTCGGCGCCATGATGCTGCTGCTGGCCCTGCTGATCACGGTGGAGACCGTGATCCGCAAGGTGTTCTCGATGTCGCTCGGCGGGGTCGATGAGCTGGGTGGCTACGCCATCGCCATCGCCGCCCCGCTGGCCTTCTGCGTGGCCATGTTCGAGCAGTCCCATATCCGTATCAACCTGGTGCACATGCGCCTGCCCCTCAGGGTGCAGGCGGTGCTCAACGCCCTGGCCACCCTCACCCTGGGGCTGCTGGCGGCCTTCCTGCTCTACTTCACCATCCAGACCGTCCAGGACACCCAGCTCTACGGCTCCATTGCCCAGACGCCCCGGGCCACGCCGCTGATCTACCCCCAGACCGTGTGGCTGGTGGCCATAAGCGCCTTCACCCTGGCCGCCGCGGTGCTGACCGTGCAGGCCATGGGGCTGCTGCTGCGGGGCGACTGGAAGGCGCTCAACCGCCGCTTCGGCCCCAGCTCGGCCCAGGACGAGCTGGACGCGGAGCTCGAGGACCTGAAGCAGCGCGAACAGCAGCTTGGCGAACCGCATCGCGAAGGAGGCCAGTCATGAGCATTCCCCTGATCGCCTCGGCGTTCTTCATCATGCTCGGCCTGATGCTGCTGAGCATCCCGGTGGCCGTGGCCATCCTCTTCGTCGGCGTGATCGGCGGCTACCTGATGCACGGCTTCCCCCTGGTGGACATGATGGGCGGCGTGGTCTGGAGCAGCCTCAACAGCCCCTCCATGCTGGCGATCCCGCTGTTCATGCTGCTCGGCGAGCTGCTGCTGCGCGGCGGTATCGCCGACCGCATGTACGCCGCGCTTTCGGTGTGGTTCAACCGCCTGCCGGGCGGGCTGCTCCACACCAACATCGCCACCTGCACGCTCTTCTCGGCCACCTCGGGCTCCTCGGTGGCCACCGCCGCCACCGTGGGCACCATCTCGCTGCCGGCGCTGCAGAAGTACCGCTACCCGGTGCGCCCCGCCCTCGGCTCGCTGGCCGCCGGCGGCACCCTGGGCATCCTGATTCCCCCCAGCATCAACCTGCTGGTCTACGGCCAGCTGGCCAACACCTCGGTCAGCCAGCTCTTCGCCGCCGGGCTGATACCGGGCCTCACCCTGGCTCTGCTCTTCTCCGTCTACCTGTTCTTCGCCCACGGCAAGGCGGGCAGCGCGGCCATGGTGGAGGTCAATCTGCCCCTGCGCGAGAAGCTGGCCATGTCGCGCCACCTGGTGCCGCCCTTCGTCATCTTCGGGGTGGTGATGGGCAGCATCTACGGCGGAATCGCCACACCCACCGAGTCCGCGGCCATCGGGGTGATGATCGCCCTGGCCTTCATCGTGAGCGGCGGCAAGCTGAGCCTCGACCTGCTGATCCACTGCTCGCTGCACGCCGCCAAGACCACCGGCATGGTGATCATCGTGCTGATGTGCGCCCTGCTGCTCAACGTGACCCTCTCCATGCTGGGCGTGACCCAGGCGCTGACCCAGTGGGTGGCCAGCTTCGGCCTGACCCAGGTGGGCCTGCTGCTGGTGCTGCTGCTCTTCTACGTGGTGCTCGGTACCTTCATGGATGCCATGTCGATGCTGGTGCTGACGGTACCGATCACGGTGCCGATGGTGATGGCCGTGGGCGTGGACCCGATCTGGTTCGGCATCTTCATCGTGCTGATGTGCGAGATCGCCCTGATCACCCCGCCGGTGGGCATGAACCTCTTCGTGGTGCAGGGCGTGCGCAAGGATGGCGGCAGCTTCAACGACGTCATCTGGGGCTCGCTGCCCTTCGTGGCGATCATGGCGCTGTTCACGCTGGCCATCATGGTCTGGCCGCAGATCGTGATGTGGCTCCCCGACCTGCTGGCGGGGCGCTGATCCATGACCCATTACCCTGGAGACGCCGCTCGCCCAGCCCCGTGTCGCGTGCTGGCCATCAACCCCAACACCAATCCAACCGTCACCCAGCGCGTCCGGGAGGTGCTGCAGGCTCAGGCCCCGCCCGGGGTGCTCATCGAGGCGGTGAGCCCGCCCCATGGCCCCCACGCGGTGGAGAGCGGGCAGGACAAGGCCTGCGCCACGCGCCACGTGCTGGAGCTGATCGAAAGCCACATGGCAGAAGGCTACGCCGGCTACATCCTCGCCTGCTTCGATGATATCGCCGTCGCCGAGGCCCGCGCCCGGACCGGTGCCCCGGTGGTCAGCCTGGCGGAGGCCGGCATTCGCCGCGCGGATGCCACCGGCGGCCCCTTCACGGTGATCACCACCTTCGACGGGGCCGTGGCCACCATCGAGTCGCTCTGCGAGCGCTACGGCGTCAAGGAGCGCTGTCGGGTGGTGGCCACCGGCATCGGCGTCACCGACACGGCCGCGCGCGCACCCTGGGCCGAGGACCAGCTGGCAAGGCTCTGCGAGCAGGCTCGGGCGCAGGGCGCGCGCGCCATCGTGCTGGGCTCCGGCGCCTTCGCCGGGCGCGGCGCGGAGCTGGCCGCGCGCCACGGCCTGGCGGTGATGGACGGCTTCGCCGAGGCGCTGGCCTTCGTGCTGCAACCTGCCGAGTCCCCGAGGGCGCAGGGTCACTAGCCCGGTCACCTGGCGGGCCCCAGTCCCCCATCGGCAGGTGGCGGGGCACGCACACAGCGCCCCCGCCACGAAGAGGCGAGTTGATCTACGCTGTTTGCCAGTCGTCTGGCTCGGGGGCTCCTTCGTTGGGGGACTCAGCGACAGGCAGGAAGACTTGCTACACGCCACCCAGCATGCCGTCCAGCTCGCTGTCGTTGACGCCGAGCATCTGCAGGATGTTGCGCTGCGCGGCGTTCAGGATGTGCTGACGCTCCTGCTCGCCGGGCAGGCTCTTGGCGATGGCCACGGCGCCCACCAGGGAGGCGAGAATGGCGCGAGACTTCTCGGCGATGACCTCGCGGTCGGGCTCGAAGGGCAGTTTCTTCAAGCGGCCCAGCGCGATGAGGCGGTTCTCCAGCATCTTCTTCATGCGCAGGTACGAGGCTTCGAACAGCGTGCGGACCTCGGCATTCTCGTTGCCGATCTCGTTGAACAGCACCGTCTCCGGTCCCGGCTTGTGCTTGCGCTCCAGCTCCTGAAGGTTCCAGCAGTTGGCGACCAGCTCCGTCAGGTGTTGCACCGAGAGGGGCCCCTTGACCAGCCTGGCCGCGCGGCTGCTCTCCAGGGTTTCTCGCACCGAGGCGTGATAGAGCGCTTCCTTCGAGGCAAAGTGTGCGTAGAAGGCCCCGTGGGTCAGCTTGGCCAGCTTCATGATCTGCCCGATGGAGACCTTCTCGAAGCCTTGGCGGCTGAACAGCTCGATCGCCGACTTGAGGATGCGCTCCCGGGATCTCGCCTTGTGGTTTGCCGAGTAGGGCATGACGACCTCACACTCTCACGCTGAATATTACCTTGATCATATCAAGCTCGGTGCTAGCGTGGCATAACCCCAAGCTGTTCAGGACATTACCATGCAATCACCGCTCGTCATCACCGGCATGGGCATGATCAGCCCCCTTGGTTGCGGCGTCAAGGCTGGCTGGGAGCGCCTGCTTGCCGGCCGCTCCGGCATCACCCCGATTACCCGCTTTGATACCGGCGACCTGCCGATCAAGGTCGCGGGCTCGGTGCCGGACATGGCCGACGACCCCGAGGCCGGCCTCGACCCGGACCGGGTGCTTGATACCAAGGAGCGCCGCAAGCTGGAGCTGTTCAGCCTCTACGCCATGGCCGCCGCCGAAGAGGCACTGACCCAGGCCAACTGGTTCCCCGAAAGCGATGCGGACCGCCTGGCTACCGCCACCATCGTGGGCTCGGGCATCGGCGGCTTCCCCACCATCACCCAGGCCCAGAACACCTTGACGACGCGCGGCCACCGCCGGCTCTCCCCCTTCACCGTACCGGCCTTCCTGGCCAACCTGGCGGCGGGCAATGTGTCGATTCGCCATGGCTTCCAGGGGCCACTGGGGTGCCCGGTGACCGCCTGCGCGGCCGGCCTCCAGGCCATCGGCGATGGCATGCGCCTGATCCGCAGCGGCGAGGCGAACGTGGCCCTGGTGGGCGGCGCCGAAGCCTGTATCGACCCGCTGTCGCTGGCCAGCTTTCATGCCATGAAGGCGCTCTCCACCGAGCAGGACGACCCCGCCAAGGCGTCGCGCCCCTTCGACCAGGCACGCAACGGCTTCGTCATGGGGGAAGGCGCGGGGCTATTGGTGATCGAAAGCCTGGCCCACGCCGAGGCCCGCGGGGCCACGCCCCTGGCCATCCTCGGCGGCTATGGCACCAGCGCCGACGCCCACCACATCACCGCCGGACCGGAAGACGGGGCGGGTGCCGCGGCGGCCATCCGCGCGGCGCTCAAGATGGCGGGGCTGTCTCCCGAGGCGATCGACCACATCAATGCCCACGCCACCTCGACGCCGGTCGGCGACCGTGCCGAGATCGCGGCCCTGCGCAACGCCTTCGGCAACGCCCTCGCCGGTATCCCGATCTCCGCCACCAAGTCGGCCACCGGCCATCTGCTCGGTGCCGCCGGCGGGGTGGAGAGCATCTTCTCCACCCTTTCGGCAATGCACGACCGCCTGCCCCCGACCCTGAACCTGGAACAGGCCGACGAGGACATGCTGGATCTGGACTTCGTGGCGGGAACGGCACGCCAGCAGCCCACCCGGCACGTGCTGTGCAACGGCTTCGGCTTCGGTGGGGTAAATGCAGCGCTGATCGTGAGCAAGGTGTAGAAAGAGGGCTCAGCTATCAATTGACGCCATGAACGACAACACCCCGGGCCAGTGGGCTGGCTCGGGCTATGTATTGTCCACTCTGTTGTCTTCGCTGGAGATGTTGCTCAGTCCTCCGCGGCGAAATGCGCCATCTGGTCGGCGTGCGCCTTCACGAAGGATGGGCGGGCCGTGGCCCGCGCGACATAGCCTCGACAGGCCGGGTAGTCGGCCAGCCCGGCGAACCGGTCGACGAGGCGCAGCACATCCGCCATGGCGATGTCGGCGATGGAGAAGGTCCCGGCCAGCCATTCGCGTTCGATCAGGACCGACTCCAGGCGCTGGAGCCGGGACGCCAGGAACTTCTCCAGCGCCTGCCGGCCCGGCGTGTCCTCGGTATCGCCGGTGAACTGGAACAGCGACCAGGGCAGGCTCGCCATCTCGACGGAATTGAGCGCCGCGAACAACCACTCGATGACCTCGGTGCGGCGTCGCGGGTCGGCAGGCAACAGGGCCGTACTGCGCTCGCCCAGATGCAGGAGGATCGCACCGCTCTCGAAGATCGAGAGGTCGCCATCGGTCAGCCAGGGCACCTGTCCGAAGGGTTGATGCAGGAAATGCCCGGCATCCCGGGAGCGAAACGGCACGCTCTCGACGCGATAGGACAACCCGGCCTCCTCCAGTGCCCAGCGCACCCGCAGGTCACACACATAGCCCCGCGGTGTCTCGGGCACCCAATCGAAGGTGGTGAGGATCAGGTCGGTCATCCGAGACCTCCTCCAGGGAATGCAATAGAGAGCCCGTCACGGCTCTCGAGACCACCGGTGCCGGTCGCGGGCTCTCGGCTCTGCCCCGGGCGGGCGGTGACTCCCTCCAACACCAGGCGGAAACCTGGTACGCATGGCTGACTCATCGTGGCCTCCTGTGAGTGCGATACATGGTCAGTCGTCGAACGGCGTTGGAAGGTCTCGACATGCCGTACTCATTGAAGCCTGGCTGAAGTCGTGGAAAAACGCATGCGAGCCCCAGAACGAAGCGCCCCGAGCCAGTGACTGGCCCGGGGCGCATTCGAGACCGCCCAAGCGTCCAGGTTTACACCGCCATCCCGGCCCGCTTGGCACGGTGGGCGTGCAGCTTCTTGTAACTTTCGACCAGGCGCTGGTGCTTCTCCAGGCCTTCCAGCGCCAGGCTGGTGGGGGTCAGGCCGTGGAAGCGCACCGTGCCCTCCACCGAGCCCACCACCGCCGCCAGGGTCGCCTCGCCGAACATGCGCCCGAGGTTGTAGCGGTAGTCGGAAAGCGCCAGCTCGTCATCCAGCGCGATCTCCAGCACCGCCTTCAGCGCCTGGTAGAAGAGCCCGCGCTCGACGGTGTTGTCGTTGTACTGCAGGAACATCTCGACCCGCTCCAGCGCCTCCTCGTGCTGGCCCAGCGCCAGGTGGATCAAGAGCTTCAGCTCGAGGATGGTCAGCTGCCCCCACACCGTGTTCTCGTCGAACTCGATGCCGATCAGGGTGATGATGTCCATGTGCTCGTCGAGCTGGCTCTCCTCCAGCCGCTCGAGCAGGTCGGCCAGTTGATCGTCGCTCAGGCGGTGGAGGCCCAGGATGTCCTCCCGGTAGTCCAGCGCCATGTTGGTGTTGTCCCAGATCAGGTCCTCCACCGGGTAGACCTCGGAGTAGCCCGGCACCAGGATCCGGCAAACCGGCGCGCCCAGGTCCTCATGGACGGCCACGTAAGCCTCCAGGCCCAGCTCCTCGAGGATGCCGAACAGGGTCGCCGCTTCCTCTTCCGTACTGCTGGAACCGCTGCCGGAGAAGTCCCAGTCGCTGAACTCGACGTCGCTCCTGGCGCTGAAGAAGCGCCACGAGACCAGACCCGAGGAGTCGATGAAGTGCTCGACGAAGTTGTTGGGCTCGGCGACGGCCTGGGAGTTGAAGGTCGGTGGCGGGAAGTCGTTCAGGCCCTCGAAGCTGCGCCCCTGCAGCAGCTCGGTGAGGCTGCGCTCCAGTGCCACGTGGAAGCTCGGGTGCGCGCCGAAGGAGGCGAACACGCCGCCGGTGCGCGGGTTCATCAGGGTCACACACATCACCGGGAACCGGCCGCCCAGGGAGGCATCCTTCACCAGCAGCGGGAAGCCCTGCGCTTCCAGCGCCTGAATGCCCTCGAGAATATCGGGATAGCGCTCCAGTACTTCCATGGGCACATCCGGCAGCGCGATCTCCTGCTCGAGAATCTCCCGCTTCACCGCCCGCTCGAAGATCTCCGAGAGGCACTGCACCTGGGCTTCCTGCAGCGTGTTGCCGGCACTCATGCCGTTGCTGAGGTAGAGGTTCTCGATCAGGTTCGAGGGGAAGTAGACCGTCTCGCCGTCGGACCGGCGCACGAAGGGCAAGGCGACGATGCCGCGTTCGGCCTTGCCGGAGTTGGTATCGATCAGGTGCGAGCCGCGCAGCTCGCCTTCCGGGTCATAGATCTCGCGGCAGTACGCGTCGAGGATGCCCGCCGGCAGCGCGTCATTCGGCCCCGGCTTGAACCACTCCTCGTTCGGGTAGTGAACGAAGGCGCTCGCCGCGATCTCCTCGCCGAAGAACTGGTCGTTGTAGAAGAAGTTACAGCTCAGGCGCTCGATGAACTCGCCCAGCGCGGAGCACAGCGCGCTCTCCTTGGTGGCGCCCTTGCCGTTGGTGAAGCACATGGGTGAGGCGGCATCGCGAATGTGCAGCGACCACACGTGCGGCACGATGTTGCGCCAGGAGGCGATCTCGATCTTCATGCCGAGCTCCGCCAGGATGCCCGACATGTTGGCGATGGTCTGCTCCAGCGGCAGGTCCTTGCCCTCGATCCAGGTGGCGCCCTCGCCATCCGGTTTGCCCATCAGCAGCGCCTGGGCGTCCTCGTCGATGTTCTCCACCACCTCGATCTGGAACTCGGGGCCGGTCTGCACCACCTTCTTGACCGTGCAGCGGTCGATGGAGCGCAGGATGCCCTCGCGGTCCTTGGCGGAGATGTCCTCCGGCAACTCGACCTGGATCTTGAAGATCTGCTTGTAGCGGTTCTCCGGGTCGACGATGTTGTTCTGCGCCAGGCGGATATTCTCGGTGGGGATATCGCGCGCGTTGCAGTAGACCTTGACGAAATAGGCCGCGCACATCGCCGAGGAGGCCAGGAAGTAGTCGAAGGGGCCGGGGGCCGAGCCGTCGCCCTTGTAGCGGATCGGCTGGTCGGAGATGACAGTGAAGTCGTCGAACTTGGCCTCCAGACGGAGGTTGTCGAGATAGTTGACCTTGATTTCCATGGGGCACCGGACGAGTTGGCGTGGGCAGCACGAGGGCGGAAAACCCGCCATTATCCCGGTTTTGGCGCCGCCCGTCTCGGGCGCTTGACAAAAATCTACCGAACGACGGCCCCAGGTACCGCCGTGCCGGCTCCCCCAGCCTGGCGATGCCGGAGATGAGCCCCACCCTGCCCTCGCCCAGCCTGTGCCGGCAAGCTGCGGGCTCGCCGGGCGCTGATCCTGGGCTACCCAGTTGCACGGTGCCCGGCGGTACCCAGGGCCGCCGTGGCGAAAATCTGTAAACCCTGCTCGTCGTCCCCCCGCTCAAAGGCCTGACTGGCTGGACCGATCCCTCTGGCACCAAACGTTATAACCGCCAGCGCCGCTTTGGGAGCCTACCCTGCGCCCTTCAGCCTGCCATCCTCAAAATAGCGTTGCCTTCCGCGCGGCATTTCGTCGTCGGATAACGCGGAGCTTTGCGGCAATTTTGGAGTCGCGAAGCGGCGGAAGAATTGTCCGGCAACAGCGGCTGGTCATGCACTATTCGTAGTGGCTCCAGAGCCTGAGAACTTTCACCACTCGCTCGTCGTCGAGCACTTGGTAGACCAGACGATGCTGAATATTGATGCGGCGTGAATAGGCCCCCGCAAGATCACCAATGAGCTTCTCAAACGGAGGCGGCTTGCGGTATGGGTCTTCCGCAATCAGCGCTAACAGTTCCTGGGCTTTTGGTTTGAGGCCGCTGGAGGCCAACTTATTTGCATCTTTCTGGGCTTGCTTGGTGTAAACCAACTTCCATGTCACCAGTCCAGCTCCTCATCGCATTCATCCATGGGGGTATCCATCCCCTCGCGAATAGACTCCCTCATACCTGGTACGGAGAGCAGATAAAGTGTTTCCTGAATTGCCGACCAGTCTTCTTCGGATACCAAGACCGCTTTGTTCCGCTTACCCATAATAACAATTGGTTGGTGGGACTCAGCAGTTTCATCAATCAACCGATAAAGGTTGCTACGCGCCTCAGTTGCTGTGATTCCGGCCATGACGCACCTCTTGCGTGTTCAACTTCCCACCAATTGTACGCCTTTTGGCACGTACGTCAATCAGTACGCTTTCATAACTGCCTGTTGGACTAAGCCGCCATCAGGCTGGTTCCGTGCGTCTACCTCGCTGACCGTCTTCAGCGGCCTTAATCACCAAGGGAAGCAAGTGTTAATGCGGCTGCAAAGCCGCTCTTGGTCGTAGCCGAACAATGTCAGCAGAGCGGCGATGACGGGATTACCAGGCCTTGACGGCCTGGGTGGGGTCGCCGAGCGTTTCGTTGAGCGCCACACCCTCCCTGACGAGGCGGCGCACGGTGTCCGGCGCGATGGTGGTCTCCTCGCGGAGTTCCAGGGTGGCCATCTCGTACTTGCCGCCGGGCTTGAGGCGCGGCTCGATCTCGCGCAGGCGCTGGCCGCGCCAGAAGCCGAACAGCACGCGGTGCGCCTCGGCGCGGATCAGCAGCACCGGGCCCTCGCCGAAATAGACCAGGTGGCGCCACTTGATCCCCTCCTCCAGCTCGGCGGCCTCGCGCACCAGGGTGCGTAGCGCCTCGACCCGGTCGCGCTGCCAGCCGGTGAGGGCCGCCACATAGGCGTCGGGGTTCGCGGGAGGGGTCGTGGGTACCATGCGGTCAGGCGGCTCGTCCGGCATCATCCTCGAGCTCGGCTAGGTCTCGTACTCATCGTGCATGCGCCACCACTCGTAGGGCGGCGTCTGCGGCCATCCGGCGGGGGAGTCTTCCCAGCTCTCCTGGCGGCCGTAGGGGGTGATATCGAGCAGCCGGAAATGAGTATCGAACAGCTCGCCGCCGCGGGCGGTGGTGAAGTAGGTGCGGTAGACGCGGTCCTCGTCGTCACGGATGAGCACATTGACGGCGAAGCCCTTCCCCGCCCCGAAGGCGTCGGCGAAGCGGCGGCCGTGATCGGTGTACCAGGGCGCGCGCCAGCCCATCCGCGCCTGCAGGGCCTGAATCTCGTGCTGGGGTGCCGGTGAGGTGAACACGAAGGTGACATCCCTGGCATTCAGGTGCGCGAGGTTGTGGCCGATATTGTCCATGACCATCGAGCAGCCCTGGCAGGGCCTCGCGCCGGGCTCGAGCATCGCGCAGTAGACGATCAGCTGCCGGCGACCCTGGAAGAGGCCGAGCAGCGACACCTCGCCCTCGGGCCCGGTGAAGCGGAACGCCTCCGCCACGGGCACCATCGGCAGTCGGCGCCGCTCGGCGGCCAGGGCGTCCAGCGCCCGGGTCAGTTGCTTCTCCTTGGCGAGGAGTGCCTGGCGGGCCTCCTGCCACTCTGCGGGCGATACGACGTTCGGCAGTGCCAGCTTGGTCGCTGTCATGAGCCATCCTCCTCTTGTTCGGTGTCCACTCCATGGTCGAACGGGCGGGGGCGATTTCGACGGCGTCGCCTGGCGCTGGTGATCCTAATCGCGGCGTTCGTCGTCCTCCTCCAGCCCCAGCCGTTGGTGCCACTCGGCGATGCTCTCCTCGGGGTAGCCGGCGAAGCACTTGTCGTTGTCGCGGGCCTCCACCCAGTTGGCCTGGTTAATGGCGTAGCCGCCACCCCCGGCGGTCTTGCGGCAGATCGAGCAGTAGCAGCGCTGGTAGGGATAGGGATGCGGCGACTCGACGCGAAAGCGCACCGCGCCGCAGTGGCAGGAACCTTCGAGCAGCATGGCCTCCCCTCCCGGGCAAGGTGACTGCTTCCAGTCTAGGCTATGTCCGTAAACTGACTACGTTCGCCCATAGGGCGTTAAAAATCGGCTCGTGCGCGAGTCCGATCAAAGTACTCATTTACACCCCGTAAACTCGCACGCGAGCCCGGTCCGTCTTTTCGCCGATTTTTGCCTTGTCTGGCCATCGCTCGCCGACTTTTCGGACAAGGCCTTGGCTCTTCAGGAGCCCATCTGCCCATCTGCCCAGCTGACACCGCGAAACAGGAGAGACGGGATGTTGAAGACCTATCGGGGAAGCTGTCACTGCGGGGCGGTCCGCTTCGAGGCGGAGCTCGATCTCGCGCAGAGCTCCTACCGCTGCAACTGCTCCATCTGTCGCCGGAATCGCTTCTGGCCGGCCGTGGCCCGGGAGGGGCAGTTCCGGCTGCTGTCGGGCGCCGAGCTGCTGACGGAGTACCGCTTCAATACGGGCAAGAACCAGCACTTCTTCTGCAAGGTGTGCGGCGTGCGGCCCTTCGGGGTCGGCAACGAGACGCCCATGGGCAAGATGTACGGCGTGAACCTCGGCTGCCTGGAGGGCGTGACGGAGGAGGAGCTGTCGAGGATCCCCATCACCTACGTCGACGGCCTGCACGACCGCTGGGAGCAGGCGCCCGAGTTCGTCGCCCACCTGTAGCGCCCGGGAGAGCCCCTGGCCGGTATCACCGATTTCGGCCAGCGTCTCGACCGGGGGATGAGGATGCGCCTTTCGATGCGGCTGCCGATATCGGCCTCTGCCCTCGCCGCCTGTCGGCCGCAGGTCCAGAGCCTCCCACTCGCCCCTGAGGATGCTAGGCTGGTTAGCAAGTCCGAATAGAACGGTGTCATAGCCACTCCCCGTCCGTGTCGCGCAAGCCTGCGACCGGCAGGCCAAGCAACCACGAACCCGCATGCGGAACATCCAGTCACGTCATCCCCGGGCAGTGCAGTTCCTCAAACGCCCCCACCGCCTCGCCCTGGCGACATTCCCTCCTCGCGCCTTCGCCTTTGTCCACACCTTCGGGCTCACGGTCTGGATCGCCCTGGTGGAGGGCAGTGGCTGGGCGCTGATTCTGCCTGGCCTGCTCCTGCTGCTGTGGCCGGGGGTGGCCTATGCCCACGCCGCCCTGGCGCATGACTCGAAGCGCGCCGAGTTCCGGAACCTCTGTTTCGACAGCCTGCTGTACGGGGTCTGGTGCGGCGTGCTGGACTACTACGTCTGGGCCACCCTGACCATCGCCCTGGCCTGCTTGATGAACAACATGGTCGTCGGCGGCCCGCGCCGAATGGTGGTCTCGGCCGCGCTGTTCATCGGCGGCACCCTGGGTTGGGGAGCCTTGACCGGGTTCGAGTTTCGTCCCTACGTCAGCACCGGGCTGGATATCTATCAGGGCGTTGGCGCAGTGGCCTACTTCCTGGCGCTGGCCTACGTGATGTACGGTCAGAACCGCAAGATCGGACGCACCATTGCCGAAACCAAGTACAAGAACCGGGTCATTCACGCCCTGCTCGACCTCGGCGCCGTTGCCAATCGCGCCGCGAATATCAACACCCTGCTCGATGACTCCCTGAAGCACCTGCATGCCGACTTTCCCGAGTACGGGTTCGCCCTGTTCCTCCAGGAGCGCCAGCGCCCCGAGGTAACGCGCTACGCGGCCGTCGCCGGTCTGCGTCTTGGTCCCGAGGAGGAGCGCCGCCTGGGCAGCCTGCTGGCCGGGCTCCATGAACCCTATGCCAGCACCATCAAGCTCAGTGAGCGGACCGGGGGTGAGCGGCTGTATGCGACCTCCATGGCGGGGCGCTTGAGCCGCTACGAAGGCTGGCTGATCGTGCGGGCCCCCAAACTGGACGCCAACCTGGAAGGGATGCTGACCCTGTTCGTCGACCAGTTGGCGGCGACCACCGAAAACAAGCTACTGCAACTGGAACTGAAGAAGACGGCCGAGCGCGACGGGCTGACCGGGCTCTACAACCGCGGATTCTTCGAAGCGGCGCTGCAGTCGAGCATCCACGGCAAGATCCTACCGCCGGGGCTGGATTTCGCCGTGCTGATGATGGATGTCGACGGGCTCAAGGAAGTGAACGATCGCTATGGGCACCTCGCGGGCGACCAGTTGATCACCACGGTCGCCGAGCGGTTGAGCATGCAGTGTCGGGAAGAGGACATTCTCGCCCGCTACGGTGGCGATGAATTCGTCATCCTGTTTCCTTCCGGGGACCTGTCGGCGCCGAACCGCATCGCCGACTTGATCCGGACACGACTGGCCGGCCAGCGCTGCGTCATCGCCTCCGCCCACGGAGAGAATGTGGTGGTTGAGCTCCGCCTGAGCATGGGAAGCGCCAGTTCCACCGAAACGTCCGCTCGGGAGGCCCTTTCCCTCGCGGACCACCGCATGTATGACGACAAGATCCGGCGCCGCAAGAATTGGGCCCTCGGCTGAGCGGGACAGCGCCATTTCGTTCAATACCGTGCCCAGTCGTCATCGCAGGACGCCATCCAGACTGGAGGCGGTGCACTACCCTGCGTCTTCATGACGGATTATCCGCGAGGAAGGCCTCGTGGAAGCGTACGGAGCCCTGCGGGACACGATCGCCGAAGGGCAACGCGAAGAAGTACTCCGGCGGCACGCCCTCGTAGACGAGCTCCGGGACATTGCGAAAGCCGAACTTCACGTAGTACTCCGGGTGGCCGACGAGGCAGCAACCCTGGGCGCCCCTGGCCCGCAGCCTGGCCAACCCCGCTTCGATCAGCGCCTTGCCGATGCCCTGCCGCTGGCATTCGGGTAGTACGGAAACGGGTCCCAGGCCATACCAATCCGGGCTGCCGTCCGAGACGGTGACCGGAGACAAGGCGATATGCCCCACCAAGCGGCCATCACGCTCTGCCACCAGCGACACCGCCAAGGCGCCGGCGGCGCGCAGTTCGGCGACGATGAACTGCTCGGTGTGCTGACTGATCGCCATTGCCGCGAAGGCCGCGACGGTCACGTCGTGTATCGCCTCGATATCGTCGGCGGCTTCATCGCGGATGCGCAGTCTCGGTGTCGTCTTGCCGAAGCGCATTCTTGACATCCTCACCTTTATCCGCGTCTCAGGACGCTTACTCGACCTGGGGTGGCCAAGTTCCTTCGGCGATCCGATCCTGGTACCAGCGATGCATGCCGGCATCCTCAACGGCGTACTCTCCACGTGCTGACTTCCAGACCAGCGATGGCTGGCGATTTCGCATGCCATCCAAGGCAGTCTGCACCTTCTGTGCCGTGACATTTTCATCGACTCCCATGTCAGCGAGCACACGCCGGTAGAATGTCAGGGCCTCGCTATCATAGGGGCGAAAGCGACTCTGGCGCTCCAGTAGCCGCCACAACACCGCTTGCTGTAGCGGAGGCAACCCCAGAAACAGGCTTTCCATATCTGCACGATCGGCGGCTTGCTGCGCGAGCGCCTCATCCAGTACCGCCTGTTCGAAACGCCCCTGCAGGTCTGCCAGGGGGCTCAGTGCCGTGCCGAGCGCTGCCATGAAATACTGCGGTCGATGACCGAACGCCTCAAAGGCTTCGACCAGGGTCTGCACGTCCACTGGCTTGTGTTGCGGCAGTTGGGCCTCGATCAAGGTCACCAGGTGCTCGACGAATCCTCTGTCGAGCAGCGGCATCGAGGTGATCTGGGAGCCAAAGAAGGGTGCAGAATGCGAATTGACCAGGCGGAGCAGCTTGTCGCGGTCTGAGCCTGACATGATGAGCATCAGCCGGATGTCATCCGGTGTATTGAGCTGATCCCGCGCCGACTTGAGCGAGATCATCAAGGCCTCGCCCTCCTGACTGGTCAGCGCCTGCTGAGCCTCATCGATGATCAACGCCAGGGGGGCTTCGGCGGCCTCGTTGAGCAGTCTCAAGGCATCCGGATGGGACAGACTCCCCTGCCCCGTGCCCTGGGCCTTCCCCACGCTGATGGAAAAAAGGCCTCCGACACCGATGGATACATTGCCCAGCCTACCAGCCAGTTGCTGCAGTTGGGGGCGATAAGCCTGCATGACTTCACTGACGGCCATGCCGATCAGGTCGGCCGGATCCCGTCTCTGGTCGGCCCACAGATCCACGTACACGACCACAACCCCCTGGGCTTCCAGGGCAGGCTTCAAGTCGCTCTTCAGAAAAGTGGTCTTGCCCGTGCGTCGCGGGGCGGCCAGGAACATACCATTATGGTCATCACCGAACAGAGTCTGGCCCCGCAGCGCTTGGATCATCTGTTCCGCCAGCTCAGGGCGCGGGTAGTAGCGAAGATTCATTCTAGGATCCGTTATGCCATCAGCCATATTTTATGATTTTAGTCATAAAGGAGCATAAACTCCATTATCGCGCGACTCCCTCCTCTTGGGTCCACACCGCCTCGATGGAACTCTCATTGCCACGCCCCCCAGTATCCAGCCGACGAGCGCGGCGGCACCAGCGATCAGGGCTCAAGGCGCCGGATCCATCACCCCGACATAGTGCACGCCGCTCAGCAGGGCCATCTCGCGGTGCCAGGTGGCCAGGTCGTCGCGGTTGAACCTGGCCAGGCTGTCGTGGCCGCAGGCCCGCGCCATCATCTGCATCAGCGCCACCGAGGCGCGCAGGAAGGTGTCCAGCTGCCGGGCCGACTTGTCGATGTCCAGCCGCTGGCGCAGGTCCGCGCGCTGGGTGGCGATCCCCGCCGGGCAGTTGTTGGTGTTACAGATGCGCGCGGCCACACAGCCGATGGACTGCATGGCGCTGTTGGCCAACGCGATGCCGTCGGCGCCCAGCGCCAGCGCCTTGACGAAGTCGATGGGCACGCGCAGGCCGCCGGTGACGATCAGGGTGACGCGCCCGCTCGCCCCCTGCTTGTCCAGGTAGCGCCGGGCGCGGGCCAGCGCCGGGATGGTCGGCACGCTGATGTGGTCGCGGAACATCAACGGTGCCGCGCCGGTGCCGCCGCCGCGACCGTCGAGGATCAGGTAGTCGGCGCCGGCATCCAGGGCGAACTGGATGTCGCGCTCGATATGGTTGGCGCTGAGCTTGAAGCCGACCGGAATGCCGCCGCTGATCTCGCGGACCCGGTCGGCGAAGCGCCGGAAGTCGTCGACGGAGTGCAGGTCGGTGAAGGTGGCCGGCGATTCGGCGGGCTCGCCCTCGGGCAGCCCGCGCACCTGGGCGATCTTGCCCACGACCTTGTTGCCCGGCAGGTAACCGCCGGTGCCGGTCTTGGTGCCCTGGCCACCCTTGAAGTGGAAGGCCTGCACCTTCTCGAGCAACTGCTCCTCGAAGCCGAACTTGGCGCTGGCCAGTTCAAGGAAGTAGCGGGAGTTCGCCTGCTGCTCCTCGGGCAGCATGCCGCCCTCGCCCGAGCAGATGCCGGTGCCGGCTCGCTCGGCGCCGCGGGCCAGCGCTATCTTGGCCTCCTCGGAGAGCGCGCCGAAGCTCATGTCGGAGACCAGCAGCGGCATCTCCAGGGTCAAGGGCTTCCTGGCCTCGGGGCCGACCACCAGGCGGGTGGCCACCTCGGCGTCATCCAGCAACGGCTGGGTGGCGAGCTGCGCCACCATCAGTTGCAGGTCGTCCCACTCGGGCAGGGTGTGGCGCGGCACGCCCATGGCGGCGATGGGCCCGTGGTGGCCGACGCCCTCCAGGCCTTCCCGAGCCAGCTGGTGGATGAACTCCACCCTGGGCTCTTCCTCGGTGTTCTTCGCCTTGGGGGCCTTCTCCGGCCCCTCCCCGCCTTCGTCGCTCTGGGGCTCCGGCGCCTCCTTGCCCACCAGCGCCTTGCCAAACCGCTTATGGGTGCCATCGCAGAAGGGGGCATCGCCGGTCTGCTTGCACCGGCAGAGGAAGGCCTCGCCGCTCTGTTCCGCCACGAAGCGCTTCGGCGTGAAGCCGGTGCCCTTGTGGGAGCCGTCGCAGAAGGGCTGGTCCTGGGAGCGACCGCAGACGCACCAGAAGTACTCCTCGCCCTGCTTCAGTTCCACCTTCCTGGGCTTGTTGTCGGCAATGACCGGCTGGCTCATGGCTGGCTCCTGAGTCGGGGGGAATGACGTCATCCTCGTTAGTCTGGAAGAGGGCCCGCGACCTGGCCAGTCGCCGCCAGGCCCGGGCGTCTCTTCGTTCAACGCTCGGCGGCCACCGGGATATCGAAGTGCAACACCTCCTCGCGGATACCGAGCCTCGAATAGAGGGCGATGGCGGGGTCGTCACCATGATCGGCCTGGACGAAGACCACATAGGCGCCGCGCTCGGCGGCGAGCTCCCTGAGCGCCAGGATCAGGGCGGTGGCGATCCCCTGACGGCGGTGGGCCTCGGCCACCGCCAGGTCGTAGATATAGAGCTCGCTGCGCGCCTGCTCGAACTTGGGCAGCTCGTACGCGGCGAGCCCGCCCACCACCTCCTCGCCCTTCAGCGCCGCCAGGGCGATGAAGGTGTCGCTGCCCAGCAGCCGGCGCAGATAGCCGTCATCGGGCCGCGCCGCGCCGTAGGTGTCCACCTCGTCGAAGGCCTCGCCGAAGACGGTGAGCAGGGCGTGCATCCTGGGCACATCATCGGCGCTGAGCCGCTGGAGTCGCAGGGTCTCTCGGGTCGTCATGCGCGCTTCCTCTGGCGGGTTGGCTGTGGTGTGCCCACCGGTCGTGTTGACATAGTTGATTTTGGCAGCTAGATATTTGCTTAAAGCAAATATATAGAGGGATCACACCCATGAGCACGCCTCGCCTGGAAGAGTGCGCCGGAATCGTGCGCAGCTTCAATCGCTTCTATACGCGCCAGATCGGGGTCCTCCACGAGCACCTGCTGGACAGCGAGTTCTCGCTGACCGAGGTGCGCATCCTTTATGAGCTCGCCCACCGGCCGCTGCTCACCAGCGCCGACCTGTGCCGGGAGCTCGGTCTCGACGCGGGCTATGTGAGCCGGGTGATCAAGGGATTCGAGAAGCAGGGGCTGGTCGCCAAGCGGCGCTCGCCCTCCGATAGGCGGGCCACTCAACTGCAGCTGACGGACCAGGGACTGGCCACCTTCGCCCCCCTGAACGAGGCCTCGCAGCGCGAGGTGGTCACCCTGCTGGAGCGGCTCTCCCCTGCCGAACGGGATCAGCTGATCGACGCCATGGGCCAGATCCGGGCGCTGCTCGGTGACACCGAGCCCGGCTACCTGCTGCGCGATCCGCGCCCCGGTGACATGGGCTGGATCGTCCATCGCCAGGCCGTCCTCTATGCCCGGGAATATGGCTGGAACAGCGAGTACGAGGCGCTGATCGCCGAGATCGCCGCCAAGTACCTGCGCGAGTTCGACCCGCGCCATGAGCGCTGCTGGATCGCCGAGCAGGACGGTAGCGTGGTCGGCTCCGTGTTCGTCGTCCGGCAGGACGAGGCGACGGCCAAGCTGCGCCTGCTCTATGTCGAACCCAGCGCCCGCGGCCATGGGATCGGCAGCCGCCTGGTGGAGGAGTGCCTGCGCTTCGCCCGCCAGGTCGGCTACGCGAGGATGGTCCTGTGGACCAACAGCGTCCTCACCAGCGCCCGCCGCCTCTACGAGCGAGCCGGCTTCCAGCTGGTCGAGGAAGCTCCCCATCACAGCTTCGGCCAGGACCTGATCGGCCAGGTCTGGCGCCGCGAGCTGTGACCCCTTGGCCCAGGGCGTCGCCCCGATGGACGTGATCCGCGAGCAGATCGCCGCCGGGCTCAGCATCCCGCCGGAGCGGCGCTGGACCGGGTCTGGTTGGCGGTGGGCACCACGGCAACGAAGCCATCTACATGGGTCATGTCGCTACTCCACGTCTCGGGGCGGCAGTTCCCGCACCGGGCGCACCTCGATGGTGCCGAAGCGGGCGGGGAAATCGACAGCTGACGCGTTTAACGAAAGCATGGTGCCGACCCTCTCGCCACCGTGGTAAATGACCCCGGCGGCGACGCCACGCTTCCCGGTGTCCGGGGAGCCTCGAGGGAGTTCAGTGGCGATGCGGTGCCTCGCCGGTGGGCAGACGTGACAGGAAGGTCTGGAAGTCCCCGTCGTCGTGGACGCGCCGGTACAGCCCGCCCAGCGCCGCCACGGCATCGTCGGCCTGGTCGATGCGCAGGTCGAGGGGCAGGCCGCCGGGGGCGCGCACCTTGAGCGCCGCCGAATAGACCCCGCGGTGGTCGCCTCCCGCGCGCTGCCCCGCCACCAGGGCCGCCAGCAGCGCCTCGGCCAGCGTCTGGCCCGCCGCTGTCGCCTGATGGTAGGCCGCCACCATGGCGGGCACCACCTCACGACTCCCCAGCATGTTGCCCGCGACCACCAGGCCGGGGACCAGGTGCAGGTCGCAGACGGGAACATTGCGCGTCCCGGTCCAGCCCGCCACCCGGCCGTGGCGGTCCATCAGGGCCAGCTGCCGCCAGGCCTCGCCCCGATCGGCGTGGCGCAGCTCGGCCACCACCGAGCCCACCGCCTCACCGGCGGCCAGTCGTGCCAGCCCATGTTCGGCGGCCAGCACGTTGGTGCTGTATCCTTGGGTGATGGCGGCGCCGACACCGGGCTGCAGGTGCGGCACGAAGCCGCCCAGCGCGGGGCCCCCCGTCGCACAGGCCACTCCCAGGGTTCGGCGGTCGGCATCCAGGGCGATGAGGCTGAAGGTCATGGGAGCACTCCGGGGGCGAGGGTCGACAAGGGCGGCAAGGTATTGCCGTGGCGCGGCACGCCATTTTATCATGATAAATATACCGCCCGTCAGCCCCGCCTGAAGGAGAGTGATGAGTCAGTCACCCCGCCACACCGCTCGCCGCACACGCCCCGAGGTGATCGGCGACGCCATCAAGGAGTACATCGCGCGCCATGGGCTCGGCCCGGGCGATCGCCTGCCCCAGGAATCCCACCTGGTCGAGGCGCTGGATGCCTCGAAGGGCACCATCCGCGAGGCACTGCGTGGCCTGGCGGCCCAGGGGCTGATCCAGACCCGTACCGGCCCCGGCGGCGGCGCCTTCATCTGCGAGGTGAGCGACGACCGAGCCATGGAGCTGCTGGGCAACTACTTCTTCTTCCGTCCGCCGACCATCCATGACATCTACGAGGTGCGCAAGCAGCTCCAGCCGGCCATGGTGGCGAGTCTCGCGGGCATGCTGGACGAGGCCGCCTTTCGGCGCCTGGAGGCGGTCATGGCCTACTACACGCACCCTCCCGCCTCCCTCGAGGAGGAACGCACTCAGCGCATCAAGGAGTTGGAGTTCCACCTGGTGCTCGTGGATTACTGCCCCAACCCCCTGCTGGCGCTGATGTGCCGTTTCATGATCCGGCTGCTGATGAGCCTGACGACCTGCCAGCGGATCTACGAACAGCCCTATCCGGAGCTGCGCCAGCGCGGCTACCACTTCCAACGCCGGCTGGTCGATGCCCTGCGCGACAATGCCATGGACGAGGCGCGTCGGATCATGGCCGAGCACATGCAGGCCGCCCAGGCGCTGATGGAGGCGCGGGAGGCGACGCTCGACAAGGCCTTCTTCCGGGCCGATGACACCGACGAGACGCCGAGTCGCGAATACCTGGCGCTGCGCGACCTCTCCACCGGCGAGGGATCCCTCCTTCGTCTTGCCGATCCCGTCGCCAAGCCCACCGGCTAACCCTGGCTAAGCCCGGCCAGACGCCTCGCCCTTACGCTTGAACTGACCGCTTGAACTGACCCCACTGGTTGGACGGGGCATTCCCCTCCTTGCTGCCGCGTCTCCGCGCCCTTCCGGCCGCGGGGCGGGCGCGCCTGCCCGGCCCTTCTCGCGTTCCGTCGCGTTCCCACTTGGACATTAGTCGAACGGCCGAGCGCCCCTGTTACGACTCTATTTATCATAACAAATTGTTTTCACCCGTTTTTCACTGCTATATCAGCCATTTCCGCATTCCAAGCGGCATCGTGGTGTGTGTTGACGGGCGTGGAAGGCTCCGTTAGCCTCCATTTATCATGATAAATACACAACGCCTCGGCAAGGGGATTTCATGAGTTGTACTTTCGAGCAGGCCGCCGACCAGGCCTGGCAGTGGCTGGAGACGGTGGCCCGCTGCAGTGAAACGCCCGACCCGCGGCGCGACGGCGTCACCCGCCGGTGCGCCACCCCGGAGCACCGCGCCACGCTGGACGCCCTGACCGCCTGGATGCGGGAGCTGGGCATGTCGGTACGCGAGGACAACGGCGCCAACCTGATCGGCCGCCATGCCAGCGCGAATCCGCAGGCCCGCACGCTGCTGCTCGGCTCCCACCAGGACACCGTGCCGAACGGTGGCAGATACGACGGCATCCTGGGCGTGATCCTGCCCCTGGCGCTGGTCAAGTACCTCCGGGACAACGCCATCACACTCCCCTTCCATATCGATGTGGTGGCATTCAGCGACGAGGAGGGCACGCGCTTCAGCTCGACCCTGCTGGGTTCCAAGGTGCTCGCCGGCACCTTCGACCCCGAGATGCTGAAGGCCACCGACGACGCCGGCGTGACCCTGAAACAGGCCCTCGAGGCGTTCGGCTGCCGGCCGGAGCGCATCGCCGCGGACCGCTATGCCGCCGAGGGGGTCATCGCCTTCCTCGAGGTCCATATCGAGCAGGGCCCCCAGCTCGAGCTCGCCGACCTGCCGATCGGCGTGGTGAGCGCCATCACCGGTATCGAACGCCACCAGTTGACCATTCACGGCCTGGCTGGACACGCCGGCACGGTGCCCATGGAGGTGCGTCAGGACGCCCTGGTCGGCGCCGCCGGCGTGATCCAGCTGGTGGATGCCCTCTGCCGGGAGACCGAAGAGCTGGTCGGCGTGGTGGGCAAGATCGAGAACGCCCCCAACGGCGTCAACGTCATTCCCCAGACCACGACGCTCTCCATCGAGCTGCGCTCGCCCCGCGACGAGATCCGCCGCCGGGCCCGGGAGACGCTGCTCGAGCGGATCGATGCCTCGCTGACCGCCGCGCGGCTGACCTTCGACCAGGCGCTGACCTACGAACAGTCGGCCGTGCCGTGTTCCGAGTGGCTCTCCCGCGAGCTGCAGGGGGCCGTTCAGGACAGCGGCATCCCCCCACGGGTGCTGTTCAGTGGCGCCGGCCACGATGGCCTGGCCATGCGCTCGCTGTGCGATATCGGCATGCTCTTCCTGCGCTGCGAGGGGGGCGTCAGCCACCATCCCGGCGAAGCGATCGAGCCCCGGGACCTGACCACCGCCGTCGAGGTCCTGACCCATGTCTGCCAGCGCCTGGCCCAGCGCCACGCCACGCCACGGCATGACGGCATTTCCCAGTAGTCCCATCACCCACAACAACATTCGATAACGTCTCGAGGGTTGACCATGAGCCACTATCAGCAACACACCCAGACGGCAGCACCGACGTCAGCGTCGGACCCGAAGTGGTACCGGCGAGTGCCGGACCCGATGGTCCTGATCTTCCTGATCCTGGTGGCGGCCTACCTGATGACCTTCATCGTGCCGGCCGGCGAGTTCCAACGCGAGATGGTCGATGGCCGCACCAGGGTGATTCCCGACTCCTTCCAGTACCTGGCAGACGTGGCCAATCTCCATGTCTTCCGGATCTTCGTGGCCATCCCCGAGGGGCTGATCGCCGCCTCCCAGTTTCTGTTCATCGTCTTCATCGCCGGCGGGCTGTTCCACATCCTGCAGCGTACCGGCGCCCTGGAGAACGTCATCGGGGTCGCCGTGCACAAGGTCGGGGCCGAGAACGACATCCGCAGCCGCAACCTGGTCATCACCGCAGGCACCTTCATCTACGGCTTCTTCGGCGTGGCCGTGGGCTTCGAGAACAACATCGCGCTGGTGCCCATCGGCGTGCTGATCGCCACCGCCATCGGCTGCTCGCGGCTGGTCGGGGTGGTCATGGCCGTGGGCGGCATCGGAATCGGCTTCGCCCTCTCCCCCATCAACCCCTATACCGTGGGCGTGGCGCAGGGCATCGGCGAGCTGTCCACCTTCTCTGGCTGGTGGCTGAGGACCCTGATGGTCGTGGCCTGCCTCGCCACCCTGAGCGTGTTCATCTGCCGCTACGTGACCCGCGTCGACTATCGGGACGACCAGCCCGCCGAACTCACCAAGCGGCTCGCGGACTACACCCTGACGCGCCGCGACCTGATCACCTTGGGCCTCTTCGTGGGTGGCCTGGTGGCCATGCTGATCGGGGTGTTCACCCGCGGCTGGTACATCAACGAGATCGCCGCCATGTTCCTGCTGATGGCGATCGTGATCGGCATCGCCAACGGCCTCGGGGCCAACGAGCTGGTCAGGCAGATGATGGAGGGGGCGTCCACCGTCACCGCCGGCGCCCTGGTGATCGGGGTCGCCGCCTCCATCCAGGTGATCCTCAAGGACGCCCAGATCATCGACACCATCGTGCACTCCCTGAGCAGCCTGGTGGGTGACATGCCGATCGCCCTGGCGGCCGTGGCCTCCAGTGTCATCCAGGGGGTCATCAACCTGTTCGTCCCCAGCGGTTCGGGGCAGGCGCTGGTGACCATGCCGATCCTGATCCCGCTCGCCGACCTGATCGGCATGAGCCGCCAGCTGATGATCACCGCCTTCCAGGTGGGCGACGGCCTGACCAACCTCATCGTGCCCACCTCGGGCGGCACCCTGGCCATGCTGGCCCTCGGCAAGGTCTCCTATGCCCAGTGGCTGCGGGTGATCCTGCCACTGATGGCGCTGGTCTACGCCATGTGCTGGGTCGCCCTGATCGCCGGGCACTATCTCGGCTACTGAGCCAGCCTGACGGGGCGAGCGTCCGGAGGAGCGCTCGCCCCGTCGTTCCCGCCATGGGCGCGCCCCACCCCCGCGTTAACCGTCGCCGTGGCCCTCGCCACAGTCGCTCCGGCTTCCGCGACATCCGCGTCCACCAGCTCGAGCACGATACCCGGAATGACGACTTCGCCCGCCGGCCATGAGCATTACACTGGCGGGAGAGAACGGGCCGTCCGGCGTGCGCCGGACGGCCCTTCGGCATGGCAGCGGAGGCGACGACATGATCGATCTGGCACGGCTTCAACAGGCGCAGGCACGCCTCGCCGACACCCTCTCCCCCACGCCCCTGGTGACCGACCACCGCCTCTCCGATCGACTGGGGCGGCGAGTCTGGCTCAAGGGCGAGCTCTTCCAGCGCACCGGCTCCTTCAAGGCCCGCGGCGCCCTGAACTGGCTGCGCACCGCCGAACGCGGGGAGCTCGACGGCGGGCTGGGCGCCGTCTCGGCCGGCAACCACGCCCTGGGCCTGGCCTGGGCGGCCCGCCAGGTCGGGGTGCCGGTGACCATCGTGATGCCCGAGAACGCCAGCCCCTTCAAGGTGGCAGGCAGCCGCGAATTCGGCGCCGAGGTGATCCTGCACGGCGACATCAACGACGCCTGGGCGCTGATGCATCGGTTGGTCGAGGAGCGCGGCCTCACCCTGGTGCACCCCTACGACGACGAGCGCATCGTGGCCGGCCAGGGCACCGTGGGCCTGGAGCTCCTCGAGCAGGCCCCGGAGGCCACCGCCATCCTCTGCCCCGTCGGCGGCGGCGGGCTGATCGCTGGCATCGGTGTGGCCACTTCGCACCTGCGGCCAGCGCTTTCGCTGATCGGTGTGGAGCCGAGCGGGGCGGCGAGCATGGCCCACGCCTGGGCCCGGGGCGGGCCCGCGAAACTCGAACGAGTCGATACCTGCGCCAAGAGCCTGGCCGCCGCCATCGTCGGCGAGCACACCTATCCGCTCAGCCGGCAGAACGTCCAGGCGCTCGCCACCGTGGACGAGGCCGCCATCCACCGCGCCATGCGTCACCTGCTCTACCAGGCCAAGCTCGCCGCCGAGCCGGGGGCCGCCGTGGGCGTCGCCGCCCTGCTGGAAGAGGCCGTGACGCTGCCGCCGGAGGGCGATGTCGTGGTGGTGATCACCGGCGGCAACCTGGGCAGCGAGGAGCTCGAGGCGTTCCTGTAGCACCGCTACGCTTTGTCTCCCGAATTCCAGCAGTGAGTGCAGCACCTGCGGTATCCAGGGCTCCTGAGCACGCCTCCGGGAACACCTCGGCAAGACACCTCGAACGGCTATAGTGACGGTAACCCCCGACAGACGGAGGGACCTCATGCCGGTCCATCGCAACGACCCGACCCTGCCCGCGCCGCTCTTCCCGGGCTGCCACCTGGTGATCGATGACGACTATGTCTTCCTCTCCGGCCTGACCGCGGAGGATATCCAGGGCGGCGAGACGGTGCTCGGCGACATCCGCGAGGAGACGCGGATGGTGATGCGGCGCATCCAGCGCATGCTCGAATCGGCGGGCTGTAGCCTGAACGATGCGGTGCGGGTCGACGTGCATATCACCGACCTCGACGAAATCCGCATGATGGACGCCGTCTATGCCGAGTTCTTCGAGGATCACTACTATCCCGCCCGCACCTGCACCCAGTCGCCGCGCCTTTACGGCGGCGCCCATGTCGAGATCACCCTGATGGCCAGGCGCCCAGGTACCACCGAGAGAGCATCCTCCTGAGGGCGCCGCCCCCAGGGCGTTGTCAGTTAGCCGAGGATGAAATACACGCAGGCGGCGGTGAGCCCCCCCATCAGGCCGTTGAAGATGCGCCAGGCGCGCGGCGTGTCGAGCCAGCGGCCGATGGCAGTACCGAATCCCGCCCAGAGGGCGATGCACGGCAGCCCCACCAGTTCGGCGAAACCGGCCAGCAGCAGGGCGTTTGCCACGGTGTCCCCACCGTCGGGCAGAAAGCCCGCCATCAGTGCCAGCCCCATCACCCACGCCTTGGGGTTGGCGAACTGGAAGGCCGCCGCCTGCCAGAAGCTCAGCGGCCGCCCCTCGCCCCGCTGCCGCAGGTCGGGCGGCGGGGCCGTGGCGATGCACCAGGCCAGGTAGAGCAGATAGGCGCTGCCGATCAGGCGCAGCATCGTCTGCACCAGCGGATAGCGTTCGAACACCAGCCCCAGCCCCAGGGCAATGCCGGCGAAGAGCAGGAAACAGCCACCCAGGATGCCGAAGATGTGCGGCAGGGTCCGCAGGAAACCGTAGTTGGCCCCGGAGGCGGTCAACATCACGTTGTTGGGGCCAGGCGTGATGGTCATCGAGATCATGTAGAGGGCCGCGGGCCCGAGGAATGCCAAGGCTTCCATGTCATTGCACCCATACAATTATGGAATGTTTGGTGGTTTTTAGCGCGTTCATTGCCTACAATTCACAGCATAATCGGTGCAATTTCGCCGGCAAGGATTTTATTGTCACCATGACAATCTGGATTCCCCAGCTCGAGACGGCAGGTCCGCGCTACCGAGCCATCAGCGAGGCCATCGCCCGCGCCATCCAGGGTGGCGAATTGCCCCCGGGGCAGCGCCTGCCACCCCAACGCCGCCTGGCCGATGCCCTGGGCGTCACCGTGGGCACCGTGACCCGCGCCTATGCCGAGGCGGAGCGCCAGGGCTGGGTGGCGGCCCGGGTCGGCAGTGGCACCTATGTGCGCGGCGTCGAGGGGGCCGAACCGCCCCCCTTCCTGGCCACTCACCCCGATGCCGATGACAGCCTGATCGACCTCAGTCTGAGCCTGCCGCCACCCCATCCGCTGCGCGCCGCCGCCCTGGGGCGCGCCCTGGCCGAGATCGCCCGGGACGAGGCGGTACTGCAACGGGCCGTGGCGTATCAGCCGGAGCGCGGCCTGCCGGTCCACCGTGAGCGCCTCGCCGCCTGGATGACCCGACTCGGCATGCCGGTGACGCCCGAGTCGTTGGTGGTCACCCAGGGTGGCCAGCACGGCATTGACCTGACCCTGCGCGCCCTGACGCGTCCCGGCGAGCGCATCGCCGCCGACGCCCTCACCTACCCCGGGCTGATCGGTGCCGCGCGCCTGGCGCATCTCAAGGTGCTCCCCGTGCCCCTGGACGCCGACGGCATGGACATGGAGGCCCTGGCACGACTATGCGCCCAGCAGCCGCCACGGCTGGTCTACGTCACCCCGGATCAGAACAACCCCACCGGCGCGGTGCTGAGTGAGGCACGCCGCGAACGGCTGGCCGAGCTGGCGCGCCGCCACGAGTTCTGGATCCTGGAGGACGGAGTACAGTACCTGCCGGAGGCGGAGCGCGGCACGCCGCTCCATCGGCTCGCCCCGGAGCGCACCCTGTTCGCCTTCAGCACCGCCAAGGTGCTGGCCGGCGGCCTGCGCATCGGCGCCCTGGCGGTGCCGGAGGCGCTGCGCGAGCGACTGGGGGCGGCGCTGCGCGCCCAGAGCTGGATGGTGCCGCCGCTGATGGTGGAGGCGGTGTGCCGCTGGGTGGCAAGCGATGACAGTGACCGGCTGCTGGCCTGGCAGACCGCGGAGCAGGCCGAGCGCCAGCGCCTGGCCCGGGCACGCCTGGCCGCCTATGGCCCCACCGGCCGGCCCCACGGCAACAACCTCTGGCTGCCACTGCCCGAGGGGCTGCGCGCCGCCGAGTTGCTGGCCGGCCTGGAACAGCGCGGCGTGCGCCTGACCGGCCCCGAGCCCTTCTGCGTGGGCAGCGAGCCGGCGCCCCAGGCGGTGCGCCTGTGCCTGGGCGGCGCTGCCTCCCGGGAGGCCCTCGGCCAGGCCCTGGAGGCCCTGCTCGAGACCCTGCAGGCGCCGCCGCCCTCCCCCTGGCGCACGCTCTAACCCGGTTTCAGGCGCTGAGCCACTCATCGCCGCGACGCCGCGCGCGCCCGTCTCGCTCCAGCTTGAGCAGATGGGCCAGGGCCGAGCGCTCGGCGATACCCTGCCGGGCCTCGGGCACGTCGTCGTAGGCATGGCGGGTCAGGGTCTCGAGCGTCGCCGGGCCGTGGCGCGCCAGCGCCCGAGCCACCTTGTGCTCGCGGGCCAGGCGGTGGGTGATCAGGAAGTCGATGGCCGAGTGGGGCTGGCCGATCAGGAAGCCGTGGCCGGGGGCGATATGCGCGATCGGCTCGTCCAGCAGGGCATGCAGCGCGTCCAGGTAGGCGGCCATGTCACCGTCCGGCGGGTTGATCACCACCGTGGAGCCCTGCATCACCTGATCGCCGGAGAACAGCAGCCGCTCGGGCAGCAGCAGGTAGCAGAGGTGGTTGGAGGCGTGGCCCGGGGTGTGCAGCACCCGGAGCAGGCCGGCCGCCGTCTCGATGCGCCCGCCGTGCCGCGGTACCGCATCCGGGGCGAAGGCGGCATCCTGGCTGCGCCCCGGCGGCGGCGGCATGCCCAGCACCTGGGCCCCGGTACGCGTCTTGAGCGCCGCCGCCCCCGGCGAGTGGTCGCGATGGGTATGGGTGACCAGGATCTGGGTGATCTGCCCGCCGGTGACCTCCAGCAGGCGCTCGAGATGCGCGGGCAGATCGGGGCCGGGATCGATCACCGTCCAGTCGCCGCCCTCCCCCAGCAGGTAGCTGTTGGTGCCGGGGCCGGTCATCACCCCGGGGTTGGGCGCGGTGAGGCGGACGACACCCGGGGCCAGGGTGACCGGCTCACCGGGGACGATCTCGGCGCGGGCCGTGCCGCGGCGCTCGGGATCGAGCCGGCGCACCTCGACGTAAGCCGGGGCGTCCGGCTCGACCCGCCAGGGCTCGCCACCCTTGCGCGCCGGCCAGGCCTTGCTCGGCCGCGGCGCCGGGGGATTGGCGTGAGCGTGACGCAGCAGCGCCTCGCCGCTGTCGAAGTCGGCCAGGTAGCGCAGGGTGCGCAGGGTGGGATGACCGAGGGGCCGGCGACCGGCGCGGTGCTCGGCGAGCGCTTCGCCGGGGGCGATCCATACATGGTCGATGATCTCGCTGCCGTCCGGAGCCACCCCCTGGCCCTCCGGCGCCCGGGCCACGAAGAAGCGGGTATCGAAGCGCCGCGGCGGTCCCTTGGGGGTGATCCAGTGGCCCACATAGGCGAGCCGGTCCAGGGGCAGGATCAACCCATGGCGCCGGCACAGCTCGAGAAATCCCAGCTCGCCCGCCAGCAGGGCCGACCGGCCCTCGGCCAGTGCCGGGTGGTCCGGCCCGGGCACCCGCCTTTCCCCGTCCATGGCCAGCAGCAGGCCGGATTCCTCGAAGCATTCGCGCAGCGCGGCGATCATGTAGTCGGCGCCGCCCTCGTCGAGACTCAGGGTCTGGCTGATCGCCGCGTCGCTGGCGCCGGCCATCAGCTCACGGTCATGGCGATCGACGGCATCGACGGCATCGACGGCGCCGCCCGGAAAGACGAAGTAGCCGGGCAGGAAGGCCGCCTGCCAGGTGCGCTGCAGCAGCAACACCTCCAGGCCGGCCGCGCCGTCCCGTACCATGGCCAGGGTGGCTGCAGGGCGAATCTCCATCGGGTGCTCCTCGTGCATGTCGTGATGCGACGGCGCCTCAGACGGTTCGGGCACTCCCCATCCGATGCCGACGCGGGCCGAACAGGCAGGCCAGCAGCAGGATCAATCCGGCCAGGGTGGCGATCGTGCCGGCGGCACTCACCGAGGCATCGAAACCCAGCCAGCCGAGGCCGTGCCCCGCCAGCAGGTAGCCAACCACCGACGAGATCACGGCGAAGAGCTGGCTCCAGGCGATCTGGGCCCCGAGCCGATCGGTCATCAGCCGTGCCGCCGCGGCCGGGCAGATGAACATCGCGATGACGATGATCGAGCCCACCGCCTCGAAGGCGGCGATCGCCGCCACCGCCACCATGGTCACCAGCAACAGGTCGACCAGCACGGGATGCGCCCGGACGCTGGCGGCGAAGTCGGGATCGAAGCTGCCGAGCACCAGCTGGCGGCGGAACACCGCCACGAAGCCCCCCACCAGCAGGCCCACCCAGGCGACCCGGGCCAACTGCGGCGGCAGGTCGGCGAGGGCCACGGGGTCGAACAGGGCGGCCGGCCCCGTGCCGTCGAACCAGATCAGGCTCTCCAGGTTGCCGTAGAGCGCGTGCTCCACGTCCAGGTGCACCCCACTGGCCTGGTGCCACTCCAGCAGCAGCACGCCCAGCGCGAACAGGCTGGTGAAGGTCACTCCCATGGCCGCGCTGATCTCCACCCGGCCGAGCCGCCGGATCAGCTCGATCATCGCCACCGTGACCAGTGCCGAGGCGCCGGCCCCCAGCATCATCGCCGTGGAGGCGAGCGTGCCGGTGAGCAGGAAGCTGACCACGATGCCGGGCAACGCCACATGGCTGATGGCGTCGCCGATCAGGCTCTGGCGGCGCAGCACCAGGAAGTTGCCCAGCAACGCACAGGTCATGCCGATGATCACCGCCACCGTCAGCGGCACCAGGCTGAACATCATGAAGTCGCTCATCGCCCCCCCTCCGCTCTGGGTGGCAACTGAGCCTCCAGCGCCATGATCGCGTCCGCAGAGAGCACCCGGGAAATGGGGGTGAGGCCGGAATTTTCCTGGTGCAGGGCGTCGTCCGGATGGCGCTCGCGGTAGAGCGCCCACAGCCGCTCCTCGTGCTCGGCATCGCGCGCCGCGGCGCGACCCGGCGGTGTCGCCACGCCATCGCGCCGGATATACCCCTGACGCCGCAGCAACTTCAGGGTCAGGTTGTCGAAGATCGGCTCCTCGCGGGCCAGCGCGAGCAGACCCTGGCGCACGTGGACCCGGCGGCGGAAGCGCTGATGGGCCAGCAGCGTGGCGAGCACCCCGCGCCACGGCGAGAACAGGAAGGAGACCATGAACAGCGCGAAGGAGGCCAGCACGATCAAGGGTCCGGTGGGCAGACCCTCCTGCACGCTCGACAGCGTCACCCCGAGGTATCCGGCCAGCGCCCCCAGCAGCGCGGCCAGTGCCACCATGCGCAGCGGACGGTCGGTCAAGAAGCGTGCGGTGACAGGTGGGATGATGGTCAGCGCCACGATCAGGATCAGCCCGGTGACCTTGAGCCCGATCACCACCACCGCCATCAGCAGCAGCAGCATCAGCAGGTCGACCCGCCAGGTGCTCACCCCCTGGGTACGGGCGAACTCCGCATCGAAGCAGACCAGCAGGAAATCGCGACGCAGCACGAAGATCGCCAGCAACAACCCCAGGGCACAGAGCGCGATCAGCTGCGCTTCGGAGGCCAGCATACCGGCCGTGGCACCGACCAGGTAACCGGTCAGCCCGGCCTGGCCGGTTACCTGCATCGACTGGATGACGGTGATCAGCACCACGCCGAAGGCGAAGAACGTCGAGAGGATCGCGCCGATGGCGGCGTCCTCGCCGAGCCGGGTGCGCGCGCTGATCGTCTGCACCGCCCAGAGCCCCACGGCGGCGCTCAGGGCGGCGCCGAGCAGCAGCCCCGGCAGCCAGCGGCCGTCGCCCTGCCACAGGCCGGCGAGGATGAAGGCCAGGGCGAGGCCCGGCAGGGTCGCATGGCTGATCGCGTCACTGACCAGCGAACGCTTGCGCAGCAGCACGAAACTGCCGATCATCCCCCCGCCGGCGCCGAGCAGCATGCTGCCGAGGGTCACCAGGCTGGTGTTGTAGCCCAGCGAGAAGGTCAACGCCTGCCACCAGGTCTCCATCAGTCGCTCCGCTGGGTCACGGGATCGCCGACCAGGCGCGTCAGCTGCAAGGCGCTCAGGCGACCGCCGTAGGTCGCCTGGAGGTTGTTCTCGGTGAACACCTCCTCGACGGGGCCGGCGGCGATCCGGTGCACGTTGAGCAGCAGCACGTGATCGAAGTAGTCACGCACCGTGGCGAGGTCGTGGTGCACGCAGAGCAGGGTCCGGCCCTCCGCGCGCAGCCGCTTGAGCACCTCGACGATGGCCTTCTCGGTGGCCGCGTCGACGCCGGCAAAGGGCTCGTCGAGGATGGTCAGCTCGGCCTGCTGGGTCAGCGCCCGGGCCAGGAACACCCGCTGCTGCTGGCCCCCGGAGAGCCGGCCGATCTGGCGGTCGGCGAAGGCCTCCATGCCGACCCGGACCAGGCTCTCCATGGCGCGATCGCGATGCTGCCGGCGAGTGAACTGCCACCAGCGCAGGTCGCGGAACAGCCCCATGGTGACCACGTCGATCACCGTGGCGGGGAAGTCCCAGTCGATGCTGTTGCGCTGGGGCACGTAGGCGATGTGTCGCGACATCTGCTCGATGGGCTCGCCGAAGACGCGTACGTCGCCGGTGAGCCGCCGGGTGATGCCCATCGCCGCCTTGAGCAGGGTCGACTTGCCGGCGCCGTTGGGCCCGACGATTCCCGTCATGCTGCCCGGCGGCGTGACGAAGTCCACCGAGTAGACCACCGGACGCCGGTCATAGCTGACGGTCAGGCCCTGGACCGCCAGGGGGCTGGCCGCGACCTCCTCGCTGACCCTCGGTGCGCGGTTCATGGCGCCTCCTCGGCCAAGGCGAGGCGAGCCAGGCGTCCCCCCTCGGGTACCTCGCCGCCCAGCTCCCGGGCGATCAGGGTGACGTTGTGGTCGATCATGCCCAGCCAGGTACCCTCGTAGGTACCCCGGGGTCCCATGGCGTCGGAGAAGAGCTCGCCGCCGATGCGCACCTCGTGGCCCTTGGCCGCCGCCCCCTCGATCAGCGCCCGGATGTTGCGGTCCGACACCGACGTCTCGATGAAGATGGCGCCGATCTGCCGTTCCACCAGCACATTCACCATCGACTCGATCCGTGCCAGACCGGCCTCGCTCTCGGTGGAGAAGCCCTGGATGCCCAGCACCTCGAAGTCATAGGCATCGCCGAAGTAACCGAAGGCGTCGTGGGCGGTTACCAGCACCCGGGCCTCCTCCGGCACGCTGGCGAGCACCTCGCGGGCATAGGCATCGAGCGCGTCGAGCTCGACCAGGTAGTCGTCGGCACGCTGGGCGAAGGCCTCGGCATGCTCGGGGGCGAGCTCGCTCAGGGCATCGCGAATCGCCAGTACCACGTACCGCCAGCGGCCGGGATCCATCCATACGTGGGGATCGGACTGGTCGGGGTACTCCTCGTCGGCCCGCCGCACCTCGGCCGGCACCGCCTCGCCCACGGCGAACACCGGCTTGCGCCGGCCCAGGCGCCCGAGGAACTCTTCCAGCTGCGCCTCCAGGTAGAGCCCGTTCCAGAACACCGCATCGGCTCGCGTCATGGCGGTGACGTCGCTGCGCGTCTGGCGATAGAGGTGGGGGTCGACCCCCTCGCCCATCAGGCCACGCACCTCGACCTGCTCGCCGCCGACCCGGCGCAGGGCATCGGCGATCATGCCGGTGGTCGCCACCAGGTGCAGACGGCCGGACTCCGCCGCTGCCGGAACGGCGAACAAGCCCAGCAGCGTCGCCAGGGCGAGCAGCGACGAAAGACGGCGGGCAAACGACATAGAGGCACTCCTCGTGTGATGTAGGCGGTGAGACCGGCCCCGGCAGGGTCGGATCGTCACGGCGGATTCCCTATAGCCTACCGTGTCGGGCGCCACTTGCTAATTGCGACACGCTAGTCGACTCATAGCCGGAACGCATATCGACAGCTTACCTGAGCGTATCGCCGACCTCGATGCGATATCCCAGGTCGATGACGGTTTCGCCCGGCGCCTCGCCGCGAATGCGCGCTAGCAGCTCGCGGGCGGCGCGCTCGCCGATCGCCTCGCGCGGGGTGACCACGCTGGCGAGCCGCTGCGACATCACCTGGCCCACGTCGTGGCCGTGGAAGCCGGCGATCGCCAATCGGCCGGGCACCGGGACGCCACGGCGCAGGCACTCGAAGTAGGCCCCCACGGCCACATCGTCGTTGGTGCAGAAGATACCATCGGTCTCGGGGTGCTCGGCGAGGATCTCGGCCAACAGGGCGGCCCCCACGCTGTAGGAGGAGCGCTGGGTCCGCTGCAGGGTCATGGGTGTCAGGCCATGGGCCTCCATGGCCTGGCGGTAGCCCTCCTCGCGCTGGCGGGTACGCTCGTCGAGGCGCACCGCCAGGTAGAGGATATGGCGGCGGCCGTGGCGGATCATCTCCGCGACCATGTCGCGGGCGGCGGCCACATTGTCGTAGCCGACCGCCTGGTGAATCGGCGACAGGTGGGTATCCATGATCTCCACCGAGGGGATGCCCGCCGTCTCCAGCATGCGGCAGCTGCGTGGCGTGTGGCGGCTGTCGGAGAGGATCACGCCATCGACGTTGTAGGAGAGCAGCGAGGCCAGGCTGCGCTCCTCCAGCTCCGGGCTGTAGCCGTAGTGGGTGAGCATGAGGTGGTAGCCGAGCGGTTCGGTCACCGCCTCGATGCCGACGATGACGTCGGCGAACACCTGGTTGGTCAGGGACGGCACCAGCACGCCGATCGAGCGGCTGGTCGCCTTGGACAGCAGGTCCGGTGCCCGGTTGGGAATGTAGCCGATCTGCTCGGCCACGGCGAAGATGCGCTCCCGCAGCGCCTCGGAGACCGACTCGGGGTTGCGCAGGCAGCGGCTGACGGTCATCTTCGTCGCGCCCACCCGGTCGGCGATGTCCTGGAGTGTCGGTCGTCTCTTCTTCACGGCCTCCGGTGCCTCGATCGATGGAGCGGTGTCTGGAAGCCGGCTACCATAGCCGACTTCCCGCGACGATTCACGATCCCCGCCCCGGTGTCAGCGCCCCTCCAGGGTCAGCAGGAACGCCTCGACGATCTGCTCCGGCGTCTGGCCGATATCCACGACGACGGCTTCGTCGCGACCGGGAGGCTCGAGATCGCTCAACTGGCTGTCGAGCATGGCCTCACCCCGGAAGAAGTGCTCCTCCCGGCTCCCGAGCCGTTGGCGAAGCCGTTCGCGATCGCCCTCGAGAAAGAGGATGGCGAGGTCGCCGTCGCCCCCCCGAAGGGTGTCCCGGTAGCGTCGCTTCAAGGCCGAGCAGGCGATCACCACCGACGCCTCGCGGCGCCGGTAGTCGCCGAAACAGCCCGCCAGGGTCTCGAGCCACTCGCGGCGATCCGCGTCGTCCAGGGGGATGCCGTTGGCCATCTTGTCGATGCTCGCCGGCGAGTGGTGGTCGTCGCCATCGATGAAGTCGACACCGAGTCGCTCGGCCAGGAGGCGGCCCACATGGGACTTCCCCGAACCCGATACGCCCATCACCAGAATGCGGTACGTGGCAGCCTTCACATGACCTCCCGTCGTCAGTTGCCGTACTCAGTTTCCACGGACGGCGGTGAGATCGGGCAGCCAGGTGACCAGGCCCGGGAAGGCGATCAGCACCACCAGTACCACCAGCAGCGCCGCATAGTAGGGCAGCATCGCCCGCACCAGCGCCTCCATCGAGACCTTGCCCACCCCGCAGCCGACATAGAGGCAGGTACCCACCGGCGGGGTCAGCAGGCCGATGCCGAGGATGAAGGCCATCAGCACGCCGAAGTAGGCCGGGTCGACACCCACCGAGGTGACGATCGGCGTCAGCATCGGCGCCATGATCACCATGGCCGGGGTCAGGTCCATCACGAAGCCCACCAGCAGCAGCAGGCCGGCGACGATCATCAGCAGCCAGAAGGGCTCCTGGGTGATCGCCTGCACCTGGCGCACCAGGGTCTGGGGCACCATGTTGATGGTCAGGAACCAGGCGATCACGGTGGCGAAGGCCAGCAGCAGCAGCACCATGCCGGTCAGCCGCGCGGTGCGGATCAGCATCCCCCACAGGTCGCGGACGTGGAATTCGCGGTAGACCACCAGCGAGATGGCCAACGAGTAGAGCAGCGCCGCCACCGCCGCCTCGGTGGCGGTGAAGACCCCGCCGATGATGCCACCGACCACGATCACCGGCAGCACCAGGGCCAGCCAGGCCGACTTGAAGGCCTGCCACAGCAGGTCGAGGCGGAACTTGCGCGTCTGCCCGGCGTGCTCGATGCTGGCCATGATGAAGGTGGTGACCATCAGGCCGAAGCCGATCAGCAGCCCCGGCACGATGCCGGCGATGAACAGGCGGCTGATCGAGGTCTCGGTGACAATGCCGAACAGGATCAGCGGGATCGACGGCGGGATGATGATGCCGATCACCGACGACACCGTGTTGATGGCGGTAGCATGCGGGGCGGAATAGCCCTGCTGCTTCATCGAGGGGATCATCATCGCCCCGGTGGCGGCGGTGTCGGCCACCGCCGAGCCGCTGATGCCCCCGAAGAACATCGAGCCGGTGATCGCCACCTGGCCCAGGCCACCGCGGATGAAGCCGACCAGCGCCCCGGCCAGGTCCATCAACCGTCGGGCGATGCCGCCGGCACTCATCACCTCCCCGACCAGGATGAAGAACGGAATCGCCAGCAGCGGGAAGTTGTTGACCCCGCGGATCGACTGCTCGATCAGGATCGACAGCGGGATGTCGGACATCACCGCCATGACCACCGCCGCGACGCCGAGACCGAAGGCGATCGGCAGGCCGATGGCGATGGAGGCGAACAGGATACCCAGGAAGATCCACAACATGGCTCAGACCCCTCCGCGTCGTACAGGCGCTGATGGATCGTGTATCAGCCGCACGCACTGCCAGGCACGCCACAGCGCCACCGCGGCGATGAAGGCGGCGCAGAGCACCAGCGAGACGTTGATCAGGTTCCAGGGCACGCCGAGGATGGCGGTGCGCCCGGTGGAGCGCGACATCACCAGGTAGCCGCCCCAGACGATGATGCCCATCAGCACGGTGATGATCAGGTGCTGGAGCATGTAGAGCAGATAGGCCCCGCGCGGCTGGAGCTTGCGCACCAGGAAGTCCACCGCGATGTGTTCGAAGCGGGCGAAGGCCGCCGCGGCCCCGAGGAAGATCAGCCAGATGAACAACATGCGCGCCAGTTCGTCGGCCCAGGGCAGCGAGCGGTTCAGCAGCGAGCGGCCGATGACGTTGGCCGACACCGAGACGATGAGGGCGACCAGGATGGCGGCGATCAGCTGTTCCATGATCACGGTCAGCCAGCGGAAGATCGCCGGCCCCTTGCGCGCCTCGATGTCGAGTTCGAGGGGCGCGCGGTTGGGGTCGTCGAGAAACACGCCGGGATCGACGGGCGGAGGAGTGGACGTTGACATGCAGCGCTCCTGCGACAGGGCAAGGGGGCGATGCCCCCTGCCGCTGCCCAGTCAGTAGATAGGGAGGGAAGAATCAGTCGTTGGTGGTCTCTGCGACGATGGCCTGGATCTCGGCGATCAGGTCTTCGCCGATGCGCGGTGCCCACTCGTCATAGACCGGTTGCACGGCCTCCTGGAAGGCGGCGATCTGCTCGTCGTTCAGGCGAGTGATCTGCATGCCACGCTCCTCGAGCTGCTCGCGCGACCAGTCGTCATACTCGGTGGCCAGCTGGATCTCGTATTCGGCAGACCGGCGGGCCGCCTCCTCCACCAGTTCCTGGTATTCCGGCGCGAGGCGGTCCCAGGTGCGTTCGGACATCATCATGATGAAGGGCGTATAGACGTGGCGAGTCTCGGAACCGTAGTCCTGCACCTCATGGAAGTTGGAGGTGAGGATGGTGCTCCAGGGGTTCTCCTGACCGTCGACCACGCCCTGCTCCATGGCCGAGAACAGCTCGCCGAAGGCCATCGGCGTGGGGTTGGCACCGAGCGTCTGCCAGATCGCGAGGTGCACCGGGTTCTCCATGGTACGGATGGTCAGGCCGCTCACATCGAGGCCGGCGACGTCTTCCGGCGACTCGACCGGGCGGGCACTGTTGGAGAGCTGGCGGTAGCCGTTCTCGGAAAAGGTCAACGCCTTGATGCCCGTGCCGTCGAAGGCGTCGAGCATGGACTGGGCGACATCACTGTTCATCACCGCGACGGCCGCCTCGCGGGTCGGCAACAGGAACGGCAGGTCGAAGGCCGCGAGTTCCGACACATAGGTCGTAGCCGGCGACGAGGAGGGATAGGTCATGTCCAGGGTACCGGTCTGGAGCATCTCCATCATCTGCACATCGTCGCCCAGCTGGCTGTTGGGGAAGATGTTGACGGTGAGGCGACCCTCCGTGCGCTGCTCGAGGATATCGGCGAAGTACTGGCTGGAGAGGTACTGCGGTGAGCTCTCGGCCAGGCCGATGCCCATGCGGATGGTGTGGCTACCGTGGTCGGCGATGGTCTCGCCCTCGATGGCGGGCGGGTCCGAGAGGTCCGGTGTCTGGGCCTGGGCAATGCCCAGGGACAGGGTGGCCGCGCCGGCCAGGGTGAGCGTGCTGCGCCAGATGGCTGTCATGGCGTGTATCTCCAAGGCTGTTTGTACGTTGTTGGATCCTGCGCTGTGGCAAGCGTCTTGTTTGATCGTCGAGTACCGGCATCGGCTGGCTGTGGGCACGAGCGATGTTACCGGTAACACTCATTGCTGAGCCTAGGCCGTCCCCGGAAGGCTGTCAATGACAATGCCGCCCGAACGACTCATACCTTTGGCTAAGACAGTCCCCTGGGCTATGGCAATCCGACCTCGCGGATCGCCCGGCCGATCGCGGCCAGCAACCGCTCGGAGCGTGCGACATCCGCCTCGCCCCGCGTACAGGCGACGATCACGGCTCGCCGGGTGGCGGCGCCCTCCCCGTGGATGGCGATACCGGCATCGCAGCTGCGCCGCTGCTGGGTACCGGTCTTGTGGGCGAAGCGCATCCCCGCACCGAGGCCGGCCTTGAGGCGCGCCTCGCCGCTGGTGGTCCGCTCCATCATCGCCAGCAGCCGGCCGGTGGCCGCCGGCCCCAATGCCCTGCCCTCGCCCAGCACGGCGAGCAGTTCGGCGAAGGCATCGAGCCGGCCACTGTTGAGCTCTGTGGCATAGTAACCATCGAAGGCGGCATCCAGGGAGGGCAGCTGCAGCGCCTCGCGGGAAACCCCCAGGCGCTCGGTCAGCCAGTCGAGGCGTGCCGCGTCGTCGTCGATCTTGCGCAGTTCGATGAAGTCCATGCCGCCCAGGGCCCGTGCCGCCGGATGCAGCCGCCCGTAGACCTGGCGGCGCACCTCCAGCAGGGTAGTGATGGGCCCGAGGCCGCCCTCCCCCGTCATGGCGGCGGCACGCCGATTGACCGCCTCGAGCCCCAGCAGGCCGATCAGCATGTCGCTGGCGGTGTTGTCGCTCACGGTGAGCATCGCCTCGAGCAGGCCGTGCAGCGTCAGCTCGGCCCCGGGGGGCGCCCAGTTGGTGGGCCCGGCACCGTCCACGTAATCGCTCTCGCGCAGCACCAGTCGCTCGTCCAGCGCCCTCTCGCCCGCTTCGACCCGTGCCATCAGCTCGATGGCCACCGGCACCTTGATCAGCGACGCCAGGTACCAGGATTCGTCGGCCCGCCAGCCGAAGCGCTCGTCGCTGCCCAGCGGCCGCACGACGACCCCCAGCTCGCCGTCGAACCCGGCCTCGAGAGCTGCCAGCTTCGCCTCGAGTCGTGCCGCCCACGCGGATTCGGCCAGGGCCGGGAACGGCAGCACCAGCAGGGCGAGCCCCAGGGCCAGCGCACGCATCAGCGTCGCTCCCGGATCCAGCCGATCAAGGCGATCCAGCCAGCGGTGGCCAGGATCAGTGCCAGGCCGATACCCAGCACCTGCGGATAGGTGTAGACCTGCCAGGCCTCGAGCAGGAAGCGCAGGATCAGGAAGATCACCACGATATGGAAGATGAAGGCCATCAGCGCATCGGAGCCGATGGTGGTGATCGGCCGCAGCCAGGCGGCCCCGCGCTCGCCACCGAGCAGGCAGAGCGCCAGGATCACCAGGGCGCCGCCGAGGCTGAACAGCATGAAGGGGAGCTCCGGCGGGTGCTTGCCGACGTTCCAGGCCACCGCCACCAGCGCCTCGTCGAGCCCGGGCAGCGACACCGCCACGAAGCCCAGCAGCATTGCCGCCCCGACACCCGCCAGCCCCAGCACCAGCCGGCGGCGCGCCGCTGGTTGCCAGTAGCCGCGCAGCACGGCCTCGCCGATCAGCAGCCCGACCATCACCAGCGGCAGCCGCGAGAGCTGGCCCCAGGCGTAGTGGCCCGCATCCTCGACCAGGATCGCCTTGAGCGGGCCGATGCCCCAGAACGCGAAGTGCCGCTCCAGCCAGCCCGACAACAAGGCGATCGCCAGCGGGCCCGCCAATCGCGCCCAGAGTGGCAGTCGCCGCCACAGCGGCAGGACCCAGGGCAGCCACAGCAGCGCGATGGCATAGAAGCCGAGGATCTCGACCCAGATCGGGAAGCGCTGGTAGAGGAGCGTGTCGAGGATGTCCCGTGCCGAGTAGAGCGGCAGCATCTCGACGACGGTGAGCGCCTTGTACCAGAACAGCACCTCGAGCCCGCGCAGCATCAGCTTGAGGCGCCGACGCGGCCAGTCCGGGGCCTCGGTCTTCGGCAGGAAGGCCACCGCCAGGGCGATGCCGAAGACCGTGATGAACAGCGACGAAGAGAACTTGGTGAGCAGGTGGATCGGCACCATGCCCCAGTCGGGCACCTCACGGATGCCCAGCAGTCCGCTGACCGCATGGCTCAGGATCATCAGCGCGATGGCCACGCCGCGGGCCAGGTCGATCGCCTCGATCCGCCCCTGCCCCGCCGGCAACCGCGGGGTCGCCCCCAGCCGAGCCATGACCGCTCTACCCTGCACGCGCCGCCTCCCTGGCCGTCCGATCACTCGCCGCTGTCCGCTGGCCCGATGGTGCCCAACGGCTCGACGCTGTCCAGCGTCAGCCGTCGCCCCTCGCTGGTCGAGAAGCGGAAACGCCCCTCCACCCGCACCGCCTCGCCCAGGTGGGGCGCGATCTCCTCGTGAGGAAAGATCTCGACCCGATGCAGGTCCTCGTCCTCGATCCAGTAATGCAGGGGGTCCTCGAAATGGCGCACGACTCCCTGGGTCGCCACCCGCTTGCCGTCGTGGGCCTCGGGGTTCGTCGCCAGTACGGGCAGCGGCACCTCGACGAGCCCGTCATCGTCGCCGCAGGCCGCGAGCGCCAGGCAGCCCGCGAGCAGCCCCCACCGAGGCCAGGCGAGTGGTCGTCGTATCGCTGGTCGCATCGTCGTCTCCCCCGAGGTCCCATCGGCCGATGATAGCGCCTTCGAGGCGGCCCGAGTATGGCCCACTCGACCGGCGCGATATCCGGGCCAGGCAACGCCATGAGCTGATGCCACCGCGGTACATCGGAACTATGCTTGACTATGATTGGGCTTGACTATGATTGGGGAGTGGAGCTCAACGCGAAGGGAGGCATCTACCATTGAGTCGTTTTCGGCCCTCGAGGCCGAAGGAGAAAGTGTCATGGCCATGCCAATGACGATTCGCGAGTACCTCCGGGCCTGTGATATCGACTTCGAGGAGGTCACTCACCCGCGCGAAGTCACGACCAGCCGCATCGCCCAGCAGGCCCATGTCGCCGGTAGCCAACTGGCCAAGGCCGTCATGTTGCACGGCGATTCCGGCTACCATGTCGCCGTGGTCCCGAGCGACTGCGAAGCGGATCTCGACAAGCTCTCGCAGCTGTTCCACGAGAAGGTCACCCTCGCCTCGGAAGATGAGGTGACGAGTCGCTTCAACGATTGCGACCCGGGCGCCACGACGCCGGTGGGCCAGGCCTATGGTCTGCAGGTCTACATCGACGACATACTACGCCATCAGCCGGACATCTATTTCGAGGCCGGCGACCACGAGACCCTGGTTCACATGAGCGGCAGCGAATTCGAGCGCCTGATGGCCGAGGTGCCGCATGGACAGATAAGCCGACATCGCTGAGGCCAGGGCTCGAGCGTGTCCGGGGCTGGCAACCCGGCTTCCCACCATGGCCGTGATCGGCTCGATCGCGGCCTCTTTTCGTCTGGGGTAAGGTAACAAGTCCCGCCCTCGAAGGTTCACCACCCCCCGCCAGGAGATGACATGCCGCGATTTTCCCGCGCCCGACGCTTCGTCCTGCCCGTCCCGTTCGCCATGGCCTGGCTCGTCCTGCCGCTGTCGGCGAACGCCGAGGCGTGCCCCGCGACGGGCCAGTGGTACCTGGATGGCGGCGAGTCCATTGCCCCGGATGCGCTGATGGCCAAGCTGGCCGAGCATGACGTGGTGCTGCTCGGCGAGCAGCACGATCGCCTGGCGCACCACCGCTGGCAACTTCACACCCTGGCCGGCCTGCATGCCCATCGACCGCACCTGACGATCGGACTGGAGATGCTGCCCCGCGACGCCCAACCGGCCCTGGATGCCTGGGTAGCGGGTGAACTGGACGAGGCCGGCTTCATCGAGGCCAGCCGGTGGCATGACGCCTGGGGCTTCGACCCCACGCTCTACTTCCCGATCCTGCATTTCGCCCGCATGCAGCGGATCCCGCTGCTGGCGCTGAACGTCACGCCCGAGCTGCGCCGGCGACTGGTGGAAGAGGGCTGGAGCGCCGTCCCCGAGGAGCAGCGCTTCGGCATCACGCCACCGGTGGCGGCACCCGAGGCCTACCGCGACGCCCTGGCCGAGATCCATGACCGGCACCCCGGCGACGGCGACCTGGCCCGTTTCATCGACGCCCAGCAGGTCTGGGACCGGGCCATGGCTACCGCCCTGGCCGAAGCCGTCGCCGACGACACCCTGGTAGTGGGCCTGATCGGCCAGGGCCACCTCACCCATGGCCACGGCGTGCCGCATCAGCTCGACGACCTGGGCGTGGATGACCACCGTAGCCTGCTGCCGATCACACGGAGCGGCGATTGCGACTCGCCCGCGCCCGGCCTGGCCGATGCCTACTACCTGCTGGGGGACGAATCGCCCCACGAGCCACCCGAGGCACTGCGCCTCGGCGTGCTGATCGGCGCTCACGCCGACGGCGTGGCGATTCAGGGCGTCGGGCCGGACTCCGTGGCCGCCGAGGCCGGCCTGCAAGAGGGTGATGTCATCGTGCGGGCCGCCGGCCACCCCATGGCCGCTCCGGGGAACCTCACCGGGGTGATGCAGCGCATGGTGCCGGGCACCCTGCTGCCGCTGGAGATCCAGCGTGACGGCCGGGTGCGGGAAATCCTCGCCCGCTTCCCCGTCACCTCGCCATGACCTCGGCGTCTCGCCGACGGCGACCCCGTCCCGGCTGCCTCGCCCTCGCCCTGCTGGCAATGGCCTGGGGCAGCGCCACGGCCGACGAGACGGCCCGCACGCTGGCGCTGTGGCTGGACCCGACCAGTCGCGAGCTGCGCGGCGAGATGCAACTGGCGTTGCGTTCGGGCAACGACTTCCACCTGCTGGACGGCCTCGAAGTGACGCGGGTGGAGCGCGGCGGTCGCCCCGTCGCCGTGGCCCGGCCGGCGCCGGGACACTACCGGTTGCCGCCCTCACCCGAGGAGACCTCCCCCCATGAAGCCGGGGCCGTGACCATCCACTGGCGCGGCACCCTGCCGGCGCGTTCCGACGATACCCGGCTGCGCGTGTCGCCGGCGGGCAGCCTGCTGCCGACCCGCGGCGGCTGGTACCCGCGGGTCGAGGCCCCACCACCGGGCCCGCTCGCGCTGACGATCCACCTGCCCCACGGCCAGCGCGCGGTGGCCATCGGCTCGCTGGTCGAGGAGCGCGAGGACGGCGCAGGCGTGACCTCGCGGTATGCGCACCCGTACACCCGCGATGTCGAGATCGCCGTCGGGCCGTGGCGGTCGCGGGAGCGTGAGGCCGAGGGCATTCGGCTGCGCACCCTCTTCCCCGCCGCCCTGGACGAGCGTTTCGCCGACACCTACCTGGCGCACACGGCACGCCACCTGGCGCGTTTCCAGCGGCGGCTCGGCCGCTATCCGTTCGAGAGCTTCACCCTCGCCGCCTTCCCCGAACCGGTGGGGCTCGCCTTCCCCGGCTTCACCCTGCTCGGCGAGCGGGTCATCCCGCTGCCCTTCATCCCCCACACCTCGCTGGCCCACGAGCTGATGCACGCCTGGTGGGGCGCCGGGGTGGGCGTCGATCATGACGGCGGCAACTGGTCCGAGGCCTTGACCACCTACCTGGCCGACTATGCCCTGGACGAGGCGCGCGGCGAGGCACACGAGACCCGGCGGCGCTGGCTGGCCGACCTCGCGTCGCTGCCGGCGGCCGAGGAGCGCTCCCTGGCGAGCTTTCGCGGCGGCCAGGACCCGGTGGGACGACTGATCGGCTACCAGCATGGCGCCATGGTCTTCCACATGCTGCGCCGACAGATCGGCGACGACGCCTTCGATGCGGGGCTGCGTCGCCTCGCCGATGCCATGATGTTCCGTACCGCCGCCTGGCGGGATCTCCAGGCGGCATTCGAGGCGACGGCCGACGACGACCTGACGGACTTCTTCAGCGCCTGGCTGACCCGCCCGGGACGGCCGGAGCTGACCCTCCACGAGGTGGCGCTGGACGCAAGCGAGGCCGGCTTTCGGGTCGGCGGCGCGCTGGCCCAGCACGGCGAGCACGCCCCCTGGCCGCTCGAGGTGCCCGTGGTGATCGAGACCGCGGGCGAGCCGATCCAAGCCACGGTCCGCCTCGACGCTCACCGCACGACCTTCTCGCTCGGGAGCGACCGGGCGCCGACGGCCCTGAGCGTCGACCCCGACCACCACCTGCTGCGCCGCCTGAGCGAGCCACCCGCCATCCTGCGCGGCCTGACCCTGGACCCGGCGACCCGGCTGCTGGTGCTGGACGGGGCCCCGCTTGCCCCGGACCGGCGGATACTCGGCCGCGAGGCGGAGACGACCACGGACGACCGACCCGGCGACGCTCCCCTGCTCGTCATCGGGTCCACCACCGCGGTGGCCGACTGGCTGGAGAGGCAGGCGCTGCCGCCCCCGCCTCGCGCCCTGGAACGGGCCGGCCATGCCCGGATGTGGACGCTGCCGGGCACCCGGATCGGCCTGGTCAGCGCCGACGACGCCCCGGGCCTCGAGCGGCTGAGCCGCGCCCTGCGTCATCACGGCCACCGCAGCTACCTGGTGCAGGACGCCGAGGGCAACACCCTGGATGCCGGACGCTGGGAGGCCGAGCGCCAGCCGCTGCGGGTGGAACTCGGGCCCTGACGGCCTCCCACCGGGTCACCGGTGCAGCCAGCAGGCCGAGAGGTGGTGACGCCGCGGCGCGAAGTCGGGGGGCTCGTCGCGGTCGCACAGGCCGGCCATGGCGTGGGGGCAGCGCGGGTGGAAGCGGCAGCCTGCGGGCGGATGCATCAGGCTCGGCGGTTCGCCGCCGGGCACCTCGCGCTGGCGGGTGGCGTTGGCCGCGTCGGGGTCGGCGATCGCCGCGAGCAGTGCCTGGGTGTAGGGGTGCTGGGGATGCTCGAGCAGCTCGTCCACGGCGGCGCTCTCCACTACCCGCCCGGCGTACATCACGAAGATGCGTTCGGCGAAGTGGCGCACGGTGGAGAGGTCGTGGGTGATGAACACCAGGGTCAGTTCGCGCCTGGCCTGGATGCCGCGCAGCAGGTCGAGGACCTCGATGCGCACCGAGGCGTCGAGCATCGAGACCGGCTCGTCGGCGATGATCATGGCGGGTTCGAGGATCAGCGCCCGGGCGATCACCACCCGCTGTTGCTGCCCACCGCTGAGCATATGCGGAAACTTGCCGAGGTACTCGTCGGCGGGTGACAACCGCACCTCTTCCAGCGCCGCCTGGACGCGCCGCTCGCGCTCATCGCGCCCCTTGACCCCATGCACGATCAGCGGCTCGGCGAGAATCCGCCGCACGTCCAGAAAGGGCGGCAGCGCACCGTAGGGGTCCTGCTGTACGTAGCCCACCCTGGCGCGGTAGGCCTTGAGCTCGGCGCCATCGAGGTCGCCCAGCGAGCGACCGTCGAAACGCACCTCGCCCCGGGTGGGCCGATGCAGGCCGAGGAGGGTGCGGGCCAGCGAGCTCTTGCCGCAGCCGCTCTCGCCGACGAAGGCCACCGCCTCGCCGTGGCCGAGCGCGAAGTTCACCCCGTCCACGGCGCGCACCGTCCCCGCGCGCAGGAAGCCCCACCGGCGCAGCTCGAACCAGGTATGCAGGTCGCTGGCCGCGAGCAGCGGTGTCGCGTCGGACTCCCGGTGGAAAATGCTCGGGGATGCCGTCATCACGCGCCTCCTGGTCGAGGATCGTCGTACAGCCAGCAGCGTACACGGTGCCGCTCGCCGAGGAGGATCGATGCGGGGTCCCGGGCGCAGCGGGAGAAGCGATGTGGGCAGCGCCCGGCGAAGCGGCAGCCGCTCGGCGGCTCGAACAGGCTGGGCGGTTGGCCGGGGATCGACTCGGGCCGGCTGCGCTGGCGCAGCCGCGGCACGCTGGCCATCAGCATCTGCGAGTAGGGGTGGGCCGGCCGGCTGAAGAAGGCATCGGCGTCGGCCACCTCCACCAGTTGACCGGCGTACATCAGCGCCACCCGATCGGCGAGTTCGCTGGAAGTCGCCACGTCATGGGTGATCAGGATGAAGCTGGTGCCCTGCTCCTGCTTGACCCGCTTGAGGGCATTCATGATGCTCGCCTGGGTCAGCACGTCCAGCGCCGAGGTGGGCTCGTCGAGGATGACCAGTTCCGGCTCGGCGACCAGCGCCATGGCCAGCACCGCGCGCTGGCGCATGCCCCCGGAGAGCTCGAAGGGGTAGCGCGCCAGGAAGTCGGTGGACACCCCGACCAGGGTGAAGACCTCCGCGACCCGCTCCATCGCCCGCGCCCGCGACCAGCGCCGCAGCACCCGCAACGGCTCGGCGACCTGCTCGCCCACCCGCACCACCGGGTTCAGCGCATTCATCGAGGCCTGCATCACCAGCGCCATGCGCGACCACTGCACCTCACGCCGGAAGCGCTCGTCGGAGAGCGCCGTCACCTCGGTCTCGCCCAGCATGACCCGTCCCCCGGTGTGCTGCACATTGCGCGGCAGCACCCGCATCAGCAGCCTGGCCAGCGAGCTCTTGCCGCAGCCCGACTCGCCCAGCACCACCAACGCCTCGTGGCGCCGCACCTCGAGGTCGACACCGTCCACCGCGTGCACCACGCCCTGGCGAGTCTGGTAGTGGAGTTGCAGGTCAGCGACGCGCAGCAGGGTCGAGTCGTTCATCACAGGCTCCTCAATCGCGGGTTGAAGACCCGGTCCAGGGCGAAGCCGAGCATCGCGAAGCCCAGGCCGGTGAGCATCAGCAGCACCGCCGGCGACACCACCCAGTAGTAGTAGCCGTTGTAGAGCGCGCTCTGGGACTGGGCGTCGTTGAGCACCTTGCCCCAGGTGGGCAGCACCGGGTCGCCGAGCCCCAGTACCGCCAGCGACGCCTCCAGGAACACGAAGGTGGGGATCAGGGTGACGAAGGTGGGGATCAGTACCGGCAGGATGCGCGGGATCATGTAGCGCATCACGATGCGCAGGTTGCCCGCGCCGTAGGCCTGGGCCGCCTCGATATAGGGCGCCTCGCGGATCGGCAGCAGCATCGCCCGGTACATCTTGATGCCGGCGCTGAAGATCCCCAGCACCACCACCACTCCGAGCATCAACCAGATGCTGGTGGAGTAGAGGGTGCCGACCATCACCAGGATCGGCAGGATCGGCAGGATCATGTTGACCTCGGTGAGGCGCTGGATGGTGGCGTCGATCCAGCCGCGATACCAGACCCCTATCGCGGCGATGACCAGGGTGGTGAGGGTGGTGCCCACCGCCGCCAGCAGGCCGAAGGCCAGCGCCACCGGCGTGCCCCACAGCAGCGCCAGGCTGAGGTCGCGCCGCTGATGATCGGTGCCGGCGATGCCGTGAACCCGGCCGTAGAGCACCAGTTCGGCGTCGATGCCGGCCCGGTCATCGAACACCACGGCATCCAGCAGCAGCGTATGGCGTCCCGGCTGGACCCGCGGCGTGGCCTTGCCGTCGGGCTCGGCGAGCAGCCCGATATGCGGCACCCGCCCGCCCAGCCGGCGCTCCAGGGCACGGTCCTGAGAGATCGAGACCCGCTCCTCGCGACCGATGCGATGCCCGCCCAGCGAGATCTCGCGACCGTCGGGCGCCTGCCACAGCAAGCGCGCGAAGGGGCGTTGTTCGTGCCCCTCGGCGCGCAGGAACAGGTTGATCTCGCTCGGAAAGCCGTCGAAGTCGTAGTCGAAGGCGAGCGGAATGCGCAGGCGACGCCCGCCTTCGAAGGGCGCCTCCTCCACCTCGGCGCCATCGCTGCCGACGATCAGGGTGCGCGCCTGGCGTTCGCCGCTCAGCCGGTCGAGCCACCCCGGGGCGGCGTTGACCGGGTGCAGCTGCCAGTGCTCGCCGCCGCGCCACTTGTCCAGCGCCTCGGGGTAGGGGATGGCGATCACGGTGTAGAGCGACAGCCCCACCAGCGCGGCGATGATCGCCAGGCCCACCAGCGCCGAGGGGTACCGGCGCAGTTGCCGCCAGCCGTCGCGCCACCGTCCGCCGTTCATCGCCGATCCCCCTCGATGCGCACGCGCGGGTCCAGCAGCGCGTAGAGGATGTCCAGCAGGAACACCGTTGCCGCCAGCAGATAGGCGAAGATCACCACCGCCCCGATGATCACCGGGGTGTCGCGGAAGCCGATGGCCTGGAACAGCAGCGACCCCAGCCCCGGCCAGTTGAACACCTGCTCGAGGATGATGGCGCCACTCCACAGGCCGATCAGCATCAGCAGGAAGCTGGTGACGATCGGCGACAGGGTCGGACGCAGGATATAGCGCCGCTCGATCAGGTGTGACGGCAGCCCCTTGGCCCTCGCCATCTCCACGTAGTCCTCGCTGGAGTGGATCAGGAAGAAGGTGCGCCAGGAGTAGATCGAGACGAAGATCGACGACAGGAACATCGCCGTGAGCGGCAGCAGCATATGACGCAGCACGCTGGCGGCATACGCCCAGCGCCCCTCGGGGGGCGGTGCGGTGACCATGCCACCGGCGGGCAGCAGCGGCATCACGAAGGCGAACACCAGGATCAGGAAGATGCCGTAGAACCAGCCCGGGGCCGCCGAGGTCGGCGCCAGGGCGATCACGCTGCGGTCGAGCGCGCTGCCGTAGCGACGCGACAGCGACAGCGCCACGAACACCGAGGTGAAGAACACCAGCAGGTTGGCGCTGCCGAACAGCAGCAGGGTCGCCGGCAGCCGCTCGACGATGATGGCGTAGACCTCCCGCGAGCCGCGGTCGCTGTGCATCTGTTCGGCACGCCCCAGGTCCAGGCGCATGGCGCGCTGCAGGTAGTCGACGCTGCGCACCACGAAGGGCTGGTCCAGGCGCAGCCGCTCCACCTCCAGGGTGACCCGGCGCTCGATCAGCTCGTTGCGCTCCTCGCTGGGCAGGTCCTGGAAGGCGGGGTCGGCGCGCACCGCCTCGGCGGCCTCGCTGCGGATCTGCACCAGCCGCAGCTCATCCACCTGACCGCCCATGTTGGCGATGACGATGGTCAGATAGACCCCGACCAGCACGGTGAGCAGCAGCGCCAGCAGGCGCTTGACGGCATACACCAGCAGGTGGCGCAGATCGCGCCACAGGCCCCGGCGCAGTGGCGTGCGGCGTGAATCGCTCATGGTGCCCCCTCCCGGCCGCCGACCGGTACCGTGGCGAAGACGTGCGAGGCGAAGACCGGCAGCGCCACCCGGCGGCTGGTCACGGCCAGTTCCAGGCTGTTGGCGCCGGCCCCCAGGGCCGCCACCGTCTCCGACGACAGCGTCATGCGCCACCGACCATCGCCGAGTGCCTCGGCCTCCCCGCGACGGGCGAGTTCGCCGCGGCCGTCGAAGAGCAGGAACTGCACCTGTTCGATACCCTCGGCGGCGTACGGCTCGCCGTCGAAGGTGACGGCAAGGAGAAACTCGACGCTCTCCCCGACCTCCACCACCAGGGGGCCATCGAGGTCGAGCTCGGGGATCTCCGGGCGGGAGAAGCGCAGCCATTTGTCGGCCGGGTCGGGGAACTCCGCGAAGCGGCGCAGCACCACACTGCCCTCCACCGGGTGGACCGAGTGCAGCTCGAAGGGGCCATTACCGACCCAGAAGTGGCCGCGTTCGGCATGCCAGTCGGCGAGGGCCCGGTAGCGCGCGGCGATCTCCTCCTCGTCGAGCAGCTCTGCGAGCGCCCCCGGATAGAGCCGGGTGCCGCGCTCGCGTGCCCGGTGCAGATGGCGCTCCAGGATCGGTACGCTGGGCCCCGCCACCAGGCTCATCCAGTCCACCCGCAGGCGGTCGGCCTTGTTCGACGAGAACGCCAGCTCGTCGCTGCCCTCGGCCAGGATACCCAGCGCCAGGGTATGCCAGGGTATCGGCACCGGCGCCCGGGACGCCACGATGGTTTCGGCATCGGGGTAGATCTGGTCGCTGTAGATCTCGACGACCAGCGGGTCGCGGGAGACGATGTGCCAGCCGCGGAAGTGCCGCTGGAAGGCCTCGAAGGTGGGGAGATGGGCGACGTCGAACAGCCGGCTCCCCTCGTCGGCACGCTCGAAGGTCAGGATCCACGGCAGGATGAAATCGGCCAGCGACAGTGTCGTGCCGTCGTGCCAGCGCCGCTCGAACAGCGCCTCCTCGTACGCCACCCGCACCCGGGTGCGCGCGGTGATCCCCTCGGGGTGCTTTTCGCCGGCGGTGACGAAGCGACCGGCCTCGCTGTCCCAATCGATCCAGGCCGCCTCGGGAACGACGATCTCCTCGGCGCTCTCCACGCTCAGCCAGTCGAGGGTGCGACCGACCGGCACGCCCTCCTCCACGGTCACCTCGGCGCCCTCGAGGCGCTGGGGCAGGTAAAGCCCGGTGAAGGGGTCGGGGATCAGCACCGGATCCTGGGTCGCCCGCATGATCATCCGGTCGGCGATCCAGTTACTGCCCGCCACGAGATTCCACGGTTCGGTCAGCAGGTTGGGGGTGCCGAACACCATCTGCCCGCCCACCCGATCGGTGTAGCGCAGGGTGTAGGGCCATAGCGCCGAGCCCGACAGACCACCGGCCAGGTCCACGGCGACCTCGACGTTGGCGGCACGGGCCGAGGCATTGAGCTGATCCACCAGCCAGACCCGCACCGAATCCTCCATGGCGAGCTCGAGGGCTCGGGTCATCATCGCCTGACGCTCCACCCAGGTACGGTAGTCGCGCCGCTCCAGGCGGTCGGCCAGTTCGTCGAACTCGGGAACCGGCCGGTAAGCCTGCCACAGCGGCTCGGCACGCCCCCGCGGGGTGTAGTAGAAGCTGAAGACATCCGCCTGGTCGCGCAGGATCGCGATGGTGATCCAACTGCCGGTGTAGAGATGCCAGTGACCGGCCCGCGGGTCGCTGGCGATCCACAGTCGCGAGGCCTCCTCCGCGGTCCGATAGTGCCGCTCGACGGCGAAGCCGAGGTCCTCCATCAGGTTGGCGACGTAGTCGCCGATCCGGCGCCGCTCGTCCTCGGTACGGATCAGCGCGATCAGGCGCACGGGCGCGTCCCGGTACCACCATTGGCCCTCGGCGAAGCGTGCCCCCAGGGACTCCATCTCACGGTGAATCACCTCGCGTGCGGCCTCGGGATCATGGCGGTAGCGCAGTTCCAGCTCACGGGCCTCGTCGGCCAGGCGCGCATAGTCGGGAAAGGCGGTGGAGAGCGGCAGGTAGCGGGGAACGGCGAGGCCACCGAAGATCTCCTCGGCGATATGCCGGCGGTCGACCAGTCGATTGAGTGCCTCGCGGATGGCCGGCACATGGAAGGGATTGAGCTCACCGGTGGCCAGCTCCGGGCCGGCCGGGTTGAGGGTCAGTTCGCTGGCGGTGCCGTAGGAGAGGTCATAGGCGGTATGCAGCGAGTCGCGCAGGCGATGGAACACCGTGGTGCTGGAGATGCCCTGGGTGAAGACCTGATGGGAACCGGCCTCGATCAGCCCGGTGACCCGACCCACGTCCGCCTCCCGGGTGAACACCACCTGGTCCACCAGGGCGCCGTGCCGCCCCTCCAGGACCGCCGGGTCGAGCTCACCGCGGGCCACCGGCGGGTCCTGCGATCGCCCGCCGGTCGTCGGCCACAGGGCGACGACGACCATCGCCACGAACAACAGAACGCTGAACGCCAGTACGACACCCTTCATCACGTCGCCGCCTCACCGCTGACGCCTGCCCTGGCCTGCACCATGTCCGATGATGTCACAGTAGGCGAGATGGCCAGGCGGCGAGGCTGGAGCATTCAACGCTCACCGCCGGCTCCGCGTCGCGCCATGCTCTCCACGGCCCTGGCCAGCGCGGACGTCAGTCGCGCCATGGCCTCATAGTCCAAGCGGTCGTGGGTGTCGTGGGGGCCGTGGTAGCCAGGGTTCCGGAAGTTGGCGGTATCGGTGAGCATGATCGCCGGATAGCCCATCTCCCAGAAGGCCCAGTGATCGGAGCGGCGGATGTCGCCGAGCAACTCCGGCGCGGCCAGCCCCTCCGAAGGGATCTCGGCATCCTCGCGGAAGGCGCCGATGGCCTGGTGCACCAGCCGCCGCGACGCCAGGTTGCCGACGAAGGCCACGAAGTCCCCCCGGTCGGGATAGAAATGGCCCAGCAGCGGCGGATGGCGCTGACTGCCCGGCTCGTCGACGTAGTAGCCCAGCATCTCCAGCGAGATCATGCCGACGATGTCGTCGCCCCGCGCCCGGGCCTCGCGCGCATACCTCAGGCTGCCCATGGCGTCACTGCCGAAGAAGGGGGCCTCCTCGTTGACGAAGGCGACCAGATGCAGGCTTCGCTCGAGGCCGGCCTCGCGCAGCAGCCGCGCCAGCTCGATCAGCACGGCCACGCCCGAGGCGTTGTCGTCGGCGCCGGGGGTGCCGCGCACGGTGTCGTAGTGGGCACCGATGACCAGGATCTCGTCCGTCGCCCCGCTGCCCGGCAGGCGCACCTCGATATTGTCGAAGACCCGCCCCCGGGTCGGCACGGGGTGCCGGACCGGCTCGTGACCCGCCTCGCGGAAGGCCCGCTCGATGGCATCGGCCGCGGCGTGAAGCGCTTCAGGGCGCCAGTAGTGTCGCTCGCCGATCTCGTCGGCCAGCACCCGGACATGCTCCCGGAGGCGCTCACGCAGGGCCTGTCCCTCGTCGTCCAGCGGAGGAGGCGTACCCTGGTAGGAAACCCCCGGCATCTGGAACATCATCCAGTAGCCTCCCCCCAGCGCCATCAAGGCCAGCAGCAGTCCCGCCACGAGCCCGATCATCACCGCCATGCCTGCTTGACGCGTCACTGGCACCTCCCGCTCATCGCGCCGCACCCGCTCGATGCCGCAACCGGGCCCACTGGGACAGATAGACCAGGGCGTAGAGGCTGACGCCGAGAATGTCGGTGAACCAGTTGGGCTGGATCAGCATGAAGGCGACGCCCAGCAGCACCAGCCGCTCGGGGATCAGGGTACGGATGCGCACGAAGCCCTGCACCCCCGCCGCGAAGGCCAGCATGCCCACCAGGGCGCTGGCGAAGATGTGCAGGATGTGGAACCAGCCCTCCACGTCGATCTGCAACAGTTGGGTGTTGAAGATGAACATGAACGGCAGGATCGCAGTGCGCATGTCGTAGACGAAGCCCTGTACCCCGGTGCGGATCGGGTTGCTGCGGGCAATACCGGCGGCGGCGTAGGCGGCCAGCCCCACCGGCGGGGTGTCGTCGGCCAGGATGCCGAAGAAGAACACGAACAGGTGCGCGGCAAGCAGCGGAATGGCGAAGCCGAACTCGTTGCCCAGATTGTAGATCACCGGCGCGGTGAGAGTCGCCATGACCACGTAGTTGGCGGTGGTGGGCAGCCCCAGCCCGAGGATCAGGCTGGCCACCGCGGTGATCAGCAGCACGATGACGAACTGGGTGGTGGTGTCGAAGCGCCCCACGTCGCCGCCGAGGAACTCCACCACCGGCAGGGTGATCAGGCCGATGCCGCCGGCCATGGCCGCGCTGATGATCTGGATGATCTCGGTCAGGCGCAGCCCCACCCCGGTCTGGCTGACCGAGCCGACGATGATGCCGGCGGCCGCCACCGCCACGGCGATACCCACCATGTTGCGCGCCCCGGCGATCAGGCCGTGGAACAACGTGACCACGCCGTGCCATAGCGCCGGCAGCAGCGGGCGCCCCTGCAGGAAGGCCTTGACAGGCTCCTGCACCAGCATCAGCACCGCCAGCGCCAGGATCGCCACCATCACCGCATAGCCAGGGGTGCGCCGCACGATTACCAGGTAGTAGACCAGCACCGCCACCGGGATCAGGAAGTGGATCCCGCCGATGAAGGTCTTGAGCCGCGGTGGCAGTTCGTCCCGCGGGATGCCGTGCAGGCCCAGCTTCAGCGCCTCCAGGTGCATGATGTAGAAGAGCGCGAAGTAGGCCACGAAGGCCGGGATCACCGCCGCCCGGACCACCTCGATATAGGGCACGCCGACGAACTCGGCGATGATGAAGGCCGCCGCCCCCATCACCGGCGGCATCAGCTGGCCGTTGGTCGACACCGCCACCTCGCAGGCCGCGGCCTTGTAGGCGGGGTAGCCGGTGCGTTTCATCAGCGGAATGGTGAAGGTGCCGGTGGTCACCACATTGGCCAGCGACGAGCCCGACACCATCCCGGTCATCCCCGAGGCGACCACCGCGGCCTTGGCCGGCCCTCCGCGCAGGTGGCCGAGGAAGGAGTTGGCGACGTCGATGAAGTACTTGCCGGCCCCGGCCTTGTCGAGCATCGAGCCGAACAGCACGAACAGGAAGACGAAGGCGGTGGACACCCCCACCGGTACGCCGAAGATGCCCTCGGTGGTCACGTACTGCTGGCTGATGGCGCGCTGCAGGCTGGCACCGCGATGGGCCAGCAGATCGGGCACCCAGCCGGCCAGCCAGGGAACGGCGCCGCGTGGCCCCACCAGTTGATAGAGAAAGAAGATCCCCGCGATCACCGCCAGCGCCGGTCCCAGACTGCGCCGCGTCGCCTCCAGCAGCAGCAGCATGAACAGCAGGCCGATCCAGATCTCGCGGGGCAGCGCCAGGCCCTGCCGCATCTGCAGGCCATGGTAGTCGAATACCAGGTAGAGCGCGCCCAGCCCCGCCAGCAGGGCAAACAGCAGGTCGAACCAGGGCACCCGATGGACCTGATCGAGGCGCAGGGTCGCCAGCACCGCCGCGCAGAGCAGCCCCCCGACCCCGATCGCCAACCAGCCCGGTAATGCCAGGGGAGTGACCTCGGCCACCAGCATCACCGTGGTCGCCCCCACTCCCAGGCTGATGACGCCGAGCACGATCCGCTGGAACGGGGAGGGTCCCTTGCGGCCGCGAACGGCGGGAAACACCAGGAAGGCCAGGGTGATGCCGAAGCACACATGGATCGCCCGCTGGATGACCACGTCGACCGCCAGCACGCTGGCCACCCCCAGCTGGAACAGCGACCAGGCCAGCGCCAGACCGACGATCGCCCACAGCAGGAGACCGCTGGGCACCCTGGCTCCGGTCTCGAACTCCTCGACCAGTTGCCGCGCCCGGCGCGCCGCCTCGGCATCGAACTGCCGCGCGTCCCCGGATGACGAGGCGGCCTCCTGGCGCGGATCGTGTTCGGCCATGATGGCGCCTCCCGGCAGAAGCCGTCAGATAGGCCAGGGAGGCGCACGAGCGCCCCCTGGCCAAGCCCGACGCGATCGATCTCAGAGCAGCCCGGCCTCCTGAAAGGCGCGCTCGGCGCCGGGATGCAGCGGGGCCCCGAGCCCGCTCAGGAAGTCCTCCTCGGTCAGGTGGTTGAGCGCCGGGTGGATCCGGGTGAAGTCCTCCAGGTTGTCGAGGATCGTGCTGGTGATGTTGTAGACCACCTCCTCGTCGAGATCGGTGGTGGTCACGAACAGCGCCTTCACCCCGAACAGGGTGACGGCCTCGTCCTGGCCCCGATAGGTGCCGGCCGGCACCTCGGTGAAGGCGAAGTAGGGAAACTCGTCCACCAGGCTCTCGAACTCGGGCTCATCCATGGGCACGAAGACCACGTCCTGGGACGTGCTGATATCCAGCAGCGCCGCCCCGCCGATGCCGATGGTGTAGAAGAAGCAATCGACCCGGCCGTCACGCAGGAAATCGACCCCCTCGGGGGCGGTCAGGCTCTGGGCCTCGAAATCGTCGAGGCTGATATCCAGTGCCTCCAGGGCCTGCTCCACGGTGAAGCGGATACCGGACCCGGGATTGCCGATGTTGACGCGCTTGCCGACGATATCGCGCACACTGCTCACCCCCGCGTCACGGGCGCAGACCAGATGCAGCGGCTCGGCATGCAGCCCCATCACGGTGCGCAGCCGATCCACGGCCTCGCCCTCGAAACCGGCCTGGCCTTCATAGGCCTGGAACACCACATCGGACTGGGCCAGGGCCAGGTCCAGCTCACCGGCCGCCAGGGCGCGGACATTGAAGGCCGAGCCTCCGGTGGCCTCGACCGTGGCCCGCAGGCCGATATCGGCCTGGTTGATGATCTGGGATGTCGCCCCGCCGACGGGGTAGTAGATGCCCACCACGCTGGCGGTGCCGATGGTCAGGAACTGACGTTGGGCGAGCGCGTGATGCGACACGAGCCCAAGGGCCAACGCCAGAAGCCCTACGATGAGTCGTTTCATGACAGCCTCCTCTTCACGTCTGGATAGGAAACTGGCTCCCTGCGGCCCCTGCGGCACCGCCCTCCCTTTCGCCGGTAGACCCGGAGACTCCTCGGCATCGACGACGGGGCCAGCTCGCTGCCGAGGGATACTGAGAGGTGCGGCCAATTCTCAGTCTATACGCAATCGCCGCATTTCACTGGCCGGACGGCGTCACCGTCAGCTCGCCGGTGTCCTCGTCACGCCTCCGGGGTTGCCCAATGCCGAGACACGCGCCAGAGTGCTGCCGAACCAGAAGCGAGGAAGGAGCGGACACATGGAAGACCACAGCGGCTCGGCAACGCCAAGCGTGCTCATCACCGGCTGTTCCAGCGGGATCGGCCATGCGGCCGCCCATGCCTTGGTGCGGCGCGGCTGGCGGGTCTTCGCCACCGCCCGCCAGCGGGACGACGTGGCACGGCTCGGCGACGAGGGGCTGGAAGCCCTGCCGCTGGACCTGGCCAGCAGCGAGTCGATCGGCGCCTGTGTCGAGGAGGTGTTGGGCCGCACCGGAGGACGCCTCGATGCGCTGTTCAACAACGGCGCCTACGGCCAGCCGGGCGCCGTGGAGGACCTCTCGCGCAAGGTGCTGCGCGCCCAGTTGGAAACCAACCTGCTCGGCACCCATGAGCTCACCACCCGCGTCATCCCGGCGATGCGCGAACAGGGCGGCGGGCGCATCGTGCAGAACAGCTCGGTGCTGGGCTTTGCCGCCCTGCCCTACCGCGGCGCCTACGTCTGTTCCAAGTACGCCCTCGAGGGCCTGACCGATGCCCTGCGCCAGGAGCTGGTCGGTACCGGCATCCACGTCAGCCTGATCGAGCCGGGCCCCATCACCAGCCGCTTCCGGGAGAACGCCTACCGCGCCTTCCGCGACAACATCGACACCGCCGGCAGCTACCATGCCGCGACCTATCGCGCCGTGGAGGCACGCCTGGCCGGCGAGGGTCCCGCGGCACCCTTCACCCTCGGGGCCGATGCCGTGGTAGGCAAGCTGCTGCATGCCCTGGAGAGTCAGCGCCCCAGGGCGCGCTACCGCGTGACCGTGCCGACCCACCTGTTCGCGGCCCTGAAGCGGCTGCTGCCCACGCGGGGCATGGACTGGATATTGCTCAGGGCGACCCGCGGAGAGCGGGAACCCTGAAGCCGGCCGCCGCCATCACGCCGTGGCCACCCCTTCGTCCGGTAGCCCCTCGACGCTCGCCAGCAGTCGGTTGGCCAGCGACAGGGCCGCCCCTTCCTCGACGAAGGGCAGACTCAGGCGACCGTTGGCCAGGTAGAGCTGCAGGGTCACCACCCCGCGGCGGCGCTGCAGCCAGCTCTGCTGCACCTGCAGCGCGACCAGGTGCTCGGCGGGGAAGAGGCTGGTACGCCGCCCCCAGAGACCATGACGCACCCTCAGCCAGTCGCCCCGACGCGCCCAGCCGAGCGAGCGCCAGCGCAGATGCGCGGCGCCCGCCGCCAGCACGACCAGCCCCATCAGCGTCAGTCCCAGCCCCCAGGCCGGCCACCGGGCGAGCGCATCGCCCGCCGTCCAGCCGAGCAGCCCCAGCCCCACGCTCAGGGCCAGCAGCAGGCGCAGGAGCAGGACCCGGCGGTAGAGCACGCTCACCCGCTGCAGCGGTGCCGTCATCGAGGGCGGGGCGGCCCGCCCGGGCCACAACGGGAGCACCAGGGCATCGGCCCGGGTCGCGATCAGGCCGGGCACCAGGAAACGCCTGGCCTCGGCGACCTCACCGCCCTCCACCGCACCGAACTGGTGACAGACCAGGTAGCCCCGTCCCAGGGCACGGCCGAGCCCGGTCTGCACCCACTCCACCACCTGCAGCCGGTGCAGGGTCAGGGTCTGCGAGCGGCGGTGGAGCAAGCCGCTCACCTGCACCTGCCGCTCGCCATCGTCACGCAGCACATAGCCATGGAAGCGCCACCAGGCCGCCAGCACCGCGAGCAGCATCAACGCCACTACCGCGCCGGCGACACCCACCGCCACCGCCAGCAGCGGGGACGACGGCAGCCAGGCCCACAGGTCGAGCTGCGGCAAGCGGTCATGCAGCCAGCGCTCCAGCGGCCGCACCAGGGGCGAGAGCAGCGCGGCGATCACCACCAGCGACCGGCTGGTCAGCCCGTGCAACACCAGCGCCCCGGGGGTGATGGTGAAACGCACCACCGGCGAGGTCGCCTCGGGCGACGCCGACCGGCCGTCAATCGAGCCTTCGCGGCAAGCGGCCCCGCCCAGACGCGCCTCGAGCGCCTCGGCCAGCTCGCGGCGGATGCCGGGCAAGGCGATGGAGGCGGCCTCGCCGGCCAGGGTCTCGACCTCCCACTGCACCACGCCCAAGGGCCGCATCCAGGGCGGCTGCTGCACGCTGGTCTGCTGCACATGGCGCGCCGCGACCTTGAACTCCCGATGGACGAACAGCCCCTTCTGGATCACCAGGACGTCGGCGTCGAAGCGGAAACGGAAGCGCCGGTAGTAGAGCAGGCTCAACAGCAGCCCCCCCAGGGCCAGCAGGCCACCGCCCAGCAGCGCCTCGCGCAACCCGACACGCTCGCTGACGGCCAGGCCCGCCCCGGCCGCCAGCAGCAGCGGCAGGTGCTGGCGGATCAGCGTGACCGTGGTGGTCGCCAGCGTCAGCCCGATGGCCCAGGGCGAGAGACGCTGCCAGTCGGCCAGGCCATCATCCCCCGGAGCGCGGGTCATGGGCGTTCCTCCTCCGGCGGCACGGGCCGTGCCGTGGCCGGCTCTCCTTCCAGACGCGCCAGCAGATGCTGCTTGACCGCCTCGGCCCGCTCGGCGGGCAAGCCCTCGAGCATCAGGTCGGCGCCACGCCCCCCGGCGGTGAAACAGGCCAGGCGCACCAGGCCGAAGGCCCGCTCGATAGGGTTGCTCAGCGTCTCCACGTGCTGCAGGCGCACCAGCGGCAGCACCTGGGTGCGCCTGACCCAGAGCCCGCGCCGGTAGCAGAGGTCGTGCTCGCGCAGCCCGTAGGCGCGCCGCCGCGCCTCGACCCAGGCCAGCACGACCATCGCCAGCCCCAGGCCGGCGACGCCGACGGCCAGCCTCCCCTGCCAGTCGGCCAGCGGCGTTTCCGCCAGGGGGACCAGGCTCGCCACCACCGCCAGCAGCAGCCAGCGCCAGAGCTGCTGCAGGGCCTGGCAGGGGGCCAGCCGCGGCGACACGGGCGTCAGCGGTGTCGCTTCCAGCCGGGGCAGGCGTTCGGGATCGAGGGGAAGATTGGTGTGCGTCATGGATCCAGAGAGTACCAGTCAGACCCCATGAGCCGATACGCCGCCGGCGCCGGAACGACCGGAAGAGGCCCATGCCCCCATCGTGTCCGCGCTTGCCCTGCCCCCCCTTCGCACCTACACCTTGAAGATGGACACGATTCCGGCACGCATCGGCCCCGGCCGCGGCCCCCTGGCGGTCGTCCGCTTCCTGGGCCTGGTCTTCCTGGGGGCCGTCATCGGCGCCATCGCCGCCCTCTTCGCCGTGGGCTTCGTCACCGCGGTGCTGTGGCTCAACGATAGCCTGCTGATCTCGCCGCGCAGCCGCATGATGTTCGACCACGCCGGGGCGTTGATCGCGCTCACCATCGCCGTGCCGACCCTGGGCGGCCTGATCGTCGGCCTGTTGCACCTCGCCATCCCGGAACGGCGGCCTCATGCGCCGGCCGACGTGATTGCGGCGGTGCAGACCCGCCGCGGCCGGCTACCGGCCAGGGCCGGCGGCCTGTCGGCCCTGAGCGCGATGATCTCGCTGGGGTCGGGGGCCTCGGTGGGCCAGTACGGTCCCCTGGTGCACCTGGGCGCCACCCTGGGCTCGCTGGGAGCGCGGCTGTTGCGCCTGGGACGTTCCGACGACAACATCACCATCGCCTGCGGGGTCGCCGCGGCCATCGCCACCGCCTTCAATGCCCCCCTGGCGGGCATCGTCTTCGCCCACGAGGTGGTGCTGCGCCACTACGCCCTGCGCGCCTTCGCCCCGGTGGCCGCGGCCGCCATCGTCGGCTACGTGATCGCCACCAACGTACTGGAGCGCGGCGCCCTGTTCCATGTCGCCGACACCGCCGTGCCCAGGCCCTGGGAGTTCGCCGTCTTCCTCGTCATCGGCGGCCTCGGTGCCCTGGTCGCCGGCGCCTACATGCGCGCCATCCTCGGTGTCGCACGCCTGGCCGGCAACCTGCCGCTCGCCCCGCCGCTGCGCCCGATGGTGGCCGGTGCCCTGCTGGGGCTCACCGCCCTCTGGATCCCCGACATCCTCGGCATGGGCCAGGAAACCCTGCGCTTCGCCACTATCGCCGGCGCCTTCGGCGGGGCCGAGCTGCTGCTGGTGCTGGGGCTCAAGATCGCCGCCACGGCGCTCTGCCTGGGCATGGGCTTCAGCGGTGGCGTGTTCAGCCCCGCCCTGGTGATCGGCACCCTGTTCGGGGCCCTGTGCGGCAGCCTGGTCGGCCAGTTGAGCGGCGCCCCCCAGGAGACCTTCGTGTTCTATGCCGTCTGCGGCATGGTGGCGGTGACGGCGCCGGTGATCGGCGCGCCGCTGACGACGCTGCTGATCGTCTTCGAACTGACCGGCAGCTATGCCTTGACCACCGCCGCCCTGGCCAGCGTGACCCTGGCCAGCCCCATCGCCGCCCAGCTCTTCGGACGGTCGCTGTTCGACATCCAGCTCGAGATGCGCGGCCTGGACCTCTCGGCCGGTCGCGGACGCGCCGTCCTGCGCGGCACCCCGGTAGCCGAGCACCTGACCCGGGACTGCGTGACCCTGCTGCCGGAGACCCCGGTGGCCGAGGCGGTGAGCCGGCTCGGCCGGGCCCGGCACGGCGAGGCCTACCTGGTCGACGCCCGGGGTCGCTATCGGGGCTGCGTCACCCTCGCCGACCTGGAGGCCGCCCGCGAGGCGCGGGGCGGCTCCCGCGCGGTGGGCGAGGTCGCCACCGCCGAGCGGCCACGGCTACGCCCGGATACCTCGCTATGGGACGCCATGGCGCGCTTGCAGGATGTCACCGGCGAGGCCCTGCCGGTGGTCGACGAGGCCGCGGAGGATGCCTTCCTGGGGGTAGTCTACGAGGCGAGCATCGCCCGCGCCTATCTACGCCACAGCGACGAGATGCGACGGGAGGAACATGGCACGGGCTGAACGACACCGGTGGCTGGCCGGCGTGCTGGGGTTGGTGCTGCTGGCGGCACCGGCCGGCGCCGCCGACGATTCCCCCCTGACCGTGCTGAGCTGGGGCGGTGCCTACGAGCGCGCCCAACGGGCCGCCCTCTTCGACCCCTACACCGCCAGCACCGGCCGACGGGTCGAGGTGGCGCAGTACGACGGCGGGCTCGAGGGGCTGCGCCGCGCCGCCGCGGACGGCGAGGTGCCCTGGGACCTCATCGACATGACCCGCAGCGAGGCCATGGCCGCCTGCGAGGAGGGCCTGCTGCGACCGCTCTCGCCCTCGCTGCTGGCCCCGGCACCGGACGGCACCTCACCCGCGCGGGACTTCCTGCCCGACGCCTTCGGCCGTTGTGCCATCACCCACACCATCTTCGCCACCGTGGTCGCCTACCGGCGCGACGCCTTCCCCGGTCAGCGCCCCACCACCATCGCCGATCTCTTCGACCAGCAGCGCTTTCCCGGGCCGCGCGCCCTGCAGCGCACGCCCTCCGTCAACCTGGAATGGGCCCTGCTCTCCTACCGCGTGCCCCGGGAGGAGCTCTACGGCCTGCTCAGCACCCCGCGCGGCCTGCGCCTGGCGCTGGAGCGGCTCGGCGACCTCGACGAGATTCACTGGTGGGAGGCCGGCGACACCCCGCCGCGGCTGCTCGCCGAAGGCAAGGTGGTCATGGCGTCGGGCTACAACGGCCGCTTCTTCGATGCCATGGTCAACCAGGGGGCGCCGATCGAGATCCTCTGGGACGCCCAGGTCCAGGAACACGAGACCTGGGTGATTCCCCGCGGCAGCCCCCACCCCGAGGCCGCCCGGGACTTCCTCCGTTTCGCCACCACCACCGAGCGCCTCGCCGAGCTGGCGCGGCACATCCCCTACGGCCCGGCTCGCCGCTCGGCCGCCGTCCGGGTCACCACCCACCCCGACAGCGGCGTGGACATGCGCCTGCACATTCCCACCCATCCGCTCAACGCCGAACGGGCCCTGGCCAAGGACGAGGAGTGGTACGCCCGCACCCTGGGGCGCATCAACGACTACTTCGACGACTGGCTGGCAACACGCGAGAAGGAATAGCCGGCGGGGCAGCGAGCGGCGCCAACGATTCGGGAGAACCCACCATGCCCACGCGATTGCTGACCGCTTTCTCGAAGACACGCCCGACCACCGGAGCCGTTGCCGGCCTCGCCCTGAGCGTGACGACCGGCTGTGCGTTCGCGCCTGCCCAGGCAGGCGACGCCGCTCCCCGCTACACCAACCTGGGAGACTATGGGCGCACGGTGAGCACCGAGTCGGAGTCGGCCCAGGCATATGTCGACCAGGGGCTGCGGCTGGCTTATGGCTTCGCCCGCCGCGAGGCCGCGAGGTCGTTCCGGGCCGCCCAGGCGCATGATCCGGGGTGCGCCCTGTGCTACTGGGGCGAGGCCTGGGCACTGGGGCCCTACCTGAACGCCCCCGGCGGCGTCGGCGATCCCGACGATGCCGCCCGCGCCGCACGGCTGGCCCGGGAGCGGGCCGAGGGCGCCATGCCATGGGAGCGGGCGCTGATCGAGGCCATGGCCGTGCGCTACCCGGATTCCGGCGACGGGGCGGCGGCGACCGAACGCTATGCCGCGGCCATGGCCGAGGCGGTGGCCGTGCTTGGGGACGACCCCGAGGTGCGCACCCTGTATGCCGAATCGCTGCTGATGCTGCGCCCCTGGGACCTGGTCGACGCCGACGGCCGGCCCCATGAGGAGGCCCGAGACGCGACCACGGCGCTGGAAGCGGTGCTGGCCGGGGACCCGGGCCACCCCGGCGCCTGCCACCTGTACATCCACACCGTGGAGGCCTGGGACCCAGGGCGCGCCGAGGGCTGCGCGGACCGGCTGGCCGATGCCATTCCCGGCGTGAGCCATATCCAGCACATGCCCTCGCACATCCATGTGAACATCGGCCGCTACGGCGACGCCGTGCACGCCAACCAGCGGGCGCGGCTGATGGACCAGGCCGCACGGTACGGCGAGGCGGTCAGCGTCTATGCCACCCACAACACGGCGATGCTGGTCCATGCCGCCGGGCTGGACGGGCAGAGCGGCGTGGCCCTGTCGGCGGCCCGGGACCTGGCCCGCGACTCTCCCGCCATGGCGTTCCACTACGAGCTGCAGCTCGCCCGCTTCGGCCGCTGGGAGGAGCTGCTCGAGCGATCTCCCGTGTCGGAAGAGGACTTCCCCTCCGCCATGGGGCAGTTCGCCCGCGGGCTTGCCGCCCTGCGCACGGGCGACCCGCGCGGGGCCGGGGAAGCGCTGGAGGCGATCCGCCGCGTCCGCGACGAGACACCTCAAGACGCCGCCTACCGACGCGCCCTGCTCGGCATCGCCGAGCACATCCTCGGCGGCGAGATCGCCGCCGCCGACGGACGGCAGGGGGACGCCGTGGCGTCACTGCACGAGGCGATCGTCCTGGAAGACGGCCTGCCCTATCGGGAGCCCGAGCCCTGGCCGATCCCGGCCCGTCATGTGCTCGGCGCGATACTGCTCGAGGCGAACCGGCCCGAGGTGGCCGAGGCGGTCTATCGCGAAGCCCTGGAGATCCACCCGGACAACGGCTGGTCACTGAAGGGCCTGGCGCAGAGCCTGGCCGCCCAGGGCGAGGAGGAAGCGGCCGCCAGCGTCGCGGAGCGGTTCGAGCAGGCCTGGGCCCGAGCGGATGTCTGGCTGCCGGCATCGCGCTTCTGAAGCGTGCTGGGGTCAGGCTCGCCGGGCGCGCAGCAGCAGGTTGCGCGGGGTCAGCGCGCGGTCGCAGAAGGTACCGAGCTCCACCGTGAAGCCGGCCTCCTCGAGCAGCAACAGGCGATCCAGCACCAGCCAGACTTCCAGCGGGCGGCGGAACAGATGACGGACGAGCTCCAGTCGGGTCACATCGTTCTGGCGCCGCCTTCCCGCCCGTTCGAATGCCGACCAGTCGACGCAGGCCGGCAGTCTCAGCCCCTTCCGCTCCGCCGCCCAGCGGCAGAAGCCGGCGAAGCTCTCGGGCAGGCGGCCATGGGCCAGGCTGGGCAGCGGCAGGTAGTCGTCGACGCCGCGCAGCTCCCGCTGCAGCAGATCGAACCCCAGCCGCCAGGCATTGGCCCGCTCGCGATTGCGCCGCGCGTGGCGCGGCGCGGTGACGGTCTCCTGCACCGCCATGGCCAGGTCGTCCCGGGAGAGCGCGAGGCCGTGCCGGTCGGCCAGCTCGCGGCCACGACACGACAGCGGCCGATAACGCTCGGCCTGGGTGCGCTGGTAGCAGCACGGCACCAGGGACACCGTGCTGTCGTGCTTTGCCGCCACTTCCAGCAAGCGGACATGCAGATCGCCGCAGGCGTGCAGCGCGGCAACATGGGTATCGGCAGTCAACCACCGCTCGACCGCCGGTGCCAGCACGTCCTGCGCCTGGAGGCGCACCGCCGCGCCCTGGCGGTCGGCCAGCGCCCGGCCGTCGTCGCACAGCGCCGGCTGCCACTCCAGCGCCGTGACCTCGGCCCCGTGCCGACGCGCCAGGGTCCGTGCCAGGTGGCCCTTGCCGGCACACCACTCCACCAGGGCCTGGCCCGGGGCCACCGTCATGCGGGATACGAAGGCCTGGATCTGCCGCCACTTGCGCCCGCCGATGTGCTGGCTCCAGGCTTCCGGCAGGCAGGCGTCAGCGCCGGGAAGCTCGGGCAGTTCCACCAGCTCGCCAAGCTGGACCACCGGCAGCCAGGCCGCGAGTGGTGAATCGTCGAAGGGGGCCGCTTGCAACCGCTCGCAGGCCTCATCGGAGAGCGCCAGCAGCGCCCGCTCGAGCCCGGGAAGGCGCCCGGTCCAGGGCGGCTGGCGATACTGGAACGGCAGCGGCCGCCAGGCGCCCTGCCACTCGGCGAGCAGGACGGTGAGCCGGGCAAGGCGGTCGGCGTGGGAAATCGGCAAGAAACGGCCTCAGATGGCGTTGCGCAGCCCCAGTTCATAGGGGTGCGGGTCGAGGTAGGTCTGCCGGCGGACATAGTCCGAACCGTGGCGTTTGACGTAATGATTGATCAGGCGAATGGGCACCGCCAGGGGCACATGCCCCAGCCGATACTCCTCCACCACCTGCAGCAGGTCCCGCTTGCTCTCGCCGTCGAGGGCGTGCTTGAGGTAGCCCAGCACATGCATCAGCGCATTGGTGTGCGTCTTGCGCGTGGCGGGCCGGGACAGCGCCGCCATGAAGCGCTCGAGATAGTGGCCCATCGCCTCCTCGAGCGGCAGCGCATGGGCCTCGGCCAGGTAGCGCCCCAGTTCGCGGTAGGCTTCCACGTGGTGGGCCATCAGCAGGTACTTCTGGCGGCTGTGGAACTGCAGCAGGGCGTGGTAGCCGGGCTCCGCCTCCACCTGACGCTTCCAGTCGTCGAAGGCGTAGACCCGGGTGATGAAGTTCTCGCGCAGCACCGCATCGTTCAAGCGCGCCTCCTCCTCCAGCGGCAGCTCGGGGAAGTGGCGGCGCAGGGCGCGCACGAAGGCGCCCGCATCGGCATGGCTCGGCATGCCGTTCTCGTGGTAGACCTTGACCCGCGCCAGCCCGCAGCTCGGCGAGCCCTTCATCAGGATGAAACCGCGCAGATGGCGGTGACACGCAGCGAATTCCGCACTCACCTCGGCCAACCGGTCGGTGACATCGATGCCAGGGTCCCGGGTGCCCACCACCCGCGGCGTCTCGCCGGGGATACCCACCAGGCGAATCGGCTCGCGCGGCACGCCCAGCCCCGCCGCCAGTTCGGGACAGAAGGGTTCGAAGCGAAAGCACCCCTGCAGCACCTCCAGGCAGTAGCGGGAGCGCTTGTGCCCGCCGTTGTAGCGAACCGGCTCGCCCATCAGGCAGGTGCTGATGCCGACCGGGATGCCTTCCTCGGCCGAGGTCCGATCCACCATGCGTGGGCCCTCCTCTCGCGTCGACGCCACTCTGCGCCACCTCTTGCGCCGGTACGGCACTATTGTCGCACAGGAAGGGGACAACACCGCCCCGCCGTGCGTCCACCCTACTTCACCAGTCCCCGCCGCTCATGCCACTCGGCGATGCTCTCCTCGGGGTAGCCGTCGAAGCACTTGTCGTTGTCACGCACCTCGGGCTCCACCCAGCCGGCCTTGCTCTCCAGCAGCAGGTGAACCCGCTCCGGCGGCACCGGGAGCTCGGTGTCGACCGCCGAGGCGAAGGGATGCACCAGCTCCGGCCAACGCGGGTCAAAGACCCAGAGCGCGCTGGCGCAGTGCGCACAGAAGTGCCGCTCGCCGGGGCTCTCCTCGCCATCGATCACGGCGTGGTAGACCTTCTTGTGCACGGCGCCCTCGATCCTGAGGGTGTCGGCACGGCCGCTGAGGTTGATCGCATAGCCACCGCCCCCCGCGGTCTTGCGGCAGATCGAACAGTAGCAGCGCTGGTAGGGGTAGGGGTGCGGCGACTCGACGCTGAAGCGTACTGCACCGCAGTGACAGGATCCTTCGAGCAGCATGGTTTCACCTCCAACGATCACGAGAGTCGGCACGCGCGCTCGGGCCCGGGAAACGCACTCATGCCGGATAATGGACGGCCAGCCACAGGGTCGCCCGCTCCGGGGTCGTCCACTTGACCCGGTGTTTCCGGTGAGCCGGTATTTCCAGGTGGTCGCCGGCCCCAAGCGTCACCTCCTCACCATCCTCGAACGCCAGGATCGCCTGGCCCTCGAGCACCAGTACCCATTCGTGCTGTGGCTGGTCATACCAGCCCGAGGCGGGTGAGCTGTGCCCACGTGACACGATGCGCTCCACACGGACACTCTCGCCATGCACGATCTCCTCGAACAGCTCGTCGTCGAGGCCGTCGGGGATCGATGCGAACAGGTTCTTCATCGGATGATCACCTCCGCGATCTCGGGCCGACGTGTGGCGGCACCGCTCACTCGTTCGCCGCCTGCGTCACCAGCGGTTCGGTGGGAATCTCGCCCTCTTCGCCCAGCAGCACCCGGGACAGGAAGATCGCCAGGCGCTTCTCGGCTTCCTCCGGAAAACCGCCATGGCCGGCGCCCGGAACGGTGATGAAGTAGCTGGGCACCTCGGCATCGGTCAGGGCGACGTCGAGGCGAACGGCCTGGTCGTAGGGCACCACGGTGTCCTCGTCGCCGTGCAGGGTGAGCACCGGCGGATCATCGGCGCTCACATGGGTGACCGGTGACGCCCCGACCGCCTGCTCCTCGCTCTCGGGTAGGGCACTGCCCAGCAGCCGGGCCTCGGGCGCCTCGGGGCCCGAACGATCGAAATCACTGGGCTGGTCGACCAGGGCCAGCATGTCCGTCACGCCGAAGAAGTTCACCACCGCGGCGACCTTGCTGGTCACCTCCTCGTAGGGGCCGAGGTCGCCCTCCAGCTCGGACTCGTCGCCGGTCAGGCCGAGCATCAGGGCGAGATGGGCGCCCGAGCTGCGGCCCCAGACCGCGATCCGATCGGGATCCAGTCCATGTTCGTCGGCGTTCGCCTTGATCCAGCGGATGGCCGCCTTGCCGTCGTGCAGCTGAGCCGGCCAGATGGCCTCTTCCGACAACCGGTAGCCCACCGACACCGCGGCATAGTCGCCGCCCCGCACGAAGGGTATCAGCCGCGCGGCGCCATCGGCCTTGTCGCCCTGGAACCAGCCGCCGCCGTGGAAGAAGACGAGCACCGGCAACGCCTCCGCGGCCGGCGCTTCCGGCAGGTAGAGATCGAGGCGCTGGCGCGGGTTGTCGGTCTGTGCATAGGGAACATCGAGCTCGAAGGCAATGGGTTCCTGCTGCAGCTCTTCCGGCGTCATCGCTCCCGCCCTGTCCCGGTCCTGCTCGTCGGTACCGGGCTGGGCGAGTGCCGAGGCGGCCCCCAGGGCGAACACCATGGCGCTCAGTGCGAGTCGGATCATCGAACGTCTCCTTGAGGGTTGCCCGAGGTACGACAACCGATCGGCGAGAATGTCTTGTCGGCTGACAATTTGTCACGAACCCCGGCACGGTCCGCATCGAGTTCGGGCGGGTGGCCACGACCGCCTGCCTCGAGGCCGTCATCACCGGGAAGCGAGCCCCTTCACATACCGTTCCGGAAGCCCCGACCACGGCAGCCGCTTCAGGCCCGCCCACAGGCTCACCTGATTGGCCGTCAGCACCACGCGGCCGGCCTGGCGGTGCAGCGTATCCAGCCGCCGCAGGGTGTTGACCGCCGTGTCGGGCACCAGCAGCGGCGCGGCCGAATCCGGATACGCCTCGCAGAACGCCCGCACCGCCTCGACGATGTCGAGGCGGTGCGAATCCGCGGCATAGGGGCAATCGAGCGCCTTGACATGCCCGACCTCCACCTTGCCCTCCCCCAGGAAGTGCACCAGCCGCCGGGTCACGTCCTCCGGGTAAGGGCTGAGCAGGTCCACGCGACGCTCTCCGAGCGCCGACAGCGCCTCGACGAAGGCGAGCGCCGTGCTGGTCACCGGCACGCCCAGCGCCGTCTCCAGTTCGTCGGCCTGGTCCCGGGCCCAGTCGAGCCCGCCGATGAAGCTCGCGCTGGTACAGGCCCACACCACGGCCCGGGCTCCCTTCTCACGCACGAGCCGCTCGCCCACCGGCGCCAGCCGCTCCGTCGCCCCGAGCGCCGTCAGCGCCGCCGGCGCATGGTGGCCATCGCTCGGCACCTGCCCCACCTCGATCCGGGGCAGATCATCGGCGCCGGCGCCTCGCCCCGGGCCGAGTTCATACCACTCGTAGTCGGTCGGTCCATCCTCGGGAAGCAGGATTCCCAGGCACCCGTCATGCGACATCTCGTCCTCCTCTCGTCCCACGATCATCCCAGGCTATCGCAAACGGCGCCCCCCTTGGCACCCCGTCGGGCCTCGCGGGAAGATTGCTACACTCACGGAGCCGAGTAGCCCCGCTCGGGCGGATGGCGAGCCCCGGATGGGCCAGACTACGTAGAGAATGCCCGTGCCGTTCGGCACCGATGCCAACACCCTCGGCCGCGCCCGCCTGCCATAGGGCGGCCGCGGCCCCCGGAGGCCTCGCCATGCACACCCCCACCCTCGCCGTCACCCGAACGCCGCTGGTGGCCGTCTACGGCACCCTGAAGCGTGGGTTGCGCAACCACCACTGGCTCCATGGCGCCGACTTCCTCGGCACGGACACCCTCACCACGGCGACGCTCTATGACCTCGGGCCCTTCCCCGGCGCCAAGCCGGAACCCTCCCGGGGCATCGCGGTGGAAGTCTTCCGGGTCACGGCGCCGCAACTGGCCCGACTCGATCGGCTGGAGGACTACCGCGTCAGGTCCCCGAAGCAGGGCGATTTCGATCGCGTCGTCTACCCGACCTCCTTCGGGCCAGCCTGGCTCTATCTCTACAACCATGACGTGGACGGCTACCCGGTGATCCGCGAGGGCGCCTGGCCGCCTCGCCTGTGATATAAACACCACCGGCAGGAAACCCGACCCACGCTACCAGGGAGGAGGCCATGGGCCGCTTCGTCTTCTATCTCGCTCTGCTCGCCGGCCTGGCCTATGGCGGGCTCTACTTCTACTACGGCGTGGCCGTGAAGCAGCTGGTCCAGGAGGAGCTGGATGCGCTCGGCTTCACCGCGCTTCAGGTGGCGCGGGTCGACTACCCCCCGCAGGCCCCGGTGAGCAACGAGGCCAGGGTGGTGGCCGAGGTCATCTACCGCGGAGCCGAGGCCAGCGTGGAACTCCGCCTCACCGGTCACCCGGTATTCTCGGACGAGGTCCGCATGGAGCTGGACGGGCTCCAGGCGCTGCGGCTCACGATCGGCAGCGGCGGCCAGCGATAGCCACCCTATAGGAGGGAGGCACTGCCACGCGGCCCACAGCATGGCGGGAATGGCGCCACAGACGCCTATCCCCAGCCTCTGCCGGCCAGTGCAATGAGGGGGACGTCTCTCATTTCCCTAGCTGTCGGGCCCCGGGTAATCAATCACCTGGGGCCCGACAGCTATCGATTATTTTTACTACTTCTCAATCGACTCATACAGCCTCGCCTGAAAACCGATGAATACCTCGCGGATGTTCTCGACGCTGCCAAGCTCGGCGATGGCGTCGGTCGGCGTCTGGTACTTCAGCTGGATCAGCTTCGGCAGCTTGTCCTGGGCGAGTTCGCCGACGCCGTCCTGGATGTAGTGGCCGAGCACGAAGCCGAGGAACTCCCGCTGGCGATAGTCATAGTCGGCGAAGAGGCGCTCGCGGTGAGCGGTCACACGCTCTTCGCGGCTGATCGGCGGCAGCGCGAAGGCGACGTAGGCCAGCACGTCGAAGAGGTCGCTGTTCTCGGCACCGACCAGGCGGCCGATATCCCTGAGCTGTTCGGCGCCGTAGCCCTTCTCGGTCAGGGCCTCCAGCAGCCCCTGGCGGGTATCCGGCCGGCCCCACAGCTCTCGCAGCATGTCCTCGTCCTGGAAGAGGTCCGGCAGGTCACCGTAGAGCTGCCTGATGAACTCCGCCGCCGACATCGGCTTGCCGTCGGGGCTCCAGAAGGTGGTGGCACTCATGTGCTGCAGCTGGCGGTACTTGCCGGGGGCGAGTTCGATCTCCACCACCAGGCGCTCGCCTCCACCGTCACACTGGCAAGGCGCCTCGCCGCATACCGGGCAGGGTTCCGGCGGGGCCTTCTCGCAGGTGCAGGGCCTGTTGCCGCAGATCTCACAGGGCTCGGGCGGTGTCACCACGCAGGTGCAGGGGCTGTTGCCACAGCGCTTGCAAGGCTCCGGGGCTATCGGCTCACCGTCCCACTCCGGATCGTTGAAGTGCTCGTAGGCGCGGACGAAGTCGTAGATGGTGAAGTAGTCCTTGCCCTCGAACAGGCGGGTACCGCGGCCAATGATCTGCTTGAACTCGATCATCGAGTTGACCGGACGCATCAGCACGATGTTGCGGATGTTACGGGCGTCCACCCCGGTGGAGAGCTTCTGCGAGGTGGTGAGGATGGTGGGGATGCTCTTCTCGTTGTCCTGGAAGCGGCGCAGAAAGCGTTCACCCTCGGCGCCATCGTCGGCCGTCACCCGCACGCAGTAGTTGGGGTCAGGGCTCGTCTTGATCTGGTTGATCAGGTCGCGCACCGCCAGAGCGTGTTCCTGGTTGGCGCAGAACACCAGCGACTTCTCGCGCGGGTCGATCATCTCCATGAATACCTTCACCCGGTACTGCTCGCGCTCCTTGATCCTGATGATGCGGTTGAAGTCAGGCTCTGCGTAGCGCCTGCCTTGCTCGACCTCGCCCTGCAGCACCTCATCGTCGGGCGTGTAGACGTAGTCATCCAGGGTGGTAGCGATCTGGCGCACCTTGAACGGGGTCAGGAAGCCGTCGTTGATGCCCTCCTTCAGCGAGTAGACATAGGCCGGCTCGCCGAAGTAGGCGTAGGTGTCGGTATTGGTGGTGCGCTTGGGCGTGGCGGTGAGGCCGAGCTGTACCGCCGGGGCGAAGTACTCGAGGATGGCCCGCCAGCTGCTCTCATCGTTGGCGCCACCGCGGTGGCATTCGTCGATGATGATCAGGTCGAAGAAGTCCGGCGGATACTCGCCGAAGCTGGGCGTCGGGTTGTCCTCGTCGTCGCGCCCGCTCATGAAGGTCTGGAAGATGGTGAAGAAGAGGTTGCCGTTCTTGGGCACTCGACGGTGCTTGCGGATCACGTCCGGTGCGATGCGTAGCAGGGCATCCTCGGGGAAGGCGGAGAAGCTGTTGTAGGCCTGATCGGCGAGGATGTTGCGGTCGGCCAGGAAGAGGATGCGCGGGCGTCGCCGGGTGGCGGCGTCGCCCTGCCAGGCCGCCAGGTTCCAGCGGCTGTGGAACAGCTTCCAGGCCAGCTGGAAGGCGATGGCCGTCTTGCCGGTGCCGGTGGCCAGGGTGAGCAGCACGCGGCTACGGCCAGCGGCGATCGCCTCCAGGGCCTGGTTGATAGCGTTGTGCTGGTAGTAGCGCGCCTGCCACTGGCCGCCGTTGTCGTGGAACGGCACCTCACCGAAACGCTCGCGCCAGGAATTCTGCTCGGGGAAAGTCTCGGCCCAGAGTGCCTCCGGCGTGGAGTAGTCGGCTACAGGCCCCTCCTCGCCGGTGTGCATGTCGACCCGGTAGATCCCCACCCCGTTGGTGGCGTAGGCGAAGCGGGCCTGCAGCCGCTCGGCGTAGCGCTTGGCCTGGGCCAGACCCTCGGTGACCGGCAGGTCGCGTTTCTTGGCCTCGATCACCGCCAGCTTCTGGCCCTTGTAGAAGAGCACGTAGTCGGCGATGTCGCCGCGGGTGCGTTGCCCGGCGCCCTGCAGCCGCCCCAGGGTGATGACCTCGCGCCGTACCCGACTGCCGTCGACCACGCCCCAGCCGGCGGCCTTGAGGGCGGGGTCAATCAGCTCGGCGCGGGTATCGGCCTCGTTCATGAGCGGCTTCACTATGGTGCGTTCCTTGCGTCCTTAAGTGCCCTTCAACTCACTATCTCGATTCGGCGGCGAGATGTCCAACCACGGGGTCAACGTGTAAGAAATCCTTACAAGTTGCTCGATCGACAACGGCCCCCCTGACTCGCCGACGCACGGTGACGCTGGCCCTTTGGCCACCCATCTGCTCGAAGAGCGGCCTGCCGATGAAAACACGATAAAGAAATCACAAGCCCAGAAGCACAGGCTAACCTATTGTTTTTAGGAACATAGCCTCAGAGACGATGCCTACTCCTCCCCCTGGAATCAAAACCCGATCAAGAAATCAGGCCCAGATGGGCACATACCCGGCACGTGGGTGCTCTGGGTCCGCGACCTTGATCAACCCAGCCTCCTGTGCTTTCTTGATCACCGCCGAGGCCTGGGAGGCATTCTTGGGGTCGATGCCGAAACGTTCGCACAGGGTCGCATTCTTCATCCGCTCCCCGCCGCTGAGGAACCTCAGCACGGCGTGCTGATAGCAGGCCCGAATTCGCTCATCTGGCGTCATGTTGGCAAAGGTCCGAGGGCCATAGAGCACCACCTGCATGGAGTTGTCGCCTTCCCGGAACAACGGCGGTGGCAACTGGTACAGCTCGACCTCGGCGACCACCTTGTCCAGGCCGCTGCCCTGTTCCTCACCTCCGGCTTCACCAGCCGCACCTCGACCGCCTGGTCGGCCTCCTGATAGATGACGATAGGCGTCTGGCTCTCGGTGCTCATGCCGTCGCCTCCTCCACCACCGCCTCGGCTTCCCTGGCCGTCAGCTCGCCGGAGAGGGCCTTGTGCAGCAGGGACTGCTTGAGCTCGGCGAGGGCGGTGAGTTTTTGTTGGTAGATGGCTTCAACTCTAGAGCACTCTTCTGCAAGGTCCGCTATCTGCCTAACGAACTCACTCTGCTGCTCTATGCCTGGCAGCGAGATCTTTAAATTAGAAATAGCTTTATTGCTAAGATTTAGCATTGTTGCGCCTGACGACAGTTTCTCAAGCTGCCCCCGATACCAAGACGAGCGCAACAAGTGAGCAATAAAATCAGGATTTACTGTAGATGAAGTCCTAATGACGAAACATCCCGTTCCACAGAGCCAACCATCCTGCTCTTCCCTGACGACGGCACAGCGGCCAATTTCTCCCCTTCGCGAAATCACAATATCACTAAACCTCAGAGCGTAGGTACTGAGGCGGCGAGCTGTATCGCTACCAATTCTCTTCTTATCATCAGGGACTATTTGACCCTTTACGATAGTAAATATCCCCCGGCAAAGCCGGGGGCTTTATTTTGTTAGCCCCTCAAAGGGGCAAGAATTTGAGCCGCCTGAAGGCGGCCATCCTCACATGCCGAACTTGAGCTGGTCATAATGTTCATCCA
>NZ_JCAKFQ010000007.1:0-214230 GCF_059509875.1 Halomonas sp. LMYGS-3 | reverse complement strand
GGCCTGCATGGGCGGCTGGGGATCGATCTTCATGACCGTGGCCCCCGACGGCGCGGTGCTGCCGTGCCACAGTGCCCGGCTCCTGCCGATGGCCTTCCCCAACGTGCGCGAGCAGCCGCTGCGCGCGATCTGGTACGACAGCGCCGCCTTCAACCGCTACCGCGGCGAGGCCTGGATGGTCGAGCCGTGCCGGAGCTGCGACGAGCGCCACCGGGACCACGGCGGCTGCCGCTGCCAGGCCTACCTGCTGACCGGCGATCCCGCCGCCGCCGACCCGGTGTGCGACCTGTCGCCGGACCATCCCCTGATCGAGGCCGCGCGTGCCGAGGCCGCCGACGACAGCCGCCCGCTGACAGCGCTGACGCCGCGCAACGCGCGCGAGTCGCGGGTGTTCTGTCGCGGGTGAGGCGACGGCCATAGGGCGAGTGGCAGGGGAATCGCGTACTCTCTCGCCCACCCTGCGGGGATCTGCCACGGGGGTCGTCTACTACCTTGGTAGGGGCACCGGGGGCCAGGGACGGCACCCAAGTGGCATATCCAGCGAGAGGGGGGCTTCCTATACTTCGAGTCAACCCGCCTCCGTTCGCCGAGAGCCGCTCATGGACATCGACCTTCCGACACCGACTGCCGACACTGCCGCTCGCCAGGATGCCGTGCTGATTGCCCAGTCACGGTCCCGCGACCCCGACATGGCCGCCCAGGACCTGGCGCGCAGCCTGCTGCACCCCTGGCTCGGGGGGGTGCTGTTCTTCTGCTCGGCGGAGTACGATCTCGCGGCCCTGGGTCTGGCGCTGGAGCAACATTTCGGTGGCGTGCGAGTGTGTGGTTGCACCACCGCCGGCGAGATCACCGATGAGGGCTATGGCCGCGGCGGCATCACCGCCATCGGGTTCGATCATCGCGACTTCGCTCTCGACTACGCGGTGATCGACGATCTCGACGATTTCTCGCTGTTGGCCGCGCAACAACTGACCGACCGCCTGCTCGATCAATGCCGGCAGGTGGGTATCGCACCGATCAAGGGCCATACCTTCGCCCTGACGCTGCTCGACGGCCTGTCGGCCAGCGAGGAGCGAGTGCTGGCGACGTTGAATGCGGCGCTCGGCAGCATCCCTCACTTCGGCGGCAGTGCCGGTGACGACAATCGCCTGGCCGGAACCCATGTCTACGGCGACGGCCGCTTCCGCACCGGCGCCGCGGTGGTGGTGATGCTCAATACCGCGCTCGACTTCGAGGTCTTCACCACCCACCACCTGCGACCGCTCGCCGACAAGCTGGTGGTCACCGCCGCCGATCGCGAGAACCGCCGGGTGATCGAGCTCAATGCCGAGCCCGCCGCCGAGGAGTACGCCCGGCTGGTGGGACGGCGGGTCGAGGAGCTCGACGAGGAGACCTTCGCCCGTCATCCGCTGGCGGTGCGCCTGCACGACCAGGCCTATGTGCGCTCGATCCAGCGGGTCAACGAGGACCTCAGCCTGAGCTTCTACTGCGCGGTGGAGAACGGCATCGTGTTGACCGCCATGCGCGCCGCACCGATCCTCGACGACCTGCGGGAGGTCCTCGACGGCATCGTGGCACGGCTGGGCCCGCCCCGGCTGGTGATCGGCTGTGACTGTTTCCTGCGTCGCCTGGAGATCGAGTCGGACGGCAAGAGCGAGGCTGCCTCGGCACTGCTGCGCGACTATCGCGTGGTGGGCTTCAACACCTATGGAGAGCAGTGCAATGGCATGCACCTCAACCAGACCTTCACGGGAGTCGTCATTGGCCAGTCACGTCGCGGTGGCTGATCCCAGCGAGCGCGAGCGGGAGCTCGAGCGCGAGATCGCCAAGCTCAAGCGCATCAACGCCGCCCTGATCGAGCGCGTCGAGGCCAGCAACCTGCCGCGCAGCGCCCCCTACGCTGCCTTCGAACACTCGGTGCTGCTCGCCGAGCAGGTGCGCGAGCGCACCCAGGCGCTCAACCAGACCACCCACGAGTTGCGGGCCAGCAACCGCCTGCTGGCGGAGGCCCGCGAGCGGGCGGAGACCGCCGGCCAGCACCTGGTCGATGCCATCGAGAGCATTACCGACGCCTTCGTGCTGTTCGATGCCGACCAGCGCATCCAGCGCTTCAACAGCCGCTTCGCCGAGTTCTGGCGACCGGCGGGGATCCGCATCCGCCAAGGCATGCACCTGGAGGACCTGCGCCGCATGGCGTTGAGCTCGGGGCTGGTGATCAGCGAGCAACTGGGGCACCGCGATCGGCGCACCGTCTACCGCTTGCACGACGATCGCTGGGTCCAGGTGCACCAGCGCCCCACCCGGGGCGGCGGCCGGGTGATCCTCTATGTCGATATCACCGCGCTCAAGCGCCAGGAGCATGCCCGTCGCGAGCATGCCCTGGCCCAGAAGACGCGGCTGCTGCAGGCCACCGTGGACAGCCTCTCCCAGGGGGTGGCGGTGGTCACCGCCGATGGCATGCTGGAGATGTGTAACCAGCGCTTTCGCGACCTGACCGGGCTCGAGGCACTCGGGGTGCCGCATGACCTGGCGGCGCTGTGTCACCGCAGCGAATTGATCGCCGCCGAGGATGCCCATGGGGTGACCGCAGCCTGCGAGCGTCGGCTCGCCGACGGCCGGGTGGTGGAGGTGCGCGGGCACGCCATGCCCGGCGGTGGTCAGGTGTTGACCTATACCGACGTCACCGAGCGTATTCGTCACACCGAGACCCTGCGTGAACGCGAACACTGGATTCGCACCATCACCGACGAACTGCCGGCGATGATCGCCTACCTCGACCGCGATCTGCGCTATGTCTTCACCAACCGTGTCTACGAAGAGTGGTACGGCTGGCCCCGCGACCTGCTGCTGGGCGGCGAACTGGAGGCCCTGCACAGCGCCGAGCATTGTGCCCGGCTGCGTCCCTACCTCGACCGGGCCCTGGCCGGGGAGAGCGTCTCCTTCGAGTTCCCGGAGCAGAGCGCCAGTGGCGAGCACCGGGTGCTGCTGCGCGCCTATGTGCCGCACTACGACAGCGAGGGCGAGGTGATCGGCCTGTTCGTGCTGATCCGCGACATCACCGAACGGCGGCGTACCGCCGAGGCCCTGCACCAGGCCTACCAGAACCTGGAGCAACGGGTGCGCGAGCGTACCGCCGAGCTGACCCAGGTCAATGGCCAGTTGCGCGAGGAGATCGCCGAGCGTGCCGCCGCGGAACAGCGCCTGCGCGAGGCCAAGGCCGAGGCCGAGGCGGCCAACCTGTCGAAGACCAAGTTCCTGGCCGCGGTCAGTCACGATCTGCTGCAGCCGCTCAACGCCGCTCGGCTGTTCACCGGCGCCTTGAGCGAACAGGACGCGGCGCCGGGCAGCCAAGAATTGATCGAGCAGATCGGGCGTTCGCTGAAGGACGTCGAGACCCTGCTCGGCACCCTGGTCGACATCTCCAAGCTCGATGCCGGGGTGGTGACCCCGGACGTCGACGCCTTCCCGGTGGCCGACCTGCTCGACGGCCTGGCCCGCGAGTATCGCCAGGTGGCGGCCAGCGAAGGGCTGGACCTGCACTACGTGCCGAGCCGTGTGGTGGTGCGCAGCGATATCCAGCTATTGACCCGGGTGGTGCGCAACTTCCTCACCAACGCCATTCGCTATACCGGCGAGGGGCGCATCCTGCTGGGTTGCCGGCGGCGTGCCGACGGCCTGGAGGTCATGGTCGGCGATACCGGCATGGGGATTGCCACCGAGGAACTGGGGGTGATCTTCCAGGAGTTTCGCCGTTCCCATGCCGCCGGCCGGCGCCAGGATCGCGGCCTGGGGCTGGGCCTGGCGATCGCCGACAAGATCTCGCGCATGCTCGAACATCCGCTCGCGGTGACCTCGGTCGCCGGGCGTGGTTCGCTGTTCAGCGTGCGGCTTCCCTACGGCGAGCTGGCGCCGCGCAGCCAGCTTTCCCAGGCGCCGAAGACGGCGGTAGGAGAGAGCGTGCTGGAGGGGCGGCGGATCTGGGTGGTCGACAACGATGCCGATATCTGCGAGGCCATGCGCGTGCTGTTGACGCGCTGGGGATGTCGGGTCGTGGTGGCCGACAGCGAAGCGTCACTGGCCGCCCAGGTGGCAGTGGCCACGGCCCCCGTCGATGCGCTGATCGTCGACTATCACCTCGACGACGGCGATACCGGCCTGGCGCTCGCCGAGCGACTCAATACCCGGCGGCGGGCGCCGTTGCCGGTAATGGCGATTACCGCGAATCACAGCGTTGAGCTCAAGCAGCGCATGCGCGAGCTGGGCTATGCGCTGCTGCACAAGCCGGTCAAGCCGCTCAAGCTGCGCATGGCACTGTCGCGGCTGGTCACGGGGCGCCTCTCGGATTAGGCACTCAGTGCTTGCGGAGATAGGCGCTGAAGTCGATATCGCTCGCCGAGAGGATCGCCTGGACCCGGTTGTGCACCCCGAGCTTGCGCAGGATCGCCGAGACATGGGCCTTGACCGTGGTCTCGGCGATATCGAGATGGTAGGCGATCATCTTGTTCGACTCGCCGCGGGTCATGTGCTCGAGGACCTGCAGCTGCTTGCGGGTCAGCGTCTCGAGCTGCTGCGCCGTGATGGCATGCTCGTCGCGGGAGGCGCTGCGCCGTGAGGTGCCACTGGCGCGGATGATATCCGACGGCAGGTAGATGTTGCCGTCGAGGATCTGGGCGATGGCCTGGGTCATCTGCTCACGGGGCGACGACTTGGTGATGAAGCCCACCGCGCCGTAGGTCACCGCCTGCAGGATCACCTGTTTCTCCTCCTCGGCGGAAATGATCACCACCGGGATGGTCGGCGCCTCGTTGCGCAGCTGGATCAGCCCGGACAGGCCGTGCACGCCCGGCATGTTGAGGTCGAGCAGGATCAGGTCGAGGTCGTCGTGCTGCTGCGCCAGGGCCAGGGTCGAATCGAGATCCTCGGTCTCGAGGATCTCGGCATCGGTGAAGCCATCGCGGATGACGCGGCCGATGGCCTCGCGGAAGAGCGGGTGATCGTCGGCGATCAGCAGTTTGTACATGGCAGAGGCCTGATTGTCGTCGTTGTTATCGAAGTATGGGCCAGGTGATTCATCACGACCTCTCCCGTGGGCATTCAGCATGGGGGCGGCGCCTCGATTCGTTGTCGTGATGCCGTTCATTGAACGACATGTCGTGCGCCGGTGGGAATGCCACCATTGTCTCTGTGGAGAGGCACCAAAGTACTATTCTGGCGGATGAATGCCCTTCGTTATCGTGAAGACATGAACCGACACACTCCCTCGCCACGGCATCGTGCTTCCTGGTTGGCATGGTGCCGATTCCTCGTTGCCCTGTGGGTGGGGGCAGGCGGCATGGTGTTCTCGGGTCCCCTGGCCATCGCGGGTGAGATGCCGGTGCTGAGGCTGAGTGTGTTGCAGTTCGGCACGGCTCACTGGGAGCTGGATCATATCCGACGTCAGGGGTTGGATCGGCAGGCGGGGTTCGAACTGGAGGTGCGGCTGGTACCCCATTTGCCGGCCTCGCACATCGCCGTTTCCAGTGGCGACGTGCAGGGCGCCGTCGTCGATCTGCTGTGGGCACAGGCTCGCCATGAGCAGGGTGAGCCTTACCTCTATCTGCCGTTTTCCTCCTCGATTGGCGAAATCCTGGTAGCCGAGGATTCCGGCATCGACTCCATCGTCGACCTGCGGGGCAGGCGAATCGGCGTGGCCGGCGGGCCCGACAGCAAGGGCTGGGTGTTGTTGAAACGAGTGGCGGCCGACCGGGGCCTGGACCTGGAACGGGAAGCCGATGTCAGCTATGCGGCCCCGCCGCTGCTCAACGAGGCCCTGCGGCGGGGCAGGATCGACGTGCTGGTCACCTACTGGCATTTCGCCGCCAGGCTCAGGGCGGCGGGTGACGCCCGCACGGCGTTCAAGATGGCGGACCTGCTCGATGCCCTGTCGCTGGATCGGGACCTGCCGGTGCTGGGCTACGTATTTCGCGAGGCGTGGGGGCGCGAGCACCGCGACCTGCTCGATCGTTTCGCCGAGACCCTGGCCGAGGCCAAGCGGCATTTGGCCGAGGAGCCGTCGCACTGGACGGCGATCCGCTCACTGATGCGGGTGGAAGACGAGGCCGACTTCGAGGCGCTGCGCGAGGGCTTTGTCGCCGGCATACCGGCACCGCTGGATGACCGGCGCATCGCCGACCTGCAGACGCTGTTGACGCTGACCGGCGCCGCGCCGGACCGGGTGATGCCCGACCGGCTGTTCTATCGGGCCGATGCCGAAGGGGAGGGGCCATGAGGGTCGCGCCCTGGACCCACTGGGTCGCCCTGCCGGCGGCGCTGCTGGCCTGGGCGGTGGTGGCCGGGATGCTGGATTCCCCCCTGCTGCCCACGCCCCTGGCCGTGCTCGAGACCCTGTGGGGAGAAGTACAGGCCGGTGAGCTGCAGCACCACCTGGGGGTGACGCTGCGCCGGGTCATGCTCAGCTTCGCGCTGGCCATGGCGCTGGGCACGCTGATCGGTGTGTGGATGGGCCGCTCGCCGCTGATCAATGCGCTGCTCGATCCGCTGCTGGTGCTGTTCCTCAATCTGCCGGCCCTGGTCACCATCATCCTGCTCTATGTCTGGATTGGCCTGGTGGAAGCGGCGGCGGTGCTGGCGGTGGTGATCAACAAGGTGCCCAATGTGGCCGTGACCGTGCGCGAGGGGGCGCGTAGCCTGGACCATCGGCTGGAGCAGATGGCCGAGGTGTACCATTTCACCCGCTGGCAGCGCCTGGCGCATGTGTGGACCCCGCAGCTGTTTCCCTACCTGATGGCGGCGACCCGGGGCGGGCTGGCGCTGATCTGGAAGATCGTTCTGGTGGTGGAGCTGCTGGGCCGCTCTGACGGCATCGGCTTCCAGCTCCATATGGCATTTCAGGTGTTCGATGTGGCCGGCATCCTGGCCTACAGCCTGGCGTTCATCGCCGTGGTGCAGGTGATCGAGCTGGCCGTGCTGCAGCCCATGGAGCGGCGCGCCTCGCGCTGGCGGAGCGTGGGGGAGCACCATGCTTGAACTGCGTATCGAGTCCCGCCGGCCCGTGTTGGGCGATATCGTCGCCCATGTCGCCGAGGGCGACCGCATCTGTCTGCTGGGGCCCTCGGGCATCGGCAAGACGACCCTGCTCAATGCCATCGTCGGGCTGGACAAGTCGATCCCTGCCGGCGAGGTGAGACGGCTCCCGAACCTGCGGATCGGCTACCTCTTCCAGGAGCATCGGCTGCTGCCGTGGCGCACCCTGCGCCAGAACCTGAGGCTGGTGGGTGTGCGGTCGCACGAGGTGGAGCCGCTATTGGCCCAGGTGGGGCTCGCCGGGTGTGGGAATCACCTGCCGGATCAGCTGTCGCTGGGCATGGCGCGTCGCGCGGCCCTGGCACGCTGCCTGGCCGTCAAGCCGGACCTGCTGCTGCTCGACGAACCCTTCGCGTCGCTCGATCCCCAGCGGGCACAGTCCCTGCGCAGGCTCATCGGCGGGCTGCTGGAAGCGCGCCCGCGCATGGCGATGATCTGCGTCACCCACGACATCCACGATGCCGGGGAGCTGGCCAACCGGATCTGGTACCTCGATGGCCAGCCGGCCCGGCTGCGGTGCGATGAGCGGCTGATGAGTGGCGGTGACGTTGCGGGTATTACCCGGATGTTGCACCGTCGCGAGGACGATGTGGTCTGACGCCCCCCGGCTCGCCTTCTGCCGGATCCGCGGTGCCGATGACGGGGCCGGTAGCAGCGGTCTCCGTGTCCTTGGGGTCGAGGGACCCGAGACCGGTGTCGTCCTGTCGGGTGCCGTCGTCTGTGGCGCTGTCGTTGCCGAACATGCAGCGTGCCAGCATGGCGGCTCTGGCCGGAGTGCTGGTGAGGGGGAATCGGGACATGACAGGAACTCCTCTCGGTGGAGTCATCCCCGGCGGCCAGCAGCCGCAACGGAGGGAACGGGGCCATGGGAGAAGACTAGGCGGATCGGGCCAGGCACCGATATATGCCGATGGTCGCGATTGACAGGTACTTAGGGCCCATGCCGATGGAGGGATGCCCGCGGGGTATCGCTTCCTTCTTGACCATCGCCAGACGCCGGACTTCTTGTGATGGATCAGTCGTTCGGCGGTAACGGTCCGGCGCAACACGACTGGTGAGTGTCATGATCGGCACTGCGGCAACACAGGCGGGCGCCAGGACCGGCAGGGACGTCGGTCAGAGGCCCTGCCCGCGCTGCAGATGGAAGGTCGCGGCCGCGATCAGGCCGAACAGCCCGGTCAGCCCCAGGCACCACAGCAGCGGGCCAGCCGCCAGTTGCGCATAGAGCGCAAAGCGCACCAGTTCCACCCCGTGGGTGAAGGGGTTGTAGGCGCTCAGCCAGTACAGCCAGGGCCCCGCCTCCTGCATCTTCCACAAGGGGTAGAGCGCCGAGGAGAGGAAGAACAGCGGGAAGATCACGAAGTTCATCACCCCGGCGAAGTTCTCCAGCTGGCGAATGGCATTGGCCAGTACCAGCCCCAGGGTGCTGAGCATCAGCGCGACCAGCAGCAGTGCCGGCAGGGCCGTGATCAGCCCCAGCGTCGGCGGCCGGATGCCGTACCACCAGGCGATGGCGAGGAAGGCATAGACCTGGACCACCGACACCAGCGAGATCGCCAGGACCTTGCACAGCAGCAGGAAGGGGCGTGACAGCGGACTCATCAGCAGTACTTTCATGCTGCCCATCTCGCGGTCGTAGACCATCGACAGCGAGCCCTGCATGCCGTTGAACAGCAGGATCATGCAGCACAGCCCCGGGGTAATGTAGACCTCGTAGACGATGTAGGTGCCGTAAGGCGCCATGATCGAGATGCCCAGCACGGCGCGAAAGCCGGCAGCGAAGACCACCAACCACAGCAGGGGGCGTACCAGGGCGCTGAAGAAGCGCGTACGCTGCTGGACGAAGCGTCGCCACTCGCGACCGCTGACCCCCACGAAGCAGTGCAGGTAGGCGCCAGCGTTCATGATGCCCCCTCCCTGACGGTACCGCCGGACGTGGCGGTAAGACGATGGAAGGCCTCCTGCAGCGTCTGGGTACCGGTATGGGTACACAGCGCCTGTGCCTGGCTGTCGGCGATCACCCGGCCGGCACACAGCACCACCACGTGATCCGAAGGCACAATCTCGTCGAGCAGGTGGGTCGTCCACAGGACCGTCATGCCGCGTTCCCGGCACAGGGTGCGCACATGCTCGTTGAGCGCCTGGCGGCTGGCGGTATCGAGCCCCGCGCTGGCCTCGTCGAGGATCAGCAGTGCCGGCTCGTGCAGCAGCGCCCGGGCGATTTCCAGGCGGCGTCGGTGGCCGCCGTTGAGCAGCCGCACCTTGTCGTCGGCACGCGCCTCGAGATGTTGACGGGCCAGCTCGCGGTCGCAGCACTCGCGAGCCTGGCGTCGCCCCAGCCCATGCAGCGACGCATGGTAGAGCAGGTTCTGACGGACGCTCAGATCGAGATCCAGGGTCGGCTGCTGGAAGACGACGCCGAGGTGTCGCCGTGCATCGCGCGGCCGCCGCGACAGTGGATGACCGGCGACGCGGATCTCGCCGGCCTGGCCCCGCAGCAGCCCGGTGACCAGGGCGATCAGGGTGCTCTTGCCGGCCCCGTTGGGGCCGAGCAGGGCGTGGAAGCCGCCCCGTGCCAGGCAGACATCCACCCGCTCGAGCGCCTGGTGGGCCCCGTAGCAATGGCTGACACCGGCGACCTCGAGCATCGGGCCGGGCACACCCGTGGGGCGAGCGACGCTATTCATGGCGCCACGACCACGCCCCAGGGATAGCGGCCGACCGCGATGGACCGGGTGACCTGGAGGCTGTCGACATCGATCACGGACACGTCTCCGCTGACGCCATTGGTGGTCAGCAACTGGCTCTCGTCCTCGGTCAGTGCCAGTTGCCACACCCGCCGCCCCACCAGCAGGTAGTCGAGGATCTCGTAGCTCTGGGCGTCGACGACCGCCACATGGTTGGCGGGCCCCAGTGCCACGAACGCATAGCGACCGTCGGAGGTCAGCGCGATGCCGACCGGCTGCACCTTGTCCTGATTGACGCCACGAATCCTGAAGTCCAGCGTCGCGATCTCTTCCAGCTCATCCACATCGATGATGTGGACCGTGCCGCCGATTTCCGCGGAGGCCCAGGCAATCTTGCCGTCGCGGCTGAACTCGACGTGACGGGGGCGCTGGCCGACCACCATGTTCTTCTTGATCTCGAAGCTTTCGGTGTCGATCCAGTGCAGCATGCTGGAGGTTTCACTCGTGTTGACTGCCCATTTTCCGTCCGGGCTGACTGCCATGCCTTCCGGCTCAATGCCAACGTCGATCTGCGCCAGAACATCCTTCGTCTGAACGTCCACTACGGTCACGATGGCATCGTCTTCGTTGGCGATGAACAGCCAACGATCGTTGGGATGCAAGGCGAACTGTTCGGGGTCTTCACCCGACGGCAGGGTATCGATGATCTTGCGGGTTTCCAGATCCATGATCTGCACGGTGTCATCGTCGCTGGCGCAGATATAAAGCCTGGTATGGTCCTTGGAGAGCAGGATGCCTCGGGGGCGCTGGCCGACCGGGATCGTCTCGACCACTTCCAGGGAGTCGATGTCGATCACGGAGATGCTGTTGTCCTTTTCGTTGGACACGTAGGCCAGGCTGGCCAGAGCGGGAGCCGAGAGTCCCATCAGGGTCGCCAGCACAGAACTACGGAGAATATTCTTCATGTGAGTTTTCCTTCGGTTGTTCATGCAGCAATGGGAGATCACTGGCCGGCTAGGAGTCGATGCGGCAGTCGCTTTCCGCCTCGTCATATCCCAGGGAGTCGAGATCGGTTACCGGGTGAAGGAAGCCTTCGAACGGAGCGGTGGCAACGAGACCCTGGGGGTGAACCAGTGGAATCGGTTGGCGAAGCTGACCGTTCCACGGGCGATAGCTGAGCTTGCGGCCCTTGAAGGCGGCCAGTTGAAAATCATCGGAGAGCAGGAAGTCGCGAATCGCACCGGACTCCGCGGCATCGAGCCGGGTCACGGCGGTGCCCAGGGATCGCACGCCGGCCCAGGCGGCATAGTCATTACCGTTCATGTCACGCCCGGCCAGGTCTCGGAAGCGGTTCTGCAGCTGGGCGGCTCCCCAGCTTTCCACGACCCGGTGCCAGGCCTCCGGCGACATGCCCTGCGTGCCTACCACCGGCCGGGGCAGCCAGGTATTGAAGGGAACGTATTCACCGAAGTCTCCCCGTACATCGGCCACCAGCACGACATCGTAGTCGTCCGATTGGGTGAACAGAGGCAATTCCTGTGACGCCGTGCGTCGCAGATCGGCGTCGAAGGTCCAGGGTTTGTCGTCAACGATTGTCAAGCCGAAGCGTGTGGCGGCGCGGCGAAAGGCCTCTGCCCAGGCAAGGTCACTGTCGGTCGGACCGGTGATCATGAACACCTTCTTCCAGCGCCGCAGGTTGAGCCACTGGGCAAGACCATCCGTGAGCATCGCGTAGCTGGGCTGGGTGTGCATGACATTGGAATGGCACGTCGTTGTGCGCAGTTCATCGTCCCTCGCCCCGGCATTGAACAGCAGCGCTTTACCCGTCGTCCTGTTCGCCATGGTGGCCAGCGTGTCGGCCGGAACCCGCAGCACGAACAGAGTGATCCCTTCTTCCAGCATTTGCTCGATGGCTTCCTGTGCCCGGTCCTCGGAGTCCACCACCCGTGACGTCAAGGTGTAAAGATGCTCCAGGAATCGGCCGGTGGTGTTGTTGTCCTCGATGGCCAGTTCGGCGCCACGCAGGCCAGCGTCTTCCGGCTCCGGGGTGACATTGGAAAGGACGGGTCCCTGGTCCGGTACCCACTGGATATAACCGATGCGGATATCCATCCCCATGGCGGCCAATGGCATCGACATCCAGCCGACAAATAACATGGCCATGAGGAGTTTTTGAGAGGTGAACATGGCAGTCTCGAGAGTTGTCGTTATTGCAGAGAGTTTAGAGTGAGGGGGAAAGCACGGAAATATTCAGAAAGTAGCAATGCGTGTGTACTAAAGTACTATTCCGATCGATCAGTGTGTCGATAGCATGGGTTTCATCACCAGTTAGAGGGGTGGAAAATGAGTGCCTATGCGCGGATCGCGCTGCTGATGTTGGCGGTGTTCATCGGTGTATATAGTGTCGGGATATTTCTGTTTATCCAGCAGGGGCGTCATGATGTCCTGCGCGAACGGGAAGCTGCGACGATAATTGCACGTGCCATCGGCCACCCCGACCGGCTCGAGCCGGGCGTGGTGGCGGCGGTTCGCCATATGCTCCCGGAAAGTCCACTCGGCAGGGGCGCCTCGGCAAACGAGGCGCCGGAATTTTTTTCCCGGCTGCTGGTGGAGAAGGGCCCGTTGCCGAGGGTGGAAGGCTGGGTGATCGACCCTGGCGATGAAGTGGAAGAGATATGGGAAGGCTTCGTGTTGATTTCGTCCGCCTACGGCGTCGGGATGCTGATGTGCTTCGTTGCGCTGTTCTGGGCGGTTCGGCGTGGCGTCCATCCGCTGCGTTCGCTGGGGGAGGCGATGGAGGCCCTGGCGGCCGGTCGACTGGCGGCGCGCTTGCCGCGTCAAGCCACCCTTGAGCTGGACCAGTTCGCGATGCGGTTCAATGCGATGGCGGCGGCGCTCGAGATAGAACAGCAGACGGTGGCTCGCCTGCTGAACGAGTTGTTGCAACTCCAGGACAGGGAACGGGCCCATATCGCCCGAACCTTGCACGATGACCTGGGGCAGTATCTGACCGGAATCCGTGCGCAGGCCAGAAGCTGGGTCCACGAACCGGACCTGAGCGAGGCGCAACGGGAGCAGGCACGCCAGTTGGCAGTGCATTGCGAGACGGTGCACGCCCATTTCCGCGGCCTCCTTCAGGATCTCCACCTCCTGGTCATGGAGCAACTGGGGTTGGGATCCGCCATTCAGCACCTGGTGGAGCAGTGGCAGCAACTCAGCGGGTTGCGTTGCGAGCTGGTGCTGGACGAGAGCCTGCCGGACCTGGTGGGAGAGGACCAGACCCACCTCTATCGCTTCCTGCAGGAAGCGCTGAACAACATCTCGCGCCATGCCGAGGCCACTCAGGCCACGCTGGCGGTCGGGCGTGTCGCGCAGGGCCTGCAGGTGGCCGTTTCCGACAACGGTCGCGGCGGCCTGGTCCTGGGGGAGCGTATCGGCCTCGGCATACGTTCGATGCGTGAACGAGCGCGCTGCCTGGGAGGCACGGTCGCGTTCAGCAGCGAACCCGGGCGGGGCGTACACGTCAGCTTGACCATTCCGCTGTGACGAGCAGGAGGTGACCATGAAGATCCTGATCGTTGACGATCACCTGGTGGTGCGCCAGGGCATCGCCAACCTGCTGCGCAACCTGCTGCCGGGGTTGACGGTAGCAGAAGCGGACTGCGGCCAGGCGGCCCTGTCCGGCTATGTCGATGTACTGCCCGACGTGCTTCTGCTGGACATGGGACTGCCGGACATTTCCGGGCTGGAAGTGGCACGACGCATTCGCGGGCGCTGGCGCGGTGCCCGCATCCTGTTCTTCACCATGCACGACGAGCTGCCCATGGTCCGCCAGGCGCTCGACATCGGCGGCCTGGGTTTCGTCTCCAAGAGCTGTGCCCCGGAAGAACTGGCCGAGGCCGTCAGACGGGTGGGAGCGGGCCAGCCCTATATCGAACACCGCATCGCCACCCGGCTGGCCATGAATCAGGAGCGTCCGGTGGATCAGCGCCTGCGCGACATGACCCAGCGTGAAATGGAGGTCCTGCTGATGTATGCACGTGGCGAGGCCATCCCGGGGATTGCGCGTCGGTTGTGCATCAGCAACAAGACCGTCTCCAACCACCTGGCACTGTTGAAGAGCAAGCTCCAGGTGACCTCGACCATCGAGCTGATTCACCTGGCCGCCGATGCCGGCCTGGTGCGTTACGGCCAGCGGCGTGACACTCGGCCGGGCTAGCGGGGTCACCAGTCGAACGGGCAGGCATTGCAGCCCTCCATGTAGGTGCCCACGAAGGTCGCGTAGTGAATCCGCGCGCCGCTCAGGTCGGCCTCCGCCAGATTGGCGGCATTCAGCTTGGCTTCCTGCAGGTTGGCATCCGTGAGGTCGGCCCCTTCCAGGTCCGCCTTCGGCAACCAGGCGATCTCGAGATTGGCGGCGCGAAGATTGGCCCGCTGCAGGTTCGCTCCGGACAGGCGGGCAAACTCGAAGTCGGCGCCGGTCAGGTCCGAGTCGCGCAGATCGGCCCCCTGGGCAAACAGGTAGCGGGCGTCCGCCCCGCTGAAGTTGGCGCCTGCCGCGTTTGCGCCCTGAAGGGTGGCCCGAAACAGGCGCGCCCGTGCGCCCGCCACATCCACCAGGGTGGCGCCCCTCAGGTTGGCTTCCCGAAGGTTCGCATGGCGCAGGATGGCGCCGCTGAGATCGGCCCCGGAGAGGTCGATGCCGTGGAGGTCGCGGTTGGCGAGATCGGCGCCCCGCAGGTCGAGGCCCCGGCAATCGGCACCCGGCTCGAGCACGCAACCATTGATGGTGTCGTCCGGGGCATCACCGACGGCAGGGAGCGCGCCGAGCGAGCCAGCGAGCAGACAAGCGAACACGGTATGTTTCATGGTGGTTCTCCGGCGAAGCAAGAAGACCCGGCGGGGCCGGGTCAAGTGGGGAGTCACGTCATTCCGCTGCCCAACTCGGCAGCTTGAAGGCCCAGAACGAACCGCCCTGGGAGATGGGGCGGGTCAGCTCCGCCATGTCGCCTCCCCACAGCGGGACCGCGCCACCGTAGCCTGAGGCCACGCCGATGTACTGCTCTCCGTCCATTTCCCAGGTGATGGGGGAGGAGATGATCCCGGAGCCGGTCTGGAACGACCAGAGTTCCTCGCCGGTGTCGGCATCGAAGGCCTTGAAGTAGCCGTCACCGGTACCGGTGAATACCAGCCCCCCCTTGGTTGCCAGCACACCCGCCCATAGCGGCAGCGGCTCCTTGTGTTCCCAGGCGACCTCGCCGGTCAGCGGGTCCAGAGCCCGTAGGGTACCGACATGATCGTCATACATACGCTTGATACGGAAGCCCTGGCCCAGATAGGCGGAGCCCTTGTTGTAGGTCACCTCTTCGGTCCAGTAGTCCTCCATCCAGTGGTTGGCCGGAATATAGAACAGGCCGGTATCCTGGCTGTAGGCCATGGGGTTCCAGTTCTTGCCACCGAGGAAGGGCGGGGAGACCTCGATGGATTCCCCCTTGCTTTCGCCGGGTTTCAAGGGAGGGGGGCGCTGCCCTTCGACCTCGACAGGCCGACCGGTCTCCGAGTCGATATGCGTGGCCCAGGTGATGTTGTCCACAAACGGGAAGCCCTTGAGGAACTCGCCATTCTCGCGGTTGACCACATAAAAGAAACCGTTACGGTCGGCATGGGCGGTTGCCTTGATGGTCTCGCCGCCTTCGTCATACTCGAACAGCACCAGTTCGTTGTTGCCTGAGAAATCCCAGGCATCGTTCGGGGTATGCTGGTAGAACCACTTCACCTCGCCGGTGGTGGGATCGACGCCAACCTGGCCGGATGTATAGAGGTTGTCGTAGTCCTGCGGGTTGCCACCCGGCGAGGTGCGCTTCCAGGTGTTCCAGGGGGCCGGGTTGCCGGCGCCAATGATGATGGTGTTGGTTTCCACATCGAAGCTGGCGCTTTGCCAAGGAGCACCACCACCGTGGCTCCAGGCTTCCACCTTGCCGGTCTCGGTCGTGGGGTCGTCGGGCCAGGTCGGGGCGTCAGGGTCGCCGGTGGGCGTGCTCTGCTCGCCGTTCAGCCGTCCGTAGTGCCCCTCCACGAAAGGACGCATCCAGACTTCTTCGCCGGTATCCGGGTCACGGGCAAAGAGCTTTCCGACGATGCCGAATTCATCACCGGAAGAACCATGAATCAGCAGCACCTTGCCGGTCTCCTGATCCTTGACCAGGGTGGGGGCGCCGGTCATGGTATAGCCCGCCTCATGGTCACCAAACTTCTCGCGCCACACGACGTCACCGGTGTCCTTGTCGAGGGCCACGATGCCGGCATCCAGGGTGCCGAAGAACACCTTGTCGCCGAAGATGGCGGCACCGCGGTTCACTACGTCGCAGCAGGGGCGTATGCCTTCCGGCAAGCGGTGACTGTAGTCCCAGATCTTCTTGCCGGTACGAGCGTCCAGTGCGAACAGGCGGGAGTAGGAACCCGTTACATACACGACGCCATCGTGCACCAGTGCCTGGGTTTCCTGGCCGCGCTGCTTCTCGTCGCCGAACGAGAACGTGTAGGCCGGAACCAGGCGTTCAACGTTCTCCTTGTTGATCAAGGTCATCGGGCTGTAGCGCTGCGCCTTGGGACCGATGCCATAGCCGAGTACGTTCTCGGTCGTCTGGGCATCGTTCTCTATGTCTTCCCAGGTGACGGCCTTGGCATGGGCGTTCGCCACCAGACCAGCGGCCGACCCCATGAGCAAGGCAAGGGCGATGCCTTGAACCAGGGGGCGTTGCGTTCTGCTTGTTTTCATGGTGTTTCCCCTTCATGTCTGAAGTGACAAGCGCAACCGGTGCGGGCTTTCCTGCGGTGCGCTGGGGATGAAGTATCAGCACTGGAGAATCCGCCAGGCGACGGAATATCGCACTGTAGACCCGGGAAAAAACCAGTAGAACTCGGGAGAAGTGCCCGCCGGCTTGCCTATGGCTTGTATTCTTTCAGCTTTTCCGATGTTGATGGCTGACGTCCTGCTTTGGCGCCTCTTCCTCGTGGCTACTACCAAGGAACGGGGGTGAAGGCTCGAAAGTGGCATTCGGGGTGGGTTAGGGGGGGGCTAGACTTGGATCACATTGCCGACCACCCACTCTCGACAGTGGCGGTTCGGACCACGAGCATCCAACAGAGGTAATCGGTATGACAGCTCCCTTCCCTCTCAAAACATGTGTTGCGGCCGGCCTGTTGGGGTGGGCGGCACTGGTCATGGGCCATGGCGACGTGACACCTCAGGAAGTCGATACCGGGAGCCTTCCCGTGCTGGGTTCCGAGCCGTTGACGGAGAACCCCTTCCGCACCGGTAACGAGCACGATGACTATCATGATGAGGCGATCAAGGTCGGGGAGAGAGGGTACTCCGGGAACTGTGCCGGCTGCCATGGTATCCAGGCGCAGTCGGGGGGGCTGACGCCGGACTTGCGCGAACTCGAAGAGTGGGATGACGAATATTTTATTGGTCGTGTGCTGAACGGGACCGACCGGGGAATGCCATCCTTCAAGAGCAACCTTGACCAGAATGCTATCTGGGCAATCAAGACGTATGTCGAGTCGGTCAAGGAGTGACGCCACGGTTCCATGAAAGTGAGGGGGAGAAGAGTCATGCTGTTGATTCGATGGCTTGCCGTTTTCACGCTGGCATGGAGCGCACTCTCGAATGCGAGCGAGTCGATCCTCGAGCGTGCTCCCGAGAGAACCCATGACATCGTCATCGAGTCGGGTTACTTGAATGTCGGGGTCTATCGTGACTTTCCGCCCTACTCCTACGAGAAAGAAGGGGAAGCGGTCGGCGTCGATATCGATATCGGCAGGAAGATTGCCGAAGGGCTCGGCGTGGAGTTCCGCGTCTACTGGATTATCCCCGACGAAACCCTGGACGACGACCTGCGAAATCATATCTGGAAAGGGCACTATCTGGCCAAGCGCCGCATCGCCGATGTCATGCTGCGCGTGCCCTATGACAAGACGTATGCCTATATGCGCGATTCCACCGGTGAGGTGATCAATGATCAGGTCGTCATGTTCGCGCCCTACCAGAGGGAGCAGTGGCAGATCGCCTACGACACCCACGACATGGACGATGTGGGAACGATGGCGGTATTCCAGTATCACCCCATCGGCGTCGAGATCGATACCTTGCCGGCGACATACCTGACGTCTGCCTTTGCGGGTCAATTGCGCGACACTACGCACCATTTCGCCAACATTCGTCAGGCCTTCAAGGCGATGGCCGACGGTGAGGTGAGCGCGGTCATGGGGATGCGGGCCGAGATCGACCATGAGCTGGGTATCCATTCTGGTCAGTCTTTCGAGGCGGCCGGCAATGGCTTTCCGGGAATGGGCAGGCAGGCCTGGGACGTTGGCATGGCTGTCAAGCACACGCACCGACAGTTGGGATATGCGATCGAAGAGATAGTGGATCGTTTGGTGCGCGAGGGCGAGATCGCCGAGATCTTCGAGCGCCATGGGTTGCGCTATGGCATGCCCGCGTTCTACGAGGAAATCCTGGGTGCCGAAGATGAGGACTCGTCATGACAGGAAACTGGCTACGGCTGATTGGCCTGGCGCACGGGCCCTCGGTAACCGCAGGCACTCCCTGCGGTTTTTTTGTGCGCTTGAAGGTCTTACTACCAAGTGATGAGGGAAGTCGTGCGAGGGTGCGATTGTTGCCGGAAAGCTTGCCGACAAGAATTGCTCGGGAGACGGGAAGACTTCCCGGTGTGCCGCGAAATTCTGAAAACAAGAGAGTGAGAGCGCAACCATGAAATTGAATCCAGTCGGTCGACAGTTTGCCTTCAGTGTACTTGCGCTGGCCGTGTCCTCTGGTGCGTATGCGGTTACCGATGAGGATATCATGAACGATCACGACACGGCCGATGCCGTGGTCAGCTATGGCATGGGGCTGCAGGGCCAGCGCTACAGTGCCATCGATATCCTGAATGCGGACAACGTCCAATTCCTGCAGCCAGCCTGGGCGTTCTCCTTCGGTGGAGAGAAGATGCGAGGCCAGGAGTCCCAGCCCCTGATCAAGGATGGGGTGATGTACGTGACGGCTTCGTATTCGCGTGCCTATGCCATCGACGCCAGAACCGGTGAGGAGATCTGGCAATACGACGCCCGCTTGCCGGATGGCATCATGCCGTGCTGTGACGTGATCAACCGCGGCGGTGCCCTGTATGGCGACCTGTTCTTCTTCGCGACACTCGATGCGAAATTGGTCGCCCTGAACAAGGAGACGGGCAAGGTCGTATGGATCAAGCCGGTGGCGGATTACCAGGAAGGGTACTCCATCACCGCCGCGCCCATGATCGTCAAGGGCAAGCTGATCACCGGCGTCTCCGGCGGTGAGTTCGGCATCGTCGGCAAGGTCGAGGCGTATGATCCGAAGACCGGGGACAAGCTGTGGACCCGCCCGACCGTCGAAGGGCACATGGGCTATGTCTACCGGGATGGCGAAGCCATCGAGAACGGCATCTCCGGTGGTGAAGCCGGCAAGACCTGGCCGGGTGACATGTGGAAGACCGGCGGGGCGGCGACCTGGCTGGGTGGGACCTACGATCCGGATACCGACACGCTCTTCTTCGGTACCGGCAATCCGGCACCCTGGAACTCGCACCTGCGCCCCGGGGACAATCTCTTCTCTTCCTCCCGGGTGGCGCTCGACCCCGATGACGGCAGCATCAAGTGGCACTTCCAGACCACGCCCAACGATGGCTGGGACTATGACGGTGTCAACGAACTGATCTCCTTCGACTACGAAGAGAACGGCACGATCGTCAAGGCGGCCGCCACCGCCGACCGCAATGGCTTCTTCTATGTCCTCGATCGTAACGACGGCAGCTTCATTCGTGGCTTCCCGTTCGTCGACGAGATCACCTGGGCCGAGGGGCTCGACGAGACCGGACGGCCGATCTTTACCGAGGGACGGCCAGGCAACCCCGCCGATGTGGAGGGCGAGAAAGGGGAGACCGTGCTGGCCCGTCCGGCCTTCCTGGGGGGCAAGAACTGGATGCCCATGGCCTATAGCCAGGATACCGGCCTGTTCTACGTGCCCTCCAACGAATGGGCCATGGATATCTGGAACGAACCGGTCTCCTACAAGAAAGGGGCGGCCTATCTGGGAGCGGGTTTCACCATCAAGCCGGCCAACGAGGATTACATCGGGGTGCTCAGGGCCATGGATCCGAAGACCGGTGAGGAAGTCTGGCGCCATGAGAACCGCGCTCCGCTCTGGGGCGGTGTCATGGCCACGGCGGGCAACCTGGTATTTACCGGTACCCCCGAGGGCTACCTGAAGGCGTTCGATGCCAGAACCGGTGAAGAACTGTATCGCTTCAATACCGGCTCCGGCGTGGTCGGCACACCCATCACCTGGACCATGGGCGGCGAACAGTATGTCTCCGTCGCTTCGGGCTGGGGAGGCGCGGTGCCGCTGTGGGGGGGCGAGGTGGCCAAGGTCGTCAAGGAGTTCAACCAGGGCGGCATGCTGTGGACCTTCAAGCTGCCCGGGGAACATGCCGGTCAGGATCTGGCCAATCGCTGAGCGCTGCCCGGCCCGGTGTTGCCGGGCCGGGTAACGACCGTGAGGCTCGCGACCTACGACCAAAGGACCCTGTTGCCACCCTCCATAGCAGCATGGGCCGTCCGTCAGATTTCGCTACGCTCTACCACAGGCTCGGTCAACGACTACGGGACACCGCCGGCCGTCGAGCCACCAGAGATCTCACTACACGCAGGAGTGCACGTCATGATCTACGCCAACCCCGGCAGCGCAGGATCCATCGTTTCCTTCGACCAGCGCTATGGCAACTACATCGGCGGCGAATTCGTCGCTCCGGTGAAGGGGCAGTACTTCGACAACATCAGTCCCGTCAACGGTGAGGTATTCTGCGAGATTCCGCGCTCCACGGCCGAGGACATCGAGCTGGCACTGGACGCCGCGCACGCCGCCGCCCCCGCCTGGGGCAGGACCTCGGCGACCGAGCGCTCCAATATCCTGCTCAAGATCGCCGATCGCATCGAGCAGAACCTGGAGGCGCTGGCCGTGGCCGAGACCTGGGACAACGGCAAGGCGGTGCGCGAGACGCTCAACGCCGACCTGCCGCTGGCCGTCGACCACTTCCGCTACTTCGCCGGCTGCATCCGCGCCCAGGAGGGCACGGCGGCCGATATCGACGCCAACACCGTCTCCTATCACTTCCACGAGCCGCTGGGCGTGGTGGGGCAGATCATTCCCTGGAACTTCCCGCTGCTGATGGCCGTCTGGAAGCTGGGGCCGGCACTGGCCGCCGGCAACTGCGTGGTGCTCAAGCCCGCGGAGCAGACCCCGGCATCGATCCTCGAACTGATGAAGCTGATCGGTGACCTGCTCCCTCCCGGCGTGGTCAACGTGGTCAACGGCTATGGCGCCGAGGCGGGTCAGGCGCTGGCCACCAGCAAGCGCATCGCCAAGATCGCCTTCACCGGCTCCACCCCGGTGGGTGCACACATCCTCAAGTGCGCCGCCGAGAACATCATTCCCTCCACCGTGGAACTGGGGGGCAAGTCGCCCAACATCTACTTCGCCGACATCATGGACGCCGAGCCCGAGTTCATCGAGAAAGCGGCGGAAGGCCTGGTGCTGGCCTTCTTCAACCAGGGTGAGGTGTGCACCTGCCCGTCGCGGGCGCTGATCCAGGAGAGCATCTACGACAGCTTCATGGCCAAGGTCATGGAACGGGTGGTCAAGATCCAGCGCGGCAACCCGCTGGATACCGACGTCCAGGTCGGCGCCCAGGCCTCCCAGGAGCAGTTCGACAAGATCATGTCCTACATGGACATCGCCCGCGAGGAGGGCGCCGAATTCCTCACCGGCGGTGACAAGGCGAGCTTCGACCCGGCCTACGACAAGGGCTATTACATCCAGCCGACCCTGCTCAAGGGTCACAACAAGATGCGCGTGTTCCAGGAGGAGATCTTCGGCCCGGTGGTGGCGGTGACCACCTTCAAGGACGAGGCCGAGGCGCTGGCGATCGCCAACGACACCGAGTTCGGCCTTGGCGCCGGGGTGTGGAGTCGCGACATCAACGTCGCCTTCCGCATGGGGCGTGGCATCCAGGCCGGCCGCGTCTGGACCAACTGCTACCACCAGTACCCGGCCCATGCCGCCTTCGGTGGCTACAAGAAGTCCGGCGTCGGCCGCGAAACCCACAAGGTGGCGCTCGAGCACTACCAGCAGACCAAGAACCTGCTGGTCAGCTACGACATCAATCCGCTGGGCTTCTTCTGAGGCTGCGGCAACGGTTCTCCGTGCAAGGCTCTCTCGTAAGGCAAGCCGTGTAGTGTCAGCGGTGAGAAGCTTGGGGTGTGACGCGAGTCGCGCCCTTTTTTATGCGCCTGCTAGCCGAGCCCCAGCACCCGGGCCTCCTGGCGTCGTCGCTGGCGCAGGTCCCACAGGGTGGCGGCGGCCAGCAGCACGAAGCCGGCCAGCTCGACCGCGGCGCGATAGTCGACGAATAGCGCGTAGAGGATGGTAGCGCTGCCCGCCGTCGCCAGCAGCGTCGGGCCGATGGCGTGGTGGCGCCGGATGCCGGCGGCCAGCGTCGCCAGGGTCAGCAGCACGAAGACGGCGATGGCAACGGCCCAGGCCCCCTCGTCGAGCGCCAGGCCGATGCCCAGCAACGGTAGCAGGCCGACCAGCGCCAGGGTACCGTAGCAGCTCAGCAGGGCCATGATGAGCGCGGCCATGCCCAGCAGGCCGCGGCGACGCAGCAGCAGTAATCCACGCCGCGGATCGAGCCGCCGCCACCATTGCCGGAGGCGCGACGGCGCCGATTCTCCGCGGCGCATGGCGACTTCGATCGAGTGGGCGCCGAAGCTCGCAGCGACCTCCCGGGTCTGGGCGCTGGGACTCAGGGCGAAGTAGTCGTGGCGGCCTACCACTTCGATCCCCTCGAAGCCGGCCTCCTCGAACAGCGCCAGCAGTTCCTCCTTGACGGTGGCGCCCACCACGCACTCGACCCACAGGCGCGGGTCCTCGTGACAGTCTACCGAGACCGGTCGGTGGATCACCACGTCGGCGAGTTGCAGGCGTCCTCCCGGCTTGAGCACCCGGAACATCTCGGCTACGGCACGGCGCTTGTCCGGCACCAGGTTGAGGGCGCCGTTGCTGGTGATACTGTCGACGCTGGCATCGGCCAGCGGCAGGCGTTCCGCCGAGCCCTGGACCACGCTGAGGTTGTCGGTGCCATCGGCCGTGCGCTTGAGCTTGCGGGTCATGGCGGCGGTGAGGTCCAGGGCGACGACCCGGCCGTCGGGTCCGGCGAGGCGGCCGGCGATCAGCGAATCGTTGCCGGCACCGGCCCCGAGGTCGAGGACTCGGTCGCCGGCGCGGATGGCCCCGGCGCGAAAGGGGTACCCGACGCCGGCGAAGGAGGCCAGCAGTGGTGGCGGCAGGTCCGCCAGCTGCTCCTCGGGGTAGCCGAGCGCCCGGCAGGCCGAGCTACCCACGGGGAAGTGGAAGTGGGAGTCAGGGGTGTCGGCCACGGCGCTGTACATGCCCTGGACGGCATCGGTGATCTGTTGGGTTGAGTACCCGAGTATGGCCACCATGATGGGGTCTCCTCACGCATCCGTCTCGTCGCCGTCGAACCGGTCGAGCAGACTGCGGATGCGTTGGCGCAGGCGTGGCGGAGCCTTCACCGTGCCTGAGGCTTCCACCCTGGCGCGTAGTCGTTTCTCGAACTCGGCCCGTGTGAAGCAGTCGCGGCACCGATGCAGGTGTCGCTCGATATCGGCCGCCTGCTGGTGATCCAGCTCCCGGTCGAGATAGTCGAAGAGCCGCTCGATGACCTCCTCGCAGCTCATGTCTCTGGGGCTCATGAGCGCTGTCCTCCCGTTCCCGGGTGCTCGGGCCCCGGATGGCCGGAAACGACGCCGGCGTCCCTGGCCTGCTCCCAGAGCGTCCTCTGCAGCCGGGCACGTGCTCGGTTAAGGCGTGAGCGGACCGTGCCCAGCGGGATGCCGAGCAGGCGAGAGACTTCCTCATACGTATAGCCCTGCACCTCCACCAGTACAATCGCCACCCGGAAGGGGTCAGGCAGGGCATCCAGGGCCCGCTGCAGGTCCTCCTGCAGCAGGGTGTTGAAGAATTGCTCCTCCAGGCTGCCCCACCAGAGCAGGAAGGGCTGATGCAAGTGCTGGAAGAGAGTGAAGTGGTCGGCGTCGAGATCGTCGGGGGACGACGGTTCGTTGCCACTGGGGGGCTGGGGGCGGCTCTGCCGCCGTCGCCACTCGCTGATGAAGGTATTGGTGAGGATATGGAACAGCCAGGCGTCGAAGCGCTCGGGGTCGCGCAGCTTGTCGAGCCGGGTCCAGGCCTTGCCCACCGCCTCCGCGACGATGTCTTCGGCGTCGTCCGGATTGCGGGTCAGTCGCAGCGCCGTGCCGTAGAGCCGGTCCATCAACGGCTCCAGGCGTTGTTCGAACCACTGCCGGCGACTGGTGGCATCGGGGTAGCTCATGGTGGTCCCCGGGGCATCGTCCCGATGGGGCATGACGGGCCACGGCATCGGGGAGCTGGTGAACTGGCTGGCAAGGGACATGGCTTACCTCTTCGAGCATGGAACGCGCGCCGGCGGCGGGCAAGTCGAGGGTATGGCAAGGACGCGGCGACTGGCTTCCGGGTTCCCGTCCCGTGACGGGAACCATCCCGTCGGCGACTGCGTCCTGGGGCACACGGCACTCTGGTGTCGTGCCATGTCCAGTCGAAGAGGAGAGAGATCATGACCATCACGGCAACCTCCACGTCCAGTGCACCGTCCACCTCGCCCGCGGTGGATCGCCACGAACTCGAAGCGCGGGTCAAGGCGATGTATCGCGAGGTGGCCGAGACGCCGGAAGGGGATTTCCATTTCGAGATGGGGCGCGCCCTGGCCGAACGGCTGGGCTATGAGTCGAACGCCCTGGATCGGATCCCCGCCGCGGCCATCGACTCCTTCGCCGGGGTCGGGCACTTCCTCGACCTGGCCGACCTCCTGCCCGGCGAGACGGTGCTCGACCTCGGCAGCGGCTCCGGCATGGACAGCCTGCTCGCCGCCCTGGCGGTGGGTCCCGAGGGCCGGGTGCTGGGACTCGACATGACCGAGGCCCAGCGCGAGAAGGCGACGCGGCTGGCTGCCGAGGCGGGCTTCACCAACGTCGAGTTCCATGCCGGCTACATCGAGTCGCCCCCCTTCGCCGACGGCAGTGTCGACGTGGTGATCAGCAACGGGGTGATCAATCTGTCGGCGGACAAGCCGCGGGTCTTCGCCGAGGCGGCCCGCGTGCTGCGCCCCGGCGGGCGGCTGGCGCTCGCCGACATCGTCACCGAGTCGCCGCTGCCGGAGAAGGTTTCCTGCAACGCCACCCTGTGGGCCGCCTGTATCGGTGGCGCCAGTCAGGTAGACGACTATCGTCGGGCCATCGAGGCGGCGGGATTCGGGGTGCAGCCGCTGCGCGAGCATCCCGAGTACCGCTTCCTGACCGAGTCGGCCCGGGGTGCCAGCGAGACCTACGGCGTCAAGAGCATCTCGCTGCTGGCCATCAAGGCCTGAGTGAAGAAGCATCACATATCGCAGAGGAGTGAAGCACCATGAAAGCCATCATCAAGCAGTCAGCCCTGGGCCTGGGGCTGGTCGCGGTCCTGCCCATCGCCGCGGCACTCGCCCAGGATAACGATGCCTTGCCGGCAGGTTTCCAGACGGAGCCAGTGTTGAAGACGGTCACCACCCGCGACGGTGACGCCATCACCTGGCCCCAGGGGACGGCGGAGATTGTCTCGGTGATCGGCACCATCGAGCCGGGTGGGCGGACGCCGCTGCATCAGCATCCGGTGCCGGTCTTCGTCTATATCCTCGAGGGCGAGGTCGAGTTGCGCACCGAGGGTGGCGATCCCTATGTCTACGGGCCGGGAGAGGCCTATATCGAGGCACTCAATCGGGACCATCAGCTCTTCAATGTGACGGATAGCGACGCCAAGATCCTGGTGGTGTTCGCCGCGGCGGAAGGCCAGCCCACCACGGTGGCCGCCGAGTGAACGGCGGCGGCATGCCGCACGCCCGGCATGGCGTGCGGCATCGCTGCCGCGGGTTTAGCATGGCGGGATATTCACTGTCATGAGGAATCGCGCCATGTGGCAACAACGGGAACTGCGCCTGGCGCCGCGCCCGCGCGGCTTTCACCTGATCTCCGACGAGGTGGTCGACGGCCTGCCCTGGTTGCGGGAGGTCTCCTCGGGGCTCCTCCACCTGCAGCTGCTGCACACCTCGGCGTCGCTGACCCTCAACGAGAACGCCGACCCGGACGTTCGCCACGACATGGACGCCTTCCTGCGACGCCTGGTGCCCGGCGACCTGCCCTACTTCCGCCATACCCTGGAGGGCCCCGACGACATGCCGGCCCATGTCTGTGCCAGCCTGCTCGGCACCCAGCTCACGCTGGCGGTGCGCGACGGCGGCCTGGTATTGGGCACCTGGCAGGGCCTGTGGCTCGGCGAGCATCGCGACCAGGGCGGCGTCCGCCGGCTGATCGCCACTCTCCACGGTGAATGAGACGCGGCGAGCCGCGGTCAGTCGCGGTGCGCGGCCAGCCAGTGGCCGGCCAGCCGTCGGGCGTGGTCCAGGTGGCGCACGGCGGCGAGCCGGCCGGTCTCGCGGTAGAGTCCGGCACGCCGCAGCTTCATCACCATCCGTGCCGGCATGCCGATGAAGATCAGCCCCACCCGCTGCGCGCGCAGCTCCTCGGCCAGCGCCTGCAGGGCGACGATGGCGGTGGCATCCAGGCTCGGCACGTCGTGCATGTCGAGCATCACCACCCTGACCTCCGGGTCCACCACCCGTAGCGACGAGATCGCCTTCTCGGCGGCGCCGAAGAACAGCGGGCCGTTGACGTCGTAGAGCGCCACCTGGCGCGGCAGGTCGCGGGCCAGTTCGCTGTCGTCGGCGTCCAGCCTGCGGGCGTGGGTCAGCTCGGCCATGCGGCGGATGAACAGCGCCGCGGCGAGCCCGATGCCCACGGCCACCGCCAGCACCATGTCGACGATCACCGTGAGCCCGAAGCAGATCACCAGGATCGCCACGTCGCTCGCCGGGGCGCTCTTCAGGGTGTGCACGACGTGGCGTGCCTCGCTCATGTTCCAGGCGATGACGAACAGCAGCGCGGCCAGTGCGGCCATGGGCACCAGGCCGAGCACGCCGGCCAGCGCCACCACCGCGAGCAGTACCACCAGCGAGTGCACCACGGCGGCCACCGGCGAAACGGCGCCGCTGCGGATGTTGGTGGCGGTGCGCGCCAGCGCCGCGGTGGCGGTGATGCCGCCGAAGAAGGGCACCACGATGTTGCCGAGCCCCTGGCCGAGGAGCTCGGCGTTGGGGTCGTGACGGGTGCGGGTCAGGCCGTCGGCGACCACCGCGCAGAGCAGCGACTCGATCGCCGCCAGCATGGCGATGGCCAGTGCCGGGCCGAGCAGCTCGCGGATCAGCGCGAAGTCCACGGCGAGCGGCATGCCGTCCGGCCCCGGTAGCCGCCAGGGCACCACCGGGCTCGGGGCGAAGGGAGGAATGCCGCTGCCGGCCTGGCCCGCGACCTCCCAGCTGAAGCGCGAGGCGATGGTGTCGATCTCGACTCCCAGCGGGACGACCGCGAGCGCGGCCAGGGTACCGACCACCAGGCCGACCAGTGGCGCCGGCACCGGCAGCTTCAGCCGGGGCCAGAGGATCAGGGTGGCCAGGGTGACCAATCCCACTCCGAGCTCGGCCGGGGCCAGGCGTGGCACGCCGCGGGCGATGGCGCCCAGGTTGTGCAGGGTGCTGTCGCCGAGCTCGACCCCGGCCAGGCCCAGGAAGTCGGGCAATTGCAGCAGGGCGATCACTACCGCGATGCCGGCGGTGAAGCCCAGCACCACCGGGTAGGGCACGAACTGGATGAGGCTGCCCAGCCGCGCCAGCCCCAGGGTCACCAGGATCAGCCCCGCCATCAGGGTGGCGATCAGCAGGCCGCCGACGCCGTGGCTCGCGACGATGGGAAACAGGATCACCACGAAGGCGGCGGTGGGGCCAGAGATGTTGAAGCGCGAGCCGCCGGTGAGCGCGATGATGGCGCCGGCGACGATGGCGGTGTAGAGGCCGTGCTGGGGTGGCACGCCGGTGGCGATGGCCAGCGCCATGGAGAGCGGCACGGCGACGATGCCGATGGTCAGGCCCGCCATCAGGTCGCGGCGCAACTCGGCGACGCCGTAGCCCTGGCGCCAGGCGGCGAGCAGGGCGCTACCGGGAACGGGCAGGCGATAGGGGGGCTTGTCGGTGGGGTGGGACATGGCGGTTCCTTGCCAGGGAAAGCGTTCCTTAAGCTACGCCTGGCCGTTGCACTGCCGCAAGGCGGCCAAGGTATGACCGCCATACAACGAAAAACGGCGGCGCCCTGGGGCCGCCGCCGTCGTCGAGTCCGGCTCGATCAGGCCGGGGTCGCCTCCACGGGGGGCTCGCCCACGGCGCCGGGCATGGCCTGGACGTTGCCGCCCTCGCCGGCGAGCGCCAGGAAGTGCAGGTGGCGTTCGTACTCCGAGAGCACGTCGCCGATCACCTGGCCGCGGGTATAGCCGTTGAGGTCCTGGCCGGTACCGCCCTCGGCCAGGTAGACGTCCAGTCGCACATAGTAGTCGTCATCCACCGGCAGGAAGCTCGGGGTGCGCATGCGGTGCGGGCAGACCTGGTAGACGAAGCTGGCGGCGTTCTCCAGCTGCACCTGCAGGGTCAGGCTCGGCAGTGGTTCGCCTTCGAGCGGCTCCTCGGTCACCGTGGCCTCCTGGCCGCGGCTCTCGAGTTCCTGGGCGAACTGGGTCAGCGCCGGGCGAATGGCATGCTCGATGGTGGAGGCGGCGCCGGCCCGGGTCGAGGTGTCCAGGGCGCGGTCGAGGCGCTCGCGCCAGTCGCCGCCCGGGGCGGTGCCGGAGACGCGGCGCCGGGCATCGGCCTTGCGGCCCTCCAGCTTCAGTGCCTTGACCATGCCCACCATGATCGCGAAGATCACCAGCGAGAAGGGCAGGGCGGTGATCACCACGGCGCTCTGCAAGGCATTGAGCCCACCCGCCATCAGCAGGGCGACGGTGACCAGACCGATCACCGCCGACCAGAAGATGCGCAGGCGCACCGGGGCGTCGTGGTTCACGTCGGACAGGATCGAGGTGAAGTTGGCCAGCACCAGGGCGCCGGAATCCGCCGAGGTGACGAAGAAGACGATGCCCAGTACCGTGACCACGGCGGCGGTGAGCCCGACCCAGGGATAATGCTCGAGCAGGGTGTACATGGTGGTCTGCGGCGTGTTCAGCGCCTGTTCGCCGAGCTCGACGATACCCTGATTGGCGACCAGCTCGATGCCGCTGTTACCGAACACCGACATCCACACCATCATGAAGGCCAGCGGAATGCCCAGCGCACCGGCGACGAATTCGCGGATGGTCCGGCCGCGGGAGATGCGCGCCAGGAACAGGCCGACGAAGGGCGTCCAGGCGATCCACCAGCCCCAGAAGAAGATCGTCCACCACTGCTTCCACTCATTGGCTGCGTCGCCGGCGAAGGCGTAGGTATCGAAGCTCTTGGCCACGAAGCCAGAGAAGTAGTCGCCGGCATTGTTCACCACCATGTCGAGCAGCTTCAGGGTGTGGCCCTGGAAGAGCACGAACAGCAGCAGCGCCAGGGCCAGCAGCATGTTGAACTCGGACAGGCGGCGGATGCCCTTCTCCACGCCGCTGACCACCGAGATGGTGGCCAGCACCACCACCAGGGCGATCAGGATGATCTGCACCGACAGGCTCTCCGGCACGTCGAACATGTAGGCGAGCCCGTAGTTGAGCTGCATCACGCCGATGCCGAGGCTGGTGGCGATGCCGAACACCGTGGAGATCACCGCGGTGATGTCCACGGCGCTGCCGATGGGGCCGTGGATGCGTTTGCCGAGCAGGGGATAGAGGGCGCTGCGGATGGCCAGCGGCAGGCGATGGCGATAGCTGAAGTAGGCCAGTGCCATGCCCATCAACACGTAGAGTCCCCAGCCGGAGAGCCCCCAGTGCATGAAGGTCTGGACCACGGCGGCACGCATCGCCTCCTGGCTCTCCGGGGTCAGGTCCGGCGGCGCCAGGTAGTGGGCGACCGGCTCGGCGACGCTGAAGAACAGCAGGTCGATGCCAATGCCGGCAGCGAACAGCATCGCCGACCAGGAGAGCAGCGAGAACTCCGGCCGCGAATGGTCGGGGCCGAGGCGGATGCTGCCGAAGCGCGAGGCACCGATGGCAATCACGAAAACCAGGTAGGCGACCACCGCCAGCATGTAGTACCAGCCGAAGGTCTCGCTGACCCAGGCCAGGCCGGCATCGAAGAAGGCGCCGGCCCGCTCGGTGAACAGCATGGTCAGGACGAGGAAGACCAGGATGCCGGCAACCGAACCGTGAAACACGGCGGGGTTGAGACGGTCCCGTCGTTCGGGAACTGCAGTGTCATGCGCCATGGGGCTGACTCCCTGAATGTTGTTGATGTCGAGTTTCATGCCGTCGGGCGACGGGGGCAGGGCTGTCGTGCGGTCGGTGTGCCTTGGCTGGTCCCCGAGACCCTGGTACGACGCCGCTGGCCATGAGACGGGCTGAAGTGTCGGCCCCGCCGGGGTGCCCGTGTCGACCACGGTCACGGGCCATCGGTACGGCGCGTGCCGAATGGAGAGCGAACCGTCTCCGGGTTTCGCAGGCCGCGGTCGAGCAGTCGTCGCATGATGATTTTTATTGATTGGTCGTTCAAATAAAATACGCACTTCTGTTGTCGGCTGCAACCCTGCGTTGAATTCAGCCGCGGCAGCATGAAACGAAGGCCCGACGCAGGGTCGGGCCTTCGAGAACGCGGCGAGAGGTAGGGCGGGTCAGTCGTTGCGACTCTCGTCTTTTTCGCCGTGCGGGGTGTCACCGCCGTGATGGTAACGGTGATGACCGTGGCGCTTGCCATGGGCCTTGCCGCCGCGCGGCTCCATGGCGGCCTTCAGCTCCTCGAGCTGCTCGTCGCTGAGGATCTCGGTGAGGGCAGCATGGTGCTCCTCGCGGAGCTCCTGCATGGCGGCGCGACGCTCGTCCCGGGAGTCGAACTCGCGCTCGCGGAGCTCGTTCAGGTCGGCGTAGATCGATTCGCGGGTCTCGCGCAGGGCCTCGCGCTCCTCATCGGAGAGCTCCCAGCCGTCGACCAGCGCCTCGAGGCGCTCCTGCAGGGCGGCGCGACGGGCCTCGCGCCACTCGCTGCGCTGCTCCTCGTGCATGTCACGGCGAGCCTGCGCCAGGGCCTCACGCTGCTCCTCGTCGAGGATCGCGTCGACACGCTCGCGGTGCTGCCGATGCAGGTCTCGCATGGCCTGGCGGTGTTCGCCGAGGGCCTCTTCCAGTTCGGCGGCCGTGGCCTCGTCGATGCCGGCGCGCTCGAACAGGGCCTGACGCTTGGCCTCCCGCTGTTCCTGGCGCTGCTCCCAGCCCGGGTGGCGACCCTCACCGTGAGCGTCGGCGGTGGCGGAAAGGGCCAGCGGTGCGATGGCCATGGCGAGCAGGGCGGGTATCAGCAGCTGGCGGGACAGGGATGTCTTCATGGTGGCACTCCTTGCGGGGCTCGGATGGACGATGGCAGTCTCGCCCGCCGCCGTGCAAGAGGGATGCAGCGAAGGTGCAAAGGTGGTGCATCGGCCGCCCGGGACCGGCTACTCCTCCGGCTGGTACTTGTAGCCTACGCCATAGACGGAGCGGATGATCTCCCGCTCCGGCCACACCTCGCTGATCTTCTTGCGCAGTTTCTTGACGTGGCTGTCCACGGTGCGTTCGGAGACGATACGGTGGTCGCGGTACATGTGGTCCATCAACTGGTCGCGGGAGAAGATCCGGCCCGGGGCGTGCATCATCACCCGCAGCAACTGGAACTCCACGGCGGTGAGGCCCAGGTCCTGGCCGTCGGCCAGGGCCCGCCAGCCGTCGTCGTCGAGTACCAGGTCACTGCCAGCCGAGGTGTCGGGATCCCGGGCCGCCCGGCCGCGGCGCAGCACCGCCTTGACCCGGGCGACCACTTCCCGCGGGCTGAAGGGCTTGCAGATGTAGTCGTCGGCACCGAGCTCGAGCCCCAGCAGGCGGTCGACCTCCTCGACGCGGGCGGTGAGCATGATCACCGCCAGCCGTGGCCAGCGCTGGCGGATCTCGCGACACAGGGTCAGGCCATCGGTACCCGGCAGCATCAGGTCGAGCAGCACCAGGTCGGGAGCGTTGCTTCCGCCCCTGGCGTCCTCGAGCCAGGGCAGTACCGCATCGCCATGGTCCAGGTGGTGGGTGATGAAACCGTTGCCCTCGAGGTAGTCGGCGACCAGGCGGGCGATCTTGGGCTCGTCCTCGACGATCAGGATGGTGTCCGTCGGCGTGTCGTGGTGGTGCATGCATGTTTCTCCCTGAAGCCTGGGTCGTCGAGTACCGGAAACTCCAGTGTCCAGCATAACCCACCGAGCGGCGATGACGAGGCCTCCATGCGACCGCCATGGGCCTTGACCAGGGCGGTGGCGATGGAGAGCCCCAGCCCGCTGCCGCCGCTGGCGCGGCTGCGTGACCCCTCGACGCGATAGAGGCGTTCGGTCAACCGCGGCAGTTCCGGCGGCGGTACCCCCGGGGCGCTGTCCTCCCAGGTCACCCGGATCCGGTCTGTGAGCACCTGCACGCTCACCCGCAGCCGGCCGGGAGAATGCGTGTAGGCGCAGGTATTGTCGAGCAGGTTGTTCCACAGCTGGCGCAGACGCTGAATATCGCCGCGGATCCAGGCCTTGCCGGTGATCGCGGTCTCGAGGGTGATGCTGTGGCCGTCGAGCCAGCCGCGGGCCTCCTCCAGCCGGCTCGCGAGGTTCTCGGCCAGATCGAGCGGGGCGAGCTGGACCTCGAGGGCACCGGCGTCGCTCTGGGACAGCAGGCGCAGGTCGGCGACCAGCCGCTCGAGCTGGCCCACCTCCTGGAAGAGGGAGTGGAGGTTGTCGTGGTCGAGGGCCCGGATGCCGTCCTGCATCGCCTCGATCTCGCCACGTAGCACGGCCAGCGGGGTGCGCAACTCGTGGGCGATGTCGGAGACCCAGCGTGAGCGCGCCGCCCGGCTGGCCTCCAGGGTGCCGGCCAGGACGTTGAAATCACGGGCCAGCCGCGAGAGCTCGTCGCGGCCCCGTTCCGGCAGGCGGATGCTGTAGTCGCCCTCGGTGAGTCGCCGGGTGGCCAGCGCCATGCTGCGAGTTCGCCGGCCGAGCCACCAGGAGAGACCGCCGGCCAGCAGCAACGAGGCGATGCCCAGGGAGCCGACGATGATCGCCAGGTTGCGCTGCTGGCGTGCCAGGAAGATGCGGTCCATGCGGGCCATCAGCTGCTCGGGCGGGCGATACCCCAGGGTGCCCACGCGTTCGCCGTCGTACTCGATCGGCAGCCAACGCAACTCGGGGGGCGGGCTCTCCTCGTCGGGTGGCGCCGGAGGGAGCCCGATCACCGGCAGGCCGGTGGCATCGTGAAGCACGAAGTCGCTGGGTTCGCCCAGGCGCCGTTCGATGCCGTGGGGCGGTGGTCCCTCGCCGGGCCACAGCTGGCGGCGTACCAGACGGTGCCAGGCGTCGGGGGAGTGACGCAGCCACTGCCAGTCGCCGCGACGGGCCCACTCCTCGCCGAGTCCCTCGGCGAGGGTCTCGGCGCGATTGGTCTGGGTGGTGTCGAGGTACTCGATGAAGCCGCGGTCGAGGCTGCGGGATACCGCCAGGAAGACCAGCGCCGAGATGGCCACGTTGACCACCAGAATGATCACGAACAGCTTGATGCCCAGGCGGGACACGGCGAGATGGGGGAGGCGGGGGCTCATGGGCGACTCGAGACGGAAGAACGGAGATCACAGCATCGCCCAGCGCGATGCAGTCATTGGTCAGGCACTGTGCAAGCAAGGTGCAAGCGCCGGCAAGCGATACCCCCCCCCCGGGTATCTCAGGGGGCGGTGTCGCCGATCATCGTCTCGGTGCGTAGCAGGGTCGATTCGGCCGGCGAGAGGCCGAGGATCATGCGGGCGGCGATGCGGCCCTTCTCGGTGCTGTCCTGGCGCACCGTGGTTAGCCGCGGGGCCCGGTACTGGCCCTCGGCGATGCCGTCGAAACCGGTGATGCGCAGGTCCTCGGGGATGCGCAGGCCGCGTTGTTCGGCCAGCGTCAGCACGGTCAGGGCGATACGGTCGGACATGCACAGCAGCAGGTCGGGGCGTTCGTCGTCGGGCAGGGCGAGGATCTCCTCGATCACCGGGGCACACACCTCGTAGGTGTTCTCCTCGATATTCCACAGCGGCACGTCCGAGGGTGTGAAGCCGCGCTCCTCCAGTGCCCGGTAGAAGCCGGCGAGCCGCGAACGGGTGATGGAACGCGCGGGGGGCAGCAGGGCGTGTTGCTCTGTGACCCGGCCATTGCAGGGGGACTCGGTGAGCCGCAGGCTGATTATCGCCGGCCGACGCGTTGGGGTGTGCAGGGCATGGCGGGCGATGGCGTAGCTCGCCGGCTCATTGTCGATATGCACGGTGGGATAGCCCTCGGGACTGAAGTCTATCGCCACCAGTGGGCGCTGGGCGGGCAGGTCCGCCGAGGCCATCAGGCTCGGCGGCATCAGGCCGTAGGCGATGAAGCCATCGGCCATGCTGGCCGAGCCGGGCGTCTGAGAGGCGTGCTGACGGCCCGAGAGCAGCAGCAGGGTATGGCCATGGGCATCCAGCACCTCGGCGACACCGGACAACAGTTCGCTGGCCACGGCATCGTTGATGCTGTAGGTGAGGCTTTCGGCGAGGATCACCGCGATGATCCGCGAGCGGCCGGTGCGCAGGCTGCGCGCCTTGGCGTCGGGCCCCCGGTAGCCCAGGCGTTTGGCCTCGCCGAGGATGCGCTTGCGCAGGGCTGGTGAGAGCTGGTCGGGGCGATTGAAGGCGTTGGAGACGGTCGCCGTGGAGACGCCGAGCTCCCGGGCCAGGTCCTTCAAGGTGATGCGGCGGGAGGGGGGCACGGTTTGCGGCTCCATTGAGCTGTAACGATTTAGTTAGCAGCCTAGCATAGCGCGTCGGGCACTGGGCCGCCAGTGCGGTCGGACGGCGCCGGGGCCGCCGCCGACCGCGGGTGGCTCAGGTAATGGCCAGCCAGGTGGCCTGGCCGGGCTCGAGGCTGAGCTCGCGTCCCTCCAGCTGTGGCGCGGTCATGCCGGGCAGGGGAGTGCTCGACCAGCCGTTGGCGCCGGGTGCCAGGGCGTCGAGCCGCAGCCGTGCCGCCACGCTACCTTTCCGGCCCAGATGGGCCAGGCACAGCAGGCGCTGATCGCCGTCATGACGCAGCACGCCGAAAACGTCGTCGGGCAGGGAGGCGGGATCGATCAGGGTCTGCTCACCCCGGCGCAGCACCTCACTGGTGCCGCGCAGCTGCAGCAGCCGGCGCACCTGGGCCAGTAGGCTGCCGGAATCGGCCTCCTGACGGGCCACGGCCAGGGGGCGATGCCGGGAATAAACCGGCAGCCAGGGGGCGACGCCCTCGGAACAGAAGCCGCCCTTCGGGCCGTCCGTCCAGACCATCGGCGTGCGGCAGCCGTCGCGGCCCTTGACCTCGGGCCAGAGGTTGATGCCGAAGGGATCCTGCAGGTCCTCATAGGCCAGCTCGGCCTCGGGCAGGCCCAGCTCCTCGCCCTGGTAGAGACACAGGCTGCCGCGCAGCGAGCAGAGCACGGTCAGCGCCAGCAGGGCGCGCTCCTCGCCCCAGCTGGTGGCGCTGCGCACGACATCGTGGTTGGACAGCGCCCAGCAGGGCCAGGCGTCCTTGCCCAGCTCACGGAAGCGGGCGAGCACCCCATACAGTTCCTCGGCATTGCCGGTGCTGCCCAGCAGGTCGAAGGTGTAGGCCATGTGCAATCGCGACTCACCCTGGGTGTAGGCGGCCATGGTCGGCAACTGGTCGTTGCCGGCGATCTCGCCCACCGTGGTGGACCCCGGGAATTCGTCGAGCAGAGCGCGGATGCGCTCGAGGTAGGGCAGGTTCTCGGGCTGCTCGATATTGTGGCGCTGGAACTGATAGCTCTGGGGATTGCCGGGCTGGACTCGCTCGCGAGGCATCGGCGGGTTGTCGGTAAGGGCCGGGTCGTGGAAGTAGTAGTTGACCACGTCGAAGCGGAAGCCGTCGACGCCGAGCTCCAGCCAGAAGCGCAGGTTGTCGAGCTGGGCCTGCTGTACCTCGGGGTGGTGGAAGTTGAGGTCCGGCTGGCTGGGCAGGAAGTTGTGCAGGTAGTACTGGCGGCGCCGCGCATCGAAGGTCCAGGCGCGGCCGCTGAAGGCGGCCATCCAGTTGTTGGGCGGCGTGCCGTCGGGCCTGGGGTCGGCCCAGACGTACCAGTCGGCCCTGGGATTGGTGCGATCCTGGCGGCTCTCCTGGAACCAGGCATGCTGGTCGGAGCTGTGCGACAGCACCTGGTCGATGATCACGCGCAGCCCGAGCTCATGGGCGCGGTCGACCAGCGTACGGAAGTCGTCGAGGGTGCCGAACATCGGGTCGACGTCGCAGTAGTCGGCGACGTCGTAGCCGAAGTCCTTCATCGGCGAGGTGAAGAAGGGCGACAGCCAGATGGCATCGACATTCAGGCTCGCTACATGGTCGAGCCGTGCGGTGATGCCCTTGAGATCGCCGATGCCGTCACCGTTGGCGTCCATGAAGCTGCGCGGGTAGATCTGGTAGAGGGTGGCGCCGCGCCACCAGTCGGTGTCTGCTTCGCGGCGTTGCTGCGACAGTGTCATCGAGGTCTCCTGCGCTCGGGAGGGCTGGTTGGCCCTCCCGGCGTTGGGATAATGGTGAGGAGAAGGTGTACGGATGAATTACCAGCCACGCCGGCTCATGCGGCTGAGCTCGCGCTCCAGCTGCTCCAGGCCCTGCTCGGCGGAGATGTTGCCGGAGAGCACGTCGTGGACGCGATTGAAGAAGGCGTTGGAGACCCGCGGGTAGTGCTCGCCGGTGACGTTGGCCGGACGCGGCACGCCGCCCACCAGGGTATCGTAGAGCTCGCCGATGAAGGGCTGGGCCTGGAGCACCTCCTCGTCCCGATAGAGCGTCTCGCGGGTGGGGTTCATGCCGAACTGGATGGCATGGGCCTTCTGCTGGGCCTCGCCGGTCAGGTAGGCCACCAGGTCGGCGGCCACGTCCGGATTCTCGGAGTAGCGCGATACCGCCCAGCTCCAGCCGCCGAGCGTAGCGACCGATTCTCCCTCGGGGCCGCGCGGCAGCGGCGCGGCGCCGAACTTGCCCTGGATGGCGGTGCCGTCGGCCTGGCCCAGGGCCCAGACATAGGGCCAGTTGCGCATGAACACGGCGTTGCCGGACTGGAAGACCCCGCGGGCCTCCTCCTCCATGTAGTTGCGCACACCGCGCGGCGCGATGTCGCCAATCCAGGTGGCGGCCAGGGTCAGCGCCTCGGCGGCGCGGGGGTTGTTGACGGTGACCTTGCCCTCGTCGTCGACGATGGTGCCGCCGCCGTAGCTGGCGATCCACTCCAGGGCGTTGGTGGTCAGACCCTCGTAGGCGCGGCCCTGGAAGACGAAGCCGTGCATGCGCTCGTTGCCCGCCTCGCGCTCGGCGTTCTGGATCTCCCGGGCGATCTCGGTCAGCGCCTCCCAGGTCTCTGGCACCTCATGGCCGTACTGCTCCAGCAGGTCGCGGCGGTAGTAGAGCAGGCCGGCGTCGGTGAACCAGGGCAGCGCCAGCAGGCGGCCGTCCACGGTGTTGTTGTCGATCATCGCCGGGAAGAAGCCCGCGGTGGCGTCCTCGGGCAGGTGCTCGGCGAGATCCACCAGATGGGGGGCGAGCAGGCCGGGCCAGACGGTGTCGATCATCAGCACGTCGATGTCGCCGGACTGGCTGCCGAGCAGCTGCTGATAGAGGGAGAGCTTCTCGGTGGCCGACTGGGGCGTGGTGACCACCGCCACCTCATGGCCGGTCTCCTCGGCCCACTGCTCGGCGAGCACCGGGCAGAAGTCGGCGGCGCCACCGTCGCCGCAGGCGATGGTGATGGTGGCCGCCTGCGCCTGGGCGGCGGTCAGCGCCAGGCCGCCGGCCAGCAGGGAGGCCAGCAGGACCTGACGGGCGATGGGAGTGCGAGAGAAGGAGGGCATGGAGTGGGGTCCTCTGGTTGTGGTTATTGATGGGGTGTCTCGATCGGGCAGCGGGCGATGGCGATACCATAGGCGGGCAGTTCGAGCCGACCCTCGACCCAGCGGCCGTTGATCCAGGCCGGGGCCTCGGGAAGTCCCTCGGCCTCGGTGGGCGCCGCGAGCCGGCGGGGTTCGTCGGCGAAGTTCAGTGCCACCAGCAGCCGGTCGCCGCCATACTGCCGCTCGAGGCGGATGACGTCGTCTTGCAGCGGGTGGTAGCGGATCTCGCCCTTGACCAGGGCCGGCTGGCGGCGGCGGAAGGCCAGGAAGTCCCGAGTGGCATGGAGCAGCGAGTCGGGATCGCGCTCCTGTCGATCCACCGCCAGGCCCAGGTGCGCCTCGGGCACCGGCAGCCATGGTGCTGCCGTGGAGAAGCCGCCATGGGGCGCATCGGCCACCCAGGGCATGGGGGTGCGGCAGCCATCGCGGCCCTTGTAGCTGGGCCAGAAGGTGATGCCGGCGGGATCGACCAACTGCTCGAAGGCGAGCTCGGCTTCGGTCAGGCCCAGTTCCTCACCCTGGTAGAGGCAGACGCTGCCGCGCTGGGTGAGCAGGAAGGTCAGGTAGAGGCGCAGCTTCGCCATATCGCCGGCGGCGTTCCAGCGCGTGGCGATGCGGGTGATATCGTGGTTGCCCACCGCCCAGCAGGGCCAGCCGTCGCCGATGCGCGCCTCCATCTCGGTCAGGGGCGCCAGCAGGTCGGCGGGGGCGGCCTTGTCGGTGAGGAGGTTGAAGGAGTAGGCCATGTGCAGGCGGTTGCCGCCCTGGGTGTACTCGGCCATCACGCCCAGCGAGTCGTCGTCGCCCACCTCGCCGATGGTGGTGGTGCCGGGGTACTCGTCGAGCAGGGCGCGCAGCTTTTCCAGGAAGGCCAGGTTCTCCGGCTGGGTCTTGTCGTAGAGGTGCCGCTGGAAGGCGTAGGGGTTGTCGGGGCGTACCCCGATAAAGCCCTCGACGATCTCCTCCCGGGGCGGATTGTCCTTCAACTCGCCATGGGTGCAGAAGTTGACCGCATCCAGGCGAAAGCCGTCGACGCCGCGCTCCAGCCAGAAGCGCACCTCGCCGAGGATCGCCTCGACCACCTCGGGGTTGCGGAAGTTGAGGTCCGGCTGCTCTACCAGGAAGTTGTGCAGGTAGTACTGGCAGCGGCGGGTGTCCCACTGCCAGGCGGAGCCGCCGAAGATCGCCTGCCAGTTGGTGGGCGGCGAGCCGTCGGGACGGGCATCGGCCCAGACATACCAGTCGGCGCGGGCATTGTCGCGGCTCGACCGGCTCTCGGCGAACCAGGGGTGCTGGTCCGAGGAGTGGGAGAGCACCTGGTCGATGGTCACCCGCAGGCCGCGGGCATGGGCGGCCGCCACCAGGCGGTCGAAGTCGTCGAGGGTGCCGAAGGTCGGGTCGACGCCGCGGTAGTCGCTGACGTCGTAGCCGAAATCCTTCATCGGCGAGGTGAAGAAGGGCGACAGCCAGATGGCATCGACGCCCAGCGAGGCGATGTAGTCGAGCCGGTCGATCACCCCCTGGAGGTCGCCGATGCCGTCGCCGCGGCTGTCCTGAAAACTGCGCGGATAGACCTGGTAGATCACCGCGCCGCGCCACCAGTCCGGATCGCCACCGAGCTGTCGTGTCGTCATGGCTGTCTCCCGAGCGGTATCCAACAATGCCATCAGGCCACGGCCCGGGCCGGGACGACGCCCAGTGCCCGGTCCTGGCCATCGAACAGGTGGACGTGCTCGGGATCTGGCGTGAGCGCCACCCGCTGGCCGACCCGCCAGGGGCTCGGTGCCTCGCTGCGGTGGATCAGCAGGGTCTCGCCGTCTCTGGGCTCCAGGTAGACGTAGACCTCGTTGCCCAGGTACTCGACGTTGACGATCTCGAAGGCGTTGTCGCCGCTGGCCTCGGCCAGGCGCAGGTGCTCGGGGCGCACGCCCAGGGTCAGCGCCTCGCCGGCGGCGTGCTGGGCGGTGTCCTGGGGCAGGACCAGCTCGCCGATCCCGGCGGTGCGCACCCGGCAGCCGCGCTGGTCGCCGGCCACCAGGGAGGCCGGCAGGAAGTTCATGGTGGGCGAGCCGATAAAGCCCGCCACGAACTTGGTGGCCGGACGCTGGTAGAGCTCATGGGGCGTGCCCACCTGCTCGACCCGCCCGGCGTTGAGCACCACGATCTTGTCGGCCAGCGTCATGGCCTCCACCTGGTCGTGGGTAACGTAGATCATGGTGGATTCGAGGCGCTGGTGGAGGCGGGCGATCTCGTTGCGCATCTGCACGCGCAGGGAGGCATCCAGGTTGGAGAGCGGCTCGTCGAACAGCAGGATGCGCGGCTCCCGGGCCATGGCGCGACCCATGGCCACGCGCTGGCGCTGACCGCCGGAGAGCGCCTTGGGCTTGCGGTGCAGCAGCTCCTCGAGCTGCAGGATCCGCGCGGTGGCCATGACCCGCTCGTCGACGGTCTCCTTGCTGGCCTTGGCCAGCTTGAGGCCGAAGGCCATGTTCTCGTAGACCGTCATGTGGGGGTAGAGGGCGTAGGACTGGAAGACCATGCCGACGCCGCGCTCCCGGGGCGGCAGTTCGTTGACCACGGTGTCGCCGATGGAGAGCTCGCCGTCGCTGATCGACTCGAGCCCGGCGATCAGCCGCAGCAGGGTGGACTTGCCGCAGCCGGAGGGGCCGACGAAGACCACGAATTCGCCGGCGCCGATGTCGAGATCGACGTCCTTGATGATATGGGTGCTGCCGAAGACCTTGTTGACCTTGTCGAGGGTGACGCTTGCCATGGGGTGTCTCCTTGCCGGCCCGGTGGTGGCTTGGTGATGAATGGTCTCGCCGCGGGCCGGCCTGTTGTTGTCAGTGTGGCTCAGAGGGCGAACCAGGCGGCCTGATAGGGCGGCAGGCGCAGGGTCTCGCCATCGCGCTCGTGGGTGAAGCCGTGCCCTTCGAGGGGGGCCTGTACCGCCAGGGGCAGCCGGGTCTCCCGGGCCTGGCCGGTGAGGTTGAAGACGCAGAGAACCTTCTCCTCGCCCTTCTGGCGGACGAAGCCGAGCAGTGCCTCGCCGACCTCCACCAGGGCGAGGTCGCCATCGACCAGTGCCGGATGGGTGGTGCGAAAGGCGAGCTGGCGGCGGGTGGCGTTGAGCACCGAGTCCGGGTCGTCCTGCTGCTCGGCGACGGCCAGCGGCAGCTGGCGCGCCTCCACCGGCAGCCAGGGCTCCATGCCCGCGGCGGTGAAGCCGCCAGTCTCGTCATGCTCCCAGGGCATGGGGGTACGACAGCCGTCGCGACCCTTGAACTCCGGCCACAGCACCTTGCCGTAGGGGTCCTGGATGCGCTCGTAGGGCACCTCGGCCTCGGGCAGGCCCAGCTCCTCGCCCTGGTAGAGGCAGACGCTGCCGCGCAGGGAGAAGAGCAGGGCGAGGGCCACCTTGGGATAGGCGATGGGGTCCTCGTCCACGCCCCAGCGGGTCGCGCTTCTCACCACGTCGTGATTGGAGAGCGCCCAGCAGGGCCAGGCGTCGCCGGCCAGGCGCTGGAAGCGCTCGACAACCTCGCGGAGATAGGCCGCCGAGTGGGGCGCGTTGAGCAGGTCGAAGGTGTAGGCCATGTGCAGCTTGTCGCCGCCGGCGGTGTATTCGGCCATGCGCTCGAGCGGATTGTCGTCGCCGATCTCGCCCACCGTGGTGGTGCCGGGGAACTCGTCCATCAGGGCGCGCAGGTCGCGCAGGAAGTCGAGGTTCTCCGGGCGGCTCAGATCAAAGACGTGGCGCTGCCAGGTGTAGGGGTTGGCGTCCGGGGCGCCCAGGGTCTTGGCTTCGCCCGCCGGCACCGGCGGGTTGTCGCGCAGCTCGGCGTCGTGGAAGTAGAAGTTGACGGTATCCAGGCGGAAGCCGTCGACGCCGAGCTCCAGCCAGAAGCGCATATTGTCGAGCTGCGCCTGACGCACCTCCGGGTGATGGAAATTGAGGTCCGGCTGGCTGGTCAGGAAGTTGTGCAGGTAGTACTGGCGCCGTCGGGAGTCGAAGGTCCAGGCCGAGCCGCCGAAGATCGACAGCCAGTTGTTGGGCGGCGTGCCGTCCGGCTTGGGATCGGCCCAGACGTACCAGTCGGCCCTGGGGTTGGTGCGATCGGTGCGGCTCTCCTGGAACCAGGGATGCTGATCCGAGGTGTGACTGATCACCTGGTCGATCATCACCTTGAGGCCCAGCGCATGGGCCTTCGCGAGCAGCGCCTTGAAGTCGTCCAGGGTGCCGAACATCGGGTCGACATCGCGGTAGTCGCTGACGTCGTAGCCGAAGTCTAGCATCGGCGAGGTGAAGAAGGGCGACAGCCAGATGCCGTCGACGCCGAGGCTCGCCACGTACTCCAGCTTCTCGGTGATCCCCTTGAGGTCGCCGATGCCGTCGCCGTTGGCATCCATGAAGCTGCGCGGGTAGATCTGGTAGATGACGCCGCCGCGCCACCAGAGGGTGTTGTCCTGCATCTTGGGATCCTTGAGAGACATAAGGTGATTACCCCTTGACCGCACCGGCGGTAAGCCCCGAGACGATGCGCCGCTGGAAGATGATCACCAGGATCACCAGGGGCACGGTCACGATCACCGAGGCGGCCATGATCGGCCCCCAGGGCAGCTCGTAGGCGCTGCCGCCGGAGAGCAGGGCGATGGCCACCGGCACGGTGCGCTGGCTGTCGGTGAGGGTGAAGGTCAGGGCGAACAGGAACTCGTTCCAGGCGGCGATGAAGGCCAAGAGCCCGGTGGTCGCCATGGCCGGCCACATCAGCGGCAGGAACACCTTGGTGATGGTGATCCAGGGGGTGGCGCCGTCCATGATCGCCGCCTCCTCCAGCTCCATGGGCAGCTGTTTCATGAAGGTGGTCAGCACCCAGACGGTGAAGGGCAGGGTGAAGATGGTGTAGCTGAGGATCAGGCCGCCCGGGTTGTTGTAGAGGTTGAGCGCGCGGATCACCTCGAACAGCCCGGAGAGCACCGCCACCTGGGGAAACATCGACACGCCGAGGATCACCAGCAGCACCGTAGAGCGACCGCGGAAGCGTACCCGGCCCAGGGCGTAGGAGGCGGTGATGCCGAGCAGCAGGGCGATGAACACCACGCTGGTGGCGATCAGGATGGAGTTGAAGATCGCCTGGATGAAGCTGCGCTGGGTGAATACCTGGACATAGTTGGCCAGGCTCCAGGTGCTGGGCCACAGCTCGACCCGGAAGAGGTCGCTGGACGGCTTGAAGGAGGTGATCACGGCGTAATAGAAGGGGAACACCGCGATCACCACCACGAAGGCCACCAGGGCCCAGAAGCCGATACGGGTGGCGAGCTTGTTGAACTGGCGCGAGGTCATTCGTCACCTCCCAGGTTGAAACGGTGTCGGCCCAGGTAGAGGTAGGCGATGGTGGACAGGGCGATGATCAGGAACAGCAGGGTCGAGGCGGCGCTGCCGTAGCCCACGTCCTGGAACTCCACCAGCTGCTGGCGGGCGTAGATCGACATCGACATGGTGCTGGTGGAGTTGGAGGTCAGCACGTAGATGACGTCGAACACGCGCAGGGCGTCGAGCAGGCGGAAGATCACCGCCACCATCAGCGCCGGGGTGATCAGCGGCAGGGTGACCTTGAAGAACACCCTGACCGGGTGGATGCCATCCACCTCGGCGGCCTCGTAGCAGTCCTTGGGCAGCATCTGCAGGGCGGCCAACGCCAGCAGGGCGACGAAGGGGGTGGTCTTCCAGACGTCGACCATGATCACCGCCCACATGGAGTAGGCGGCGTCGGCGGTCCAGGCGATGGGGTCGGAGATGATGCCGAGCGCCATCAGGATCTCGTTGATGATTCCGAACTGGTCGTTGAGCATCCAGGCCCACATCTGCGCCGAGACGATGGTGGGGATGGCCCAGGGGATCAGCACCGCGGCGCGCACGAAAGTGCGGCCCTTGAACTCGGCGTTGAGGATCAGCGCGACGATGATGCCGAACACCACCTCCAGCGACACCGAGACGATGGCGAAGTAGAAGGTGTTCCACACCGCCCGCCACCAGATGGGATCGGCGAGCACGCCGTACCACTGGCCGTTGTCGTAGACCAGGTAGTTCTCCAGGCCGATGAAGAAGACGTCGCTGAGGTCGGAGAGGGAGGCATCGGTGAAGCTGAAGTAGAAGGTGCGCAGCAGCGGCCAGCCGGCCACCAGGGCCAGCGCCACCAGCATCGGCGCCAGGAAGGTCCAGGCGGCCTTGACGCGCTGGCGGCGGACCTTGGTGCTGCGGTACTGGCCGGAGGGGGGGCGCGCCACGGCGGGCGCGCTGTCGTCGAGGGTCGTGCTCATGGGAAGGCTCCCGGGTTACCAGTTGCGGCGCTTGACGCGCGACAGGTCGCGCTCGAGGTCGGCCACGGCCTGCTCGCCGCTCTTGCTGCCGGAGAGCACGTCGTGGGTGGTGCTGAAGAAGGCGTTGCTGACGCGGCCGTAGGCGTCGCCGGTCACCGCCGAGGGGCGCGCCACGGCGTTGACGAAGGTGTCGTAGAGGTCGCCGAAGAAGGGCACCGCCGCGAGCACCTCCTCGTCCTGGTAGAGGGCCTCCAGGGTGGGGTTGTAGGCGCCTTCGATGGCGCGGCGCTTCTGCTCATCCAGGCCGGTGAGGAAGGCGACCAGGTCGGCGGCCAGTTCGGGGTTCTCGCTGTAGCGGGAGACCGCCAGGTTCCAGCCGCCCAGGGTAGCCGCACTTTGGCTCTGGTTTTCGCCGCCCGAAGCCGCGGCCTGGTTTTCGCCGCCCGAAGCCGCGGCCTGGTTTTCGCCGCCCGAAGCCGCGGCCTGGTTTTCGCCGCCAGCACCGCCGTGGGGCAGCTTGACCACGCCTACCTTGCCGCGCACCTCGCTGCCGTCGCTCTGGGCCAGCGCCCAGGCGTAGGGCCAGTTGCGCATGAACACCGCATTGCCGCCCTGGAAGACGCCACGGGCCTCCTCCTCGGTGTAGTTGAGCACGCCGTTCGGGGTGATCTCGCCGATCCAGCTGGCCGCCAGGTCCAGGGCCGCGGCGGCCTGGCCGTTGTTGATGCTGATCTCGCCGTCGGGCTCCACCAGGGTGCCGCCGCCGTGGCTGGCGATCCACTCCAGGGCGTTGCAGGTCAGCCCCTCGTAGGCGCGGCCCTGGAAGACGAAGCCGTGCATGCGCTCGTTGCCGGCCTCGCGCTCGGCGTCCTGGATGGTGCGAGCGATCTCGGTGAGCTCCTCCCAGGTCTCGGGCGCCTCGAAGCCGTACTTCTCGAGCAGGTCGGCGCGGTAGTAGAGCACCCCGGCGTCGGTGAACCAGGGCAGGGCCACCAGGCGGCCGTCCACGGTGTTGTTCTCGACGATGGCCGGGAAGTGGCCCTCGGCGGCGTCATCGCCCAGCACCTCGGCGAGATCGAGCAGGTGGTTGCCCAGCAGACCCGGCCAGATGACATCGATCTGGAAGACGTCGATATCCCGGGAGTTGGCGGAGAGGATCTGCTGGTAGAGCGACAGCCGCTCGGTGGAGGAGTTGGGGGTGGAGACGATATCGACGCTGTGGCCGGTCTGCTCCTCCCAGGCGGCCACGCCCTGCTGGCAGAGGGTCAGCTCGGTGCCCACGGCGCCGCAGGAGATGGTCAGGTCGGCCGCCTGGGCCTGGCCGGTACCGGCCAGGGTCGCGGCACCCAGGGCGATAGTGGCGATCAGTGGTTTCTTGTACATCATGGAATCCTCGTCGGCATTCATTGAGTTGTTATAGGCAGTGGCGCTGGCAGATGCTCTTAAACGATTAAGTTCGTGGCGCTAAGTAAAGACCATCGGCCGGAGCCCCATCAACCTAGACTTTTGTCTAGTGCGATGTCAGTGCTCGCTAACTATGTAGCAGGCTAATAATGATGCTGCTCGACGATTCGCCGCCGATTCCCTTCGATGCGTTAGACATTGGTCGCAATTTCTTCGGTGCGCGTTGAGTGGATGCTCTTAAACGATTAAGTTTCTGGCGTGCTCTTCGCATCGCCATGGCGCAGGAGTGTGCCTCGGAACTTAAACGTTACAGTCCCTCCGAGAACGGCCGGGCCAGGGGCCTGACGCCAGGGTCACCACCCCCGGCGCACCATCACGCATAACAACAGGGGAAACAACGAACATGAACGTAGCCACCTTCAAGACACCGCTCGCCATCGCCATCGCCACCGCCGGGGTCGCCCTGGCCGGTACCGCCGGCGCCCAGTCGACCGATCTCGATCAGCGCCTGGCCGATCTCGAGGCGCGCATCGCCGCCGCCGAGCAGCGGGCCAATGCCGCCGAACAGCGCGCCGAGCTTGCCGAGGCCCAGGCCGAGGGGCGCCTCTCCGCCGAGGAGGTGGAGGAGCGCCTGGCCAGGGTCGAGCGACAGGCGAGCGGGGAGGAGGGCTTCTCGTTCGGTGCTTATGCGCGCTCCGGGCTGCTGCTCGGCGAGGACCGCAAGAGCATCCCGGGCGGCCCTGGAGTGACGCCAGCGGGCCCGCTCGGTGGCAGTGTCGGCCGGTTGGGGAATGAGGACGATACCTACGCCGAGGCCAAGGTCGATTACCGGATGCGGTATGACAATGGTGCCTTGGCGCGTTATCACTTCATGATGGCCGACGGTACGACGACCAGTAACGACTGGAACGACGACTCCAACATCAACGTCCGCCAGGTCTATGCCGAGTTCAGCGACCTGCCGACCTTCACCGGCGCCTTCGAGAACGCTGCCATCTGGGCGGGCAAGCGCTTCGATCGCGACAACTTCGATATCCACTGGCTCGACACCGACTTCGTCTTCCTGGCCGGTACCGGGGCGGGCATCTACGATGTCCAGCTGGCCGACAACTGGCGCTCCAACTTCTCGCTCTACGGGCGCAGCTTCAGCGACTTCCAGGTCAGTCGCGAGGACCCGGGCCTGACCAGCAGCACCGACAGCCTGATCCTCACCACCAACAACTACTTCGGCAACTGGCAGTGGATGGTCAACGGCATCTCCGCCGCCGACAACGACGAGCGCGATATCGGGGTTGGCCAGACCGCGGCCGACAGCGGCTGGCACACCATGGTGGCCTACCACGGCGACAGTTTCTTCGGCGTGGGTGAGGGCAACTTCAAGGTGGCGCTGCTGCACGGCCAGGGCCTGGGTGCCGAGGTCAAGGGGCTCGGCAGCAACGGCGATCTGACCGAGGATGCCCAGTCGACCCGCCTCGGCATCTACGGCACCACCTACCTGGCCCCCAACTGGCGCATCGCCCCGGCGCTGCTGGCCGAGACCAGCAAGGATCGCTTCGCTGCCGGCGACCGCTTCGAGTGGGCGACTCTCAACGTGCGCCTGGCCAACGAGATCACCCAGAACTTCGAGATGCAGTACGAGGGCAGCTACCAGTACATGGATCTCGACCAGGGCGAGGGCGGCAACGCCGTCAGCGGCAACTGGGGCAAGCTGACCATCGCCCCCACCTTCAAGCCCCAGGTGGGCGGCTTCTGGCAGCGTCCCGAGATTCGCCTCTTCGCTTCCTACACCGACTGGGACGAGGAGCTGAACGACTTCAACGGCAGCTTCGGCGAAGACGGCTTCACCGGCGGCCAGTGGAGCTTCGGCGTCCAGACCGAAGTCTGGTTCTAAGCCGGGAGTCTGCCGGACTCAAGGCTTGCCGTTTCGATCTTGCCCGCGCCTTCGGACGCGGGCTTCTTGTGTGCTCGGGCGATGGGGACGCAGGCCACGCCGCCGTGCTGCTGGGTGAACTCTGGAAAGCGGCAGGGGAAGTTTCTACAGCGACAGGAAGAAGAGAATCAGCGGCGGCGAGAGCAGCGAGAGGATGAAGCCGCTGACCACGGCGATGGGCACGCAGGCCACGCCGCCGTGCTGCTGGATCACCGGCAGGGTGAAGTCCATGGAGGTGGCGCCGCCATAGCCGATGGCCAGCGCCGCGTGGCGGCGGATCACCAGCGGGATCAGCACGAAGGCGAGCAGCTCCCGGGTCAGGTCGTTGAAGAAGGCGACGCCGCCGAGCAGCGGCCCGAGCTGGTCGGCGATCAGGATGCCGGAGAGCGAATACCAGCCGAAGCCGGCGGCCATGGCCAGCCCCTCGTTCCAGCTCAGCCCGAGCAGGGGAGCGGCCAGCAGCCCGCCGGCGAGCGAGGTGGCGGCGAGTACCGTGGCGATGGCCAGGCCGAAGCGATTGAGCAGGATCTGGCGCAGGGGCATGCCGGAGTTGCGCAGCTGGCAGCCGATCAGCGCCAGCAGGGCGTAGAGCGCCCACTCGGCGAGGATCTCGGCCCGGGCGAAGAGGGTGTCGCCCGCCAGGCCGCCGGCGACCGCGCCCAGCAGTATGCCCAGCACTACCACGCCGACCAGCGACAGCGAGCCGGTCATGGCGGCCAGCTTGCTGGTGGGGGCGCCGGGCACCACCCGCGACGGGTCCGCGCGCAGGGCGAGCCGCCGGGAGAGCCACCACAGGCCCGCCAGGTTCAGGACCCCGATGACGGCGAACAGCTGCAGGGCCTGGCCGCCCATGCGCGAGAGCTGGCTGACGAGGTCCTCGAGCCCGGCGAGGCTCACCCCCATCAGCAGCAGGATCACGTAGACCGAGGCGTTCACCCCGCGATTGATCAGGGCCATGGCCCCGGCATGGCGCACCGGTACCAGGTAGCCCAGCACCAGCGGCAACAGCACGATCAGCAGGCCGGACAGCATCGAGACTCCCTTCTCTGCGAAGGCCGCCGGCGGCGGCCGGAAAGCTGCTTACTGTAGTGAATCGCGTGGAGCGGGGGAACGGCTTTTTCCGAATCGGTGATCAGTGACGCGAATGTCAGTCGGACAGGGACAGCTCGGTCAGCGACAACCGGCTTCGGCGTTTGCCGTCGCGGTGGTACTCGACCGCCAGCAACAATCCGGGAAGCTCGGGGTGGAAGCTGAACAGCAACCGCCGATCGGGTGTTTCCGGATCGGTGGCCTCCACGCGGACGGCGTCGAACTCACCGGCGGGCAGGGCGATCGCCTCGCGGTCGAGAACCCGGTAGTCGAGCTGCTCCTCGCGGCCACGGTGGTCCTGGTAGTCGAGCCGGCAGGAGGCCTCGCGGCAGTCGCCGTTGAGGGTCCGGTGGGACATTTCGAACAGGGCCGCCTGACGGTCCGGCCGCTCGGCCAGTGCATCGCCTGCCAGCCGGTAGTCGCCACCGAGGCCCAGCAACGAGTAGCCGCTGGCGTAGTTCACCGAGCGCACGCCCTGCGGCTCGACGATGAAGCGGCTGCGCTCGCTGCCACGCGCCACGGAGATGGCCGCCTGCATGCGGCTCTGCCAGTGGCCGCCCTCGTGGGTCAGCCGGTGCTCGATGGTGGCATTGGGCCAGCCCGGCACCTCCAGCCGGTAGCTGGCGGTGAAGGGCTGGGGCACTGCCTGCGCCTCGAGGGCCGCCGCGGATGACTCGGCCACGGCCGAGGTCAGGGGCAGTAACAGCAGTAGCAACAGGCGTAGTGGGGTCGAGAGTGGTGGCATGACGGAGCTTCCCCGGGGATTGACGTAACCGGACGATGAAATGACAGGGATGTGAACCCGAAGGCATGCCTCGGGTTCCCCCGTGGACGCTCGGGCGGGGTGGCCGACGGGCTGCTACGCTTCTGGCTGCAGGTCACGACAGTTCCGTCGCGGCCCTTCATGGAGGATTCTCTCATGGCCAGACTCTTGCTGATTGCCGGTGACTTCGTCGAGGACTACGAGATCATGGTGCCCTTCCAGGCGTTGCAGGCCATGGGGCACGAGGTCGATGCCGTCTGCCCGGAGAAGCGCGAGGGGGACCGGATCCGCACGGCGATACACGACTTCGAGGGCGATCAAACCTACACCGAGAAGCCGGGGCACGACTTCACCCTGAACGCCACCTTCGCCGAGGTCGAGGTAGCCGACTACGATGGCCTGGTGATCCCGGGTGGGCGCGCCCCGGAATACCTGCGCCTCGACGAGCGGGTGCTGGAGATGGTTCGTCACTTCTTCGAACATGAAAAACCGGTCGCCGCGATCTGTCACGGTGCCCAGCTGCTGGCGGCGGCGGTGTCGCTGGAGGGACGCCGGGTCTCGGCCTACCCGGCCTGTGCGCCGGAGGTTCGCCTGGCCGGCGGCGACTATGCCGAGATCGAGGTCGACCAGGCCGTGTCGAGCGGCAAGCTGGTCACGGCGCCTGCCTGGCCGGCGCATCCGGCCTGGCTCAGCCAGTTCAACGCGCTGCTGTAGGCTGGGGCGTCGTCGTGGACCCGGCGTCCGCCATGAGGGTGACGAGACGTCGGGACGGCGAGTCACCCAGCGCGATGGTCGGAGGGGATCAGGTCGACGACTGCAGGCGCTGCAGCCCCGGGCTGAGCTCCACCGGGTAGTCACTCTTGCCGGGTGCCAGGCTCCTCACTTCGCCAGGCAGGCGCTCGAGGGCGTCCCGCACCCGTTCCCGGGCCCCGGCCGCCCGGGCCATTTCCGCTTCATCGAGCCTGCCGGCGCGCACCAGCGGTGCCAGCAGCGGCTCGCCCTCCTCGATCGGCTCGTCACGCAGGGCGATGACGTCGCCCGCATAGTGCCCCTCGGCATCTCGGCGACGATAGAGCTGCTTGCGTGCCGGCAGGTTGATCTTGCCGGGCGAGTGCTTGACCCGAGGGGTGCCGGCGTACTCCACCAACTTGTAGGAGAGGTCGATCACCGGGGCATCCGCCGAGACCCCCATCTCGGTACCCACGCCGAAGGCGTCGATGGGGGCGTCGTCCTCGAGCAGGTCGTCGATCTTGTGCTCGTCGAGCCCGCTGCTGGCGACGATCTTTACCTCGGGATGACCGGCCTCGTCGAGCAGGGCGCGGGCTCCCTTGGCCAGCTCGCCCAGGTCGCCGGAGTCGAGCCGGATGGCACTCACCCGCACCTCGGCATCGTCGCGCATCAGCTCGATCACCTTGCGCACCCCCTCCAGGGTGTCGTGGGTGTCCACCAGCAGGGTGGTGCCGGGATAGTGGCGAGCGAAGGCGTGAAAGGCCTTGCGTTCGTCGTCGTGGGCGAGGATGTAGCTGTGGGCCATGGTGCCGTTGAGGGCCAGGTGGTGGCGCAGGCCGCCGAGCACGTTGCTGGTGCCGGCCAGCCCGGCCGTGCGGTAGGCGCGTACGCCGCGCACCGCGGCGTCGACCCCGTGCATGCGGCGCAAGCCGAAGTCGACCACCGGGCGGTCGCGGGCCGCCATCACGATGCGTACCGTCTTGGACGCCAGCACCGTCTCGAGCTGTACCAGGTTCATGATCAGGCTCTCGAGCAACTGGGCCTCGGCGATGGGGGCGTCGACCTCCATGAAGGGCTCGTTCTGGAACACCGGGGTGCCCTCGGGCAGGGTCCAGATATCGCCGCGGAAGCGCCAGCCGGCGAGCCACTCGAGGAAGGCGTCGTCGAACTTCCCGGTGCCGGCCAGTTGCTCCAGCGCCGACGGCGTGAAGCGGAGCTGGCTGGCCAGGGCGGCGGCATGCTGCTGGCCGCAGGCGAGCATGAAGCGCCGTGTCGGTGGCAGCTTGCGGAAGTAGAGGCTGAAGGTGGCCCGCTCGTGCATCTGCTCCTTCCAGTAGGCCTGGAGCATGGTGAGTTGGTAGAGGTCGGTGAGCAGGGCCAGATCGCTGTCGTTGACCTGCACGGGGATTGGCTCGCTCATGGACGGACCTCGATACCGGCGTCTTCGAATTCGCGTCGGCAGCCCTCGACGGCCTGTGCGTCCACCGCCGCGCTCAGGTTCTCCAGCAGCAGGGTGGTGAAGCCGGCCTGGCGGGCCGCGAGTACCGTGGCCCTGACGCAGACATCGAGCGCCAGTCCGCAGACGATCACCCGCTCGGCGCCCCTCTCCTTCAGGTAGCCGGCGAGCCCGGTGTCGTCGAAGGCGGAGTAGGCGTCGCGGTCGAAGGCCGTGGCCTTGCTGACCCGGATGGTGCCCTCGGGGAGGGTGAGGTCGCGATGGAAGGCCGCGCCCTCGGTGTCCTGCACACAGTGTACCGGCCAGGGGCCGCCGCGGTGGGCGAAGCTGATGTGGTCGACGGGGTGCCAGTCGCGGGAGGCGACCACCAGGGCACCGGCACGCTGGGCCGCGTCGATCTCGGCGTTGATGACCGGCACCAGGGCGGAGCCGCCGGTCACCGCCAGGGCGCCGCCCTCGCAGAAGTCATTCTGCATGTCCACGACCAGCAGGACGTCATGGGGGCCATAGTCCACTTGGATCGTCATCGTGCACCTCCCGAGTGGTCGATGGGTGTCTTCTTCAGCCTATCGCCTGTTCCGCCATTCTTGTAGCTAGGAATGAGGTCGAGGCCGTGATGATTCAATAGCCGGCGGCGGGGTCCACGGTTTCCACCGGCTCGCCGGCCTCGAAGGCGCGCAGCGTCTCGGCCACCTGGTCGAGTGCCGTCGTTAGCGGGGTGGGGCCGGCCATGTGGGGCGTGACCCAGACCCGAGGGTGCGACCAGAGCGGGCTATCGGCCGGCAGGGGTTCCGTGGGGAAGGCGTCGAGGATGGCACCGCGCAGCCGGCCTTCCGACTCGCCCTCCCCGAGGGCGGCGAGCAGCGCCTGCTCGTCGATCAGGGTGCCGCGGCCGGGATTGATCAGGCTGGCCCCCTCGGGCAGGGCCGCCAGGGCCTCGGCGTCGATGAGATGTCGGGTCTCCCGGGTGTCGGGCAGCAGCAGCACCAGGGTGTGGACCTGGCCGAGCAGCCCGACGAGACCGTCGTCGCCATGGTGGCAGGTGATACCGTCGAGCGTCTTGGGCGAGCGGCTCCAGCCGTGCACCGGGAAGCCGTCGGCGGCGATCATGCGCGCCACCTTGGCGCCGATGGCGCCGAGCCCCAGCACGCCCACCGGCCAGTCGGTCTTGTCGACCACGGCGTGTTCACGCCATTCGGAGCGCGCCTGCTGACGCCGGTAGCGGTCGAAGTCGCGCTGGAAGTGCAGCACGCCGTAGCGCACGTAGTCGCCGATCAGATCACTCATGCCGGCGTCGCGCAGCTTGACGATGGGGATGCCCGCGGGAAGCCCGGGGTTGCCCAGCAGGGCATCGACCCCGGCCCCCAGGTTGACGATGCCCTTCAACTTGGTCTGTTCGCGGAGCAGCTCGGCGGGGGGCTTCCAGACCGCCAGGTAGTCCATGTCCCGACGCGCCTCGGCGGGGGCGTCGCTGGTGACGATCTCGGCCTCCGGCAGGCGTTCGGCGAGGGCGTCACGCCAGGTCTCGGCGTCGTCGATATGGAGCAATACGCGCATGTCGGCTCCCTCTGCTGAGTCGCGGTGGGGTCAGTACACGATCTGCATCATGGGCGGTGGCGCCTCGTCGAGCAAGCCGGCCAGGCGGGTCAGCCCCTCATCGAGGCGGGCGATGTCGGGCTCGGCGCCGAGACTGACGCGGATGCGCCGCGGCGGCGGGGTCTGCTCCACCATGAAGGGCACCGCCGTGGTGATGGCCAGCCCCTCCTGCTCGGCATGCTGCTGGAGTTCCTCGGCCCGCCAGGCGCCGGGCAGCGTGATCCACAGGTGCAGGCTGCTGGGCCGCGAGACATAGGGGTGGCGATCCAGCAACCGGGCGGCGAGCCGCTGGCGCTTGCCAAGCAGGTCGCGCTGCTCGGCCGCCAGGGCCTCGACGCCGCCGTCCGCCAGCCACAGGTGGGCGAGCTCGAAGACCAGCGGGGTGGCCATCCAGGTGGTGGCGCGCATCCGCGGCAGGGTGTGGTGCAGCTGGCCCCGGGGTACCGTCAGGTAGCCGGCCCGCAACCCCGGCACCGTGACCTTGGTCAGGCTGGTGACATGGAAGCCGAGGTGGGGAAGCCGGGCGGTGAGTGGTGTCAGCCCCGGCGCTTCCAGCAGGGCATGGACATCATCCTCGATCAGCCAGACTCCGTGGCGGTCGAGTACCTCGGCCACGGCATCCCGGCGCGCCTCGCCCATGGTCGCGCCCGTGGGGTTGAGCTGAGTGGGTGTCAGGCAGACGGCGCGGGGCTTGAAGCGACGACAGGCGACGTCGAGGGCCTCGGGGATCACGCCCTGGTCGTCGACGGTCACACCGCGCAGCTGGAAGCCGAGAGTGCGCGACAGGGCGATCAGGCCATGGTCGGTGAGCGCCTCGGTGAGTACCAGGTCGCCGTGCTGGACGACCGTGGAGATCGCCAGCATCAGGCCGTGGGCAGCGCCGTTGCAGAGGATGCGGTCGTCGACCTCGCCGGGGACGCCGAGGCGAGTGGCGAGCCAGGTGCTGGCGCGTTCGCGCTGGTGCAGGAGCCCGGCGATCGGCCGGTTGGCCGTGATCACCTCGGGGCTGGCGCTTTTGGCCAGCTCGGCGAGCGCCTGGCGGAAACGCAGGTGGTGCCCGGGCGGGCAGACCGGGTGGGCGATGGAGAGGTCGATCAGGGGGGCCTCGTGGCGCGGTTCGTGACCGCGCAGGTAGGCCGACTCCTTGGCATCGTCCAGGGCGTTGATCCAGGTCCCGCTGCCGACCCGTGCCTGCACCAGGCCCATCTTCTCGGCCTGGGCATAGGCGCGTGACACCGTCTGCACGCTGACGCCGAGGGATTCGGCGAGCTGGCGATGGGGCGGCAGCCGGGTGCCCGGCGTGAGCTCGCCCTGGCGGATCGCTTCCGATAGCGCCCGGGCGATGGCCAGGTACTTGGGGCCCGTGTCGGCCAGATAGGGGGTGAGATCAATTGTCATGATGCAATAAAGCCTTTGACCGCCAGCCAACGAGTGGTGCTAGTATCCGCCTAGCGGCATTGAGTGGCAATTGTCATGGTTTTGATGTAAATGAATCATGACAATAATCACGACGATCTTTCAATCGTTGCCAGTGACCGTTACCCCTGCGGCCCGACCTTCTCCCAGGTGGAAGGTGGCCGGTTCTTGGTGATGCGATGGCGAGTGGCCACATGATTCAGGTTTCCCTGCCTTTCACTCGTGAGGAATATGCAAGCCGCCTGTGGAAGGTTCGCGCCGAGATGGCCAGTCGGGGCATCGACGTGCTGATCGTCAGCGACCCGTCCAACATGGCCTGGCTCACTGGCTATGACGGCTGGTCGTTCTACGTCCACCAGTGCGTGCTGGTCGGCCTCGAGGGTGAACCGGTGTGGTACGGCCGGCGCATGGACGCCAACGGGGCCCTGCGGACCTGCTGGATCGATCCGGACAACATCACCTACTACCCGGATTACTATGTGCAGAATCCGGACATGCACCCCATGGACTACCTCGCCCAGACCATCCTGCCCGACCGTGGCTGGCACCGGGGGGTCGTGGGCATGGAGATGGACAACTACTACTTCTCGGCCAAGGCCTACCAGAGCCTGCTGCGCGAACTGCCCCATGCGCGCTTCCTGGATGCCAATGGGCTGGTCAACTGGTGCCGTGCCATCAAGTCGCCCCAGGAGATCGAGTACATGCGCGTCGCCGCCCGCATCGTCGAGGGCATGCACTCGCGGATCCTCGAAGTGATCGAACCGGGGCTGCCCAAGAGCAAGCTGGTCTCGGAGATCTACCGGGTCGGCATCGAGGGCTGGACGGATCCGGCTGGCCGGGTCTATGGCGGCGACTACCCGGCCATCGTGCCCATGCTGCCCACCGGCAAGGACGCCGCCGCACCCCACCTCACCTGGGACGACACCCCCTTCCGCGAGGGGGAGGGCACCTTCTTCGAGATCGCCGGGGTCTACAAGCGCTACCATGCCCCCATGTCGCGCACGGTGTTCCTCGGCCGGCCGCCCCAGGAGTTCGTGCGTGCCGAGTCGGCGTTGCTCGAGGGCATCGAGAACGGCCTGGAGGTGGCCAGGCCCGGCAATCGCACCGCCGACATCGCCATGGCGCTGGGCGCGGCCATGGACAAGTACGGCTTCGACCGCGGCGGTGCCCGCTGCGGCTACCCCATCGGCATCAGCTACCCGCCGGACTGGGGCGAGCGTACCATGAGCCTGCGCCCCTCCGACGAGACCATCCTGCAGCCGGGGATGACCTTCCACTTCATGCCCGGGCTGTGGGAGGAGGAGTGGGGGTTGGAGATCACCGAGAGCATCCTGATCACCGAGACCGGCGCCGAGACCCTGGCCGACTTCCCGCGCCAGCTGTTCGTCAAGTGAGGAGACGACCATGAGCAAGCGACCCAGCCCCCTGCGCCCAAGCCCGATTAGCGCCACCGTCGACTTCGCCGCCGACGGCGTCCAGCACGGCTTCCTCAAGCTGCCCATCTCCAACGACGAGTCGGCCTGGGGGGCGGTGATGATCCCCGTCACCGTGGTCAAGAACGGCGAGGGCCCCACGGCCCTGCTCACCGGCGGCAACCACGGCGACGAGTACGAGGGCATCACCGCGCTGCTCAAGCTCGCGAGCTCGCTGCAGGCCGAGGACGTCACTGGCCGGGTGATCATTGTGCCGATGATGAATGCCCCGGCGGTGATGGCCGGCAAGCGCACCTCGCCGATGGATGGCGGCAACCTCAACCGCAGCTTTCCCGGCGACCCCGACGGCACGGTCACCGAGAAGATTGCCGACTACTTCACCCGGGTGATGGTACCGATGTGCGATGTGGTGCTCGACCTGCACTCCGGCGGCCGCACCCTCGACATCATCCCCTTCGGTGCCTCCCATGTGCTGGAGAACGCCGAGCAGCAGCGCCAGGCGCTCGAGGGTGCCAAGGCCTTCGGCGCCCCCTATGCGATGATGATGTTCGAGCTCGACGCCGCGGCGCTTTTCGACACCGCGGTGGAGAGCGAGGGCAAGGTGTTCGTCGCCACCGAGCTGGGCGGCGGCGGCACCTCGACCCCGGAGAGCCTGGCCATCACCGAGCGCGGTATCCGCAACTTCCTGATCCACTTCGGCCTGACGGCCGGCGAACTGGAGCTGCCGGCAGAGCCCCAGGTCTACCTCGACATGCCCGATGCCAGCTGCTATGTGCAGAGCGAGCACTCCGGCCTGCTCGAGCTGACCCTGGCGCTGGGCGAGGCGGTGGAAGAGGGGCAGGTGATCGCCCGGGTCTACGACATGACCCGCAGCGGCACCCCGCCGGTGGAGTATCGCGCCGGGCGCAGCGGGGTGCTGGCGGCACGGCGCTTCCCGGCCCAGGTCAACATGGGGGATACCATCGCGGTGATCGCCGAAGTCGTCGATTCGCTGGGCTGACCCGGACACGTCAAGAAGGCAACGCATGAAGCTCGATCGCTATGATTTGAAGATTCTCGAGATCCTCTCCCGGGACGGGCGCATCACCAAGTCGAAGCTGGCCGAGGCGATCAACCTTTCGGTCAGCCCCTGCTGGGAGCGGGTCCGGCGGCTGGAGAAGGCCGGCATCATCGAGGGCTACAGCGCCCGCATCAATCCCAGTGCCCTGGTCCGGCGCACGCCGGTATGGGTGCAGATCGAGCTGAAGCAGCACAATGCCGAGAGCTTCGCCCGCTTCGAGGCCCTGGTCCTCGACACCCCCGAGGTCACCGAATGCGTGGCGGTGGGCGGCGGCGTGGACTACCTGATCAAGGTCGAGGCCGAGACCATCGACGCCTACCAGCGCCTGTTCGATGCCTGGTTGACCGGCGATGCCGGTATCGAGCGCTACTTCACCTACATCGTCACCAAGACGGTGAAGCGTCCTTCCCCCGGCTTCGACCCCGGCGACTTCGCCTGAATCCGGCGATTTCCGGGGCCGTCCGTGCCTGACCGCACAAACGAAACAACAGCGTTGATTACAAGAGGGCGAATTCTGGCTTAAGCTTGATCGTGGAGGTGAGCCGCTGCTCACCCTTGCCGGGCGATCCCACCGGCACTGATCTCCCAATGGTGCCGGTCATGTTGGATGGATAGTCGATAGCGCCCTGGAAGATTTCGAGATCGCCTGACGCAGAGAGACCACGATGTCCTACTTCACCATTGCCGGCGTGCAGATGTATGCCCTGCATCACGGCGACAACACCGAGGCCATGCGCCACCGGGTCGACGTTCTGATGAACCGTTTCCCCCAGGTGCAGATGGTCGTCTTCAGCGAGCTGATGCCCATGGGCGCCTCGCCGCATCACGCCGAACCGATGCCCAGCAACGCCGAGGCGATGTTCTGCCAGCTCGCCGAGCAGCACCGGATCTGGCTGATTCCCGGCTCGATGTTCGAGCAGGTTGACGAGCGGATCTACAATACCCTGTCGGTGATCAACCCCCACGGCCAGGTGGTGGCCCGCTACCGCAAGATGTTCCCCTTCCGTCCCTACGAGGCCGGGGTGGAGAGCGGCAGCGAGTTCGTCGCCTTCGACGTGCCCAACGTGGGCCGCTTCGGGGTGTCGATCTGCTACGACATGTGGTTCCCCGAGACCACCAGGACGCTCGCGGCCATGGGCGCCGAGGTGATCCTGCATCCCACCATGACCGACACCATCGACCGCGACATCGAGCTGGCCATTGCCCGTACCAACGCCGCGGTCAACCAGTGCTACTTCTTCGACATCAACGGCGCCGGGGCCATCGGCAACGGCCGCTCCATCGTGGTCGGCCCCTCCGGCGACGTCATTCACCAGGCCGGCACCGGCGAGGAGGTCATGCCCATCGAGGTCGATCTCAACCGGGTGCGTCGCGAGCGCGAGACCGGGCTGCGCGGCCTCGGCCAGCCATTGAAGAGCTTCCGCGACCGTCGTGTCGACTTCTCGGTGTACCGCGGCGAGAACGGCTCGACCCCCTTCCTCGATACCCTGGGGCCACTGGCCAAGCCGCTGCGCGCCGACGTCGAGGAGTACTGATCCACCGCCCCGGGCGGCGCAGTCGACAAGGAGATCACCATGCTGGAGCGCTTGCTACGAGCCCTGCGCCGCCTGTTCGGCCCGTCTATAGTCGGAGAAAGCCACGAGGAGCACCTCCGCACCGAGCCCCGCGATGCGGCGCCGGCCCCCACCGAGTCCGTTTCCGCCACCGATGGAGCGACCCCGATGAGCAAAATAACAAGCATTGCCGATGTTCGCCGCCACTTCCGCAACAACAAGGAGCCCATCTACTTCATCTCGGCCACCAACTTCAATCTGCTGGGGATCGGCGATTGGGTGGGCACCTTCCGTCATATCAACTACATCGACTGCTTCGACGGCCAGCAGCGCAACGTCTTCGTGCCCAGGGAGAAGTTTCCGCGTGACTTCGAGAGCATCGAGGACATCAACAACTACCTGCTCGAGCACAAGGAGGTCATCGACTTCATCCAGTCGCGGGCCGATGGCGACAACGCCGGCGTGGCCGCCTTCCTGATGTTCGACGAGCACACCGAGGAGGTGTGCAAGCAGTTGGGTCTCCGGGTCGCCTTCCCACCGGCGGCCTTGCGAAGCCGCATGGACAACAAGATCGAGACGGTGCGTATCGGCAACAAGGCCGGCGTGCCCAGTGTGCCCAACGTGCTGGCCAGGGTGGGCAGCTACCGGGAGCTCTGCGAGGTGAGCCAGGAGCTTGGCAGCGACCTGGTGGTGCAGACCGCCTTCGGCGACTCGGGGCATACCACCTTCTTCATCGCCAGCGAGGACGACTACTACAAGCATGCCGAGGAGATCGAGGCCGAGCCCGAGGTCAAGATCATGAAGCGCATCAACTGCCGCGGCTCGGCCATCGAGGCCTGTGCCACCCGCTGCGGCACCGTGGTGGGGCCCTTGATGACCGAGCTGGTGGGCTTCAAGTCGTTGACCCCCTACAAGGGGGGCTGGTGCGGCAACGAGATGTTCGCCGGCGCCTTCACCCAGGAGATTCGCGACAAGGCCCGAGAGTACACCTTCAAGTTCGGCGAGGCGCTGCGCGAGGAGGGCTATCGCGGCTACTTCGAGCTCGACTTCCTGATCGACATGGACAACGGCGAGGTCTATCTCGGCGAGCTCAACCCCCGTGTCACCGGGGCCAGCTCGCTGACCAACGTGGCCGCCTTCGCCCACTCCGACATCCCACTGTTTCTCTTCCACCTGCTGGAGTTCTCCGACGTCGACTTCGAGCTGGACATCGAGGAGATCAACGAGCGCTGGTCGCACCCCGACAGCGTCGACAGCTGGAGCCAGCTGGTGATCAAGCACACCGACGAGAGCGTCGACCTGCTGACCCAGGCCCCGCGCACCGGGGTGTGGAAGATGGCCGCCGACGGCAGCGTTGCCTACGACCACTACAGTTACCACCCCCACGCCGCCGAGAACGAGCAGGAGGCCTTCTTCCTGCGCATCAGCGGTGCCGGCGACTTCCGCTACGAGGGCGCCGACCTCGGCATCCTGATCACCCGCGGCCGGCTGATGGACGACGACTTCCAGCTCACCGAACGCGCCAAGGCCTGGATCGAGGGCATTCACGGCCAGTATGCCGGGCAGTCGCTGCAGGACCCGGTGGTGGAAGAGGTCGCCGTCAGCCATGCCGTCGGTGGTGGCAACTTCAAGATTCTCTGAGCGGGGATGCAGCCCCGCCGGCCGATGGCGGCGGGGCGGAGTGTGCCATGGACAAGACGCTGGTATTTCACACCGTGCGCGAGCCGGCGCCGGGGCCCAAGTGGCGGTCGCTGTTCGACTACCACTGGCCGGCCTACGAGCAGTGGTACCTGAGCGAGGGAGAGCGGGAGCGCCCCGCCTACCTGGCCTGCTACAACGCCCTGCGTCGCCACATGCCGGAGCTGGTGGACACCTACAAGGCGCTCTGCGAGCTGGCCGGTGGCGGCGACCTGGCGGCGCGGCTGCTCAGCCTCTACCGGCCGCCGCCCTACATCACCGGCTGTTCCCAGGCGGTGCTGGCGCGGCCTTCGTCCACCGTGCTGGCGCGCAACTACGACTACCCGCCCGAGCTGTGCGAGGGCACCATCCTCTACAGCCACTGGAACGAGCGGCGGGTGATCGGCATGTCCGACTGCCTGTGGGGCGTGCTCGACGGCCTGAACGACCGGGGGCTTGCCGTCTCGCTGGCCTTCGGCGGCCGCAAGGTGGTGGGCGACGGCTTCGGTGCACCGATCATCCTGCGCTATATCCTGGAGTTCTGCGACACGGTGCCCGAGGCCGCCGAGGTGCTGGCCCGGGTACCGACCCACATGGCCTACAACATCACGGTGGCCGATGCCGCCGGGCGCTACATCACGGCGATGATCGCCCCGGACCGCCGCGCCAGCCTGCGTCGCGTGGCGGTGGCCACCAATCACCAGAAGAAGATCGAATGGTACGCCCATGCCCTGGCCTCCGAGACCCTGATCCGCGAGCGCCAGCTGTCGATCCTGGTGGACGACGAGGCGACTACCGAGGAGCGCCTGATCTCGGCCTTCTTCTCGCCGCCGCTGTTCCGCCATGACTACCAACGCGGCCTGGGTACCGTCTACACGGCGGTCTACCGGCCCCGGTCCGGCCGCTCTCAGTACCACTGGCCCGGCAAGTCGCTGGATCTTTCCTTCGATGATTTTACCGAGGAGCGCCTGGCGATCCGTTACGGTTCGCGCCACCTGATTACCGGCTGAGGGCGGCGGTGTCCCAGTGGATGGGGCTGCCCCCGGCAACATTGCAAACAACACGAGAGGCGGGTGTCGTCATGCAAGAGACAAGCTATTCGGAAACTCCCTACACGGCGCTGGGCTTCTACCACAAGATCTCCCAACTGCGTGCCGACACCTGGAATGCGCTGAAGCGCGACCTCGGTATCCTGGTGCGACTGGATGACGAGAGCCGGGCGAAGAACCTGATCAAGGCGATCGACGTCAAGCTGACCCGGCTGGAGATCGTCGAGGACTACCACGCCTTCCCCTCGAAGGAGGACTTCCGGCATCTCTGGACGCTCTTCGACCGCGAGGAGTTCGTGCTGCTGGAGAAGGTGGTCAAGCGCCTGGTGCGGGCGCTGATCAGCGAGTCCTACCGCCGCCGCCACGTCGACCTCAGCGAGACCGACGCCGACGCCGAGGACCTCGAGACCCTCGACGCCCTGGCCCAGCTCAGGCGCGGTCACCCCGCCTCGAACAGCTCGGCCCAGCCCTACTTCGAACTGCTGATCGTCGACAACCTGTCGGCCCAGGAGGAGGAGGTCGTCCGCGAGGCCTTCCACAACATGCGCCGTCCCGAGGACAAGTTCGTCTACGACGTGGTCACGGTGCGCAGCTTCGAGGACGCCCTGATCGCGGTGCTGGTCAACCCCAACATCCAGGCCTGCCTGATCCGCTACGAGTTTCCCTACAAGTCGAAGTACAACCTCAGCGCCCTGCGCAACTACCTCGAAGGCCTGTCGGAGAAGGAGCTGGAGCACCAGACCGAGGCCGAACGCAGCATCCTGTTGAGCAGCATGATCCACGAGCTGCGCCCGGAGATCGACCAGTTCCTGGTTACCAGCGGCGACGTCGAGGCCACGGCGAGCCGCGACATCCGCCACTTCAACCGCATCTTCTACCGCGAGACCGACTACATCGAGCAGCACCACACCATCCTGCGTGCCATCGACAGTCGCTACCGCACCCCCTTCTTCGATGCCCTGCGCGAGTACAGCAAGAAGCCCACCGGGGTCTTCCACGCCATGCCCATCTCGCGGGGCAAGTCGGTGACCCGCTCCCACTGGGCGGGGCAGATGATCGACTTCTACGGCATCAACATCTTCCTCGCCGAGACCTCGGCGACCTCCGGCGGGCTCGATTCCTTGCTGCAGCCCTACGGGCCGATCAAGAAGGCCCAGGAGTATGCCGCCCGAGCCTTCGGTGCGCGGCAGAGCTTCTTCGTCACCAACGGCACCTCGACGGCCAACAAGATCGTGGTGCAGGCGCTGGTCAAGCCCCGCGACATCGTGCTGGTCGACCGCGACTGCCACAAGTCGCACCACTACGGCATGGTGCTGGCCGGGGCCCATGTCAGCTACCTCGACTCCTACCCGCTCGACGACTACTCGATGTACGGGGCGGTGCCGCTGCACGAGATCAAGAAGACCCTGCTGCGCTACAAGCGTTCCGGGCAGCTCAGCAAGGTCAAGATGCTGCTGCTCACCAACTGCACCTTCGACGGCGTGGTCTACAACGTGCGCCGGGTGATGGAGGAGTGCCTGGCGATCAAGCCCGACCTGGTGTTCCTGTGGGACGAGGCCTGGTTCGCCTTCGCCTCGTTCAATCCCACCTATCGGCCGCGCACCGCCATGCACACGGCGCGCAGCCTGCGTGACCGCTACCGCAGCGAGAGTTACCGCGAGGAGTACGCGGCCTGGAAGGCCGAGTTCGACCAGCTCGACCCCGACGACGACGCCACCTGGCTCGACCGCCGGCTGATGCCCGACCCCGACGCGGTGCGCATCCGTACCTACGCTACCCACTCCACCCACAAGACCCTGACCTCGCTGCGCCAGGGCTCGATGATCCATGTCTGGGACCAGGACTTCCGCCAGAAGGTCGAGGCGCCGTTTCACGAGGCCTACATGACCCATACCTCTACCTCGCCCAACTACCAGATCGTGGCGTCGCTCGACGTGGGGCGCATGCAGGCGGAAATGGAGGGGTTCGAACTGGTGCATGCCCAGGTCGAGGCGGCACTGTCGCTGCGCGAGCAGCTCTATACCCACCCGCTGCTGCAGAAGTACTTCCGGGTGCTCAAGAACAGCGACATGGTGCCCGCGGCCTACCGTGAGTCCGGGGTCGAGTCCTACTACGACCCGGTCACCGGCTGGAACCAGATGGAGGAGGCCTGGGCCCGGGACGAGTTCGTGGTCGACCCGACCCGGGTGACCATCGCCATCGGCGCGACCGGGGTCGATGGCGATACCTTCAAGAACGAATTCCTGATGAACAAGTACGGCATCCAGATCAACAAGACCTCGCGCAATACCGTGCTGTTCATGACCAACATCGGCACCACTCGTGGCTCCATCGCCTACCTGCTCGACGTGCTGATCAAGCTGGCCAAGGAGTTCGACAGCCGCTGGGAGGAGAGCAGCCGGCCGGAGCGCCGGATCATCGAGCACCGCGTCCACTCCCTGACCCAGGAGCTGCCGCCGCTACCGGACTTCAGCCGCTTCCACGACGCCTTCCGCCCCGATCCCGCGGGGGACACCCCGGAAGGAGACATCCGGCGGGCCTACTTCCTCAGCTACGACGAGGAGAACACCGAGTACCTGCGCTTCGACAACGGCGAACTGCAGGCGCAGATGCGGGCCGGCCGCGACGTGGTCTCGGCGAGCTTCGTGATTCCCTATCCGCCGGGCTTTCCGGTGCTGGTGCCCGGGCAGGTGATCAGCGAGGGGATCCTCGCCTTCCTGCAGGCGCTGGACGTGACCGAGATCCACGGCTATCGTCCCGAGCTCGGCCTGCTGGTGTTCACCGAGGCGGCCCTGGCCGCCCCCGCGGAGGGCTGATCCCGCGCCGGCGGCCCCAGGCCGCGGCTGCGCAGAAAAAACCGCAACTTCCCGGACGAGGACAAAAATTCCTGCCGCCGCCGGCGGCGTTATCGGAAAGTCCCGAACCACGATCTCCCTTACCATGACGCTATCGCGCGGCCCCCCGGGCCGCCGGTCGTTTTCGTCATCACCGGCGCTCGATCCCGCCGCCGGTGTGCAAGGGGAGGTCCCGCATGAAACTGTCCAAGACCCTGTCCAACGCGCTGAGCGATCCGCGTCTGTTTCGCCAGCATGCCTATGTCGACGGCAAGTGGACCCACGGTGACGGTGGTCGCGAGGCGGCCGTGTTCGACCCGGCCACCGGCGAGGCGATCGGGCACATCCCCTGGCTGGAGGCCCATCAGATCCGCGAGGCCGTGGACGCCGCCGAAGCCGCCTTCGTGCACTGGCGGGCGCTGCGCGCCGACGAGCGCTGCGAGCGCCTGCTGGCCTGGTACGACCTGCTCCAGGCCCATCGCGAGGACCTGGCCACCATCATGACCCTGGAGCAGGGCAAGCCGCTGCCCGACGCCCGCGGCGAGGTGGAGTACGGTGCCAGCTTCGTGCGCTGGTTCGCCGAGGAAGGCAAGCGTACCTTCGGCGAGACCATTCCCAGCCATATCCCCAATGCCGCCCTCGGCACCCTCAAGGAGCCGGTGGGGATCGCCGCCCTGATCACCCCGTGGAACTTCCCGCTGGCGATGATCACCCGCAAGGCCGCTGCGGCCATGGCCGCCGGCTGCCCGGTGATCGTCAAGCCGGCCGGCGAGACGCCGTTCTCGGCCCTGGCGCTGGCCGAGCTGGCCGAGCGTGCCGGCATCCCGGCCGGGGTGTTCAACGTGGTGCTGGGCGAGCCGGCGGAAGTCTCGAAAATTCTGTGTGCCGAAGAGCGCGTCAAGGCGCTCTCCTTCACCGGCTCCACTCGGGTTGGCCGGCTGCTGCTGGAGCAGAGCGCGCAGACGGTCAAGCGTGTGTCGCTGGAGTTGGGCGGTAACGCCCCCTTTATCGTCGGGCCGGACATGGATCCCAAGGAGGCGGCCTACGCCGCGGTGGCGGCCAAGTTCCAGACCGCCGGCCAGGACTGCCTGGCGGCCAACCGCATCCTGGTGCACGAGTCGATCCATGACGACTTCGTTGCCCATTTCGCCGAGCGCATGGCGGCGCTCACGGTGGGCAACGGCCTGGAGAGCGAGGTCGACCTGGGCCCGCTGATCCACCGCCAGGCGGTGGACAAGGCCTCGGCCATCGTCGACGACGCCATCTCCCAGGGCGCCACCCTGGTCGCCGGCGATCAGAACCAGGCACCGGGCCCGAACTTCTTCATGCCGGTGCTGCTCACCGGGGTGACCCCGCAGATGAAGGTGTGGCGCGAGGAGAACTTCGCCCCGGTGGCCGGCGTCACCGCCTACTCGAACGACGACCAGGTGATCGAGATGGCCAACGACACCGAGTACGGCCTGGCGGCCTATGTCTACACCCACGACATCCGTCGCATCTGGAAGCTGCTGCGGGCGCTGGAGTACGGCATGGTCTCGGTCAATTCGGTGAAGATGACCGGTCCCCCGGTGCCCTTCGGCGGCGTCAAGCAGTCGGGCCTGGGCCGCGAGGGTGGCATCACCGGCATCGACGAGTATCTGGAGACCAAGTACTACTGCCTGGGCGGGCTTGGTTCGGTTTCCGGGAGCTAGCTTTCGAGACCCAGCCGGGATGCGCCAGCGAGCGATATCTACCCAAGGGCGCTGGGGCAAGCGTAGCGGCGCGCGGTGATCGACAGGGATGTCGATCGAGGACCGGCAAGAGGGACCTTGTTCCGGTCCGACGCGCAAGCCGCAAGCGTAGCCCCAGGGTTTCGTCCTTGGGCATCGCGAGAGGGCTCATGACGGCGATGCCAACCGGCATACGAATTGATGAAAACCCTCCCCGGCGGAGCCGGGGAGCCCAAGGAGAGAGACATGAGCCAGCAGCACCAGGACCTGATCGACCGTGACCGCAAGGTGACCTTCCACGCCTCCACCCACCTGCGCGACTTCGCCCATGGCGATGCGCCGGGCCGCGTGATCACCGGCGGCCAGGGCATCACCATCGTCGACAAGGACGGCCGCGAGTTCATCGACGGCTTCGCCGGCCTCTACTGCGTCAACATCGGCTACGGCCGTACCGAGGTGGCCGAGGCGATCTACCGGCAGGCCCTGGAGCTCTCCTACTATCACACCTATGTGGGGCACTCCAACGAGCCGCAGATCGCGCTCTCCGAGAAGATTCTCGAGCTGGCCGGCCCCGGCATGTCCAAGGTCTACTACGGGATGTCCGGCTCCGACGCCAACGAGACCCAGTTGAAGATCGTGCGCTACTACAACAACGTGCTCGGTCGTCCGCAGAAGAAGAAGGTCATCTCGCGCATGCGCGGCTACCACGGCTCCGGCATCGCCTCCGGATCGCTGACCGGCCTCAAGGCGTTCCACGACCACTTCGACCTGCCCATCGAGACGATCCGTCACACCGAGGCGCCGTTCTACTACCAGCGGGCGGCCGAGCTCGAAGGCATGACCGAGCGCGAGTTCTCGAAGCATTGTGCGGTGAAGCTCGAGGAGATGATCCTGGCCGAGGGGCCCGACACCGTGGCCGCCTTCATCGGCGAGCCGGTGCTCGGCACCGGCGGCATCGTGCCGCCGCCGGAGGGCTACTGGGCGGAGATCCAGGCGGTGCTGGCCAAGTACGACGTGCTGCTGATCGCCGACGAGGTGGTGTGCGGCTTCGGGCGTATCGGCACCGACTTCGGCAGCCACTTCTACGGCATCAAGCCCGACCTGATCACCGTGGCCAAGGGGCTGACCAGCGCCTACCAGCCGCTCTCCGGGGTGATCGTCGGCGACCGCGTGTGGAAGGTGCTCGAGCAGGGCACCGGCGAGTTCGGCCCGATCGGTCACGGCTGGACCTATTCCGGCCACGCCCTGGGCTGTGCCGCGGGTCTCGCCAACCTGGCGATCATCGCGCGCGAGGGGCTGACCGCCAACGCCGCCGAGACCGGCGCCTACCTGCAGCAGGCCATGGCGAAGGCGTTCGGCGATAGCCCCATCGTCGGCAACGTGCGCGGCGTGGGCATGCTGGCCGCCCTCGAGTTCGCCGCCGACCCGGCCCGGCGCCAGGCCTTCGACCCGGCGCTCAAGGTCGGCCCGCGCATCGCCGCCGCGGCACTCGACGAGAACCTGATCGCTCGCGCCATGCCCCAGGGCGACATCCTCGGCTTCGCGCCGCCGCTCACCACCAGCCGTGCCGAGGTCGACGAGATCGTCGCCCGCGCCAAGCGCGCGGTGGACAAGGTGGCCGACGAGCTGCTGCGCTCGGGTGACATCAAGGCGGCCTGAGTCGGCAGGCTCCGATCCCATTCGCCGCGGGGTGTGCGCCCCGCGGCGTTCTTGTAGGGTGAGAGAATGACGGACGGTGGTGGAGAGGACCCGCGATGGCTGAATCCCTGCATGGCGTGACACTGGCATCGATCTACGCGGCCCGCAAGCGTATCGCCGGCCAGGTGGTACGCACGCCGCTGGTGCGTTCGGCGGCGCTGTCGGCGCGCTTCGACGCCGAGGTGCTGCTCAAGCTGGAGACCTGCCAGCCGACCGGCGCCTTCAAGCTGCGCGGCGCCACCAACATGATCGCCGCACTTATCGAAACCCGAGGCCGAGAGTCACTCTCGGCCGGGGTGACCACCGCCTCCACCGGCAACCATGGCCGGGCGGTGGCCCATGCCGCCGCGCGCCTCGGCGTGCCGGCGGTGATCTGTCTCTCGCGGCTGGTGCCGGAGAACAAGGCGCGTGCCATCGAGGCGCTGGGCGCCGAAGTGCGGCGCATCGGCACGAGCCAGGACGAGGCCTTCGGTGAGGTCGAACGGCTGGTGAGCGACCAGGGCATGACGCCGATTCCACCTTTCGACGATCCCCTGATCGCCGCGGGACAGGGCACCATCGGCCTCGAACTGATGGAGGATGCCCCCGCGCTCGACCGGGTCATCGTCGGGCTCTCCGGCGGCGGACTGCTCGGCGGGATCGGCGCGGCGGTGAAGGCGATCCGGCCCGCGACCCGTGTCATCGGAGTGAGCCTGTCGCAGGGGGCGGCCATGTGGGCGAGCCTGCAGGCCGGCCACCCCGTCGAGGTCGAGGAGGTCGAGAGCCTCGGCGATTCGCTGGGCGGCGGCATCGGCCTCGACAACTGCTGTACCTTCGCCCTGGTGCGCGAGGTGATGGACGATCACCTGCAGGTCTCGGAAACCGCCATCGCCCGTGCCATGGTCGACATCCTCGAGCACGAGAAGCTGCTGGTGGAGGGGGCCGCGGCGGTGGGGCTGGCCGCCCTGGCCGAGCATGGCCTCGATGTCCGCGGTCAGCGCGTGTCGCTGATTCTGTCCGGCAACGGGGTCGCCCTTGAAACCTTCGACCGGGCGCGGAAAATCGCCGGACGAGACGAATGATTCGGGAGGATGTCATGCAGCTCTATCATCGCGATGCCATTGCCGCGGCCGTGCATATCGATCGCGACGCCCTGGCGGTGGTGGAGGCGGGGTTCGCTGCCCTGGGACGCGGCGAGGTCGTCCAGCCGCCGATCCTCTCCATGGCGATCGAGGAGTCCAACGGCGAGGTCGACGTCAAGACCGCCCATATCCGCGGCGCCGAGCGCTTCGCCATCAAGGTCAGCCCCGGCTTCTTCGACAACCCGAAGCTGGGCCTGCCGAGCCTCAACGGCCTGATGCTGGTGTTCTCGGCGAAGACCGGCCGGGTCGACGCCGTGCTCTTCGACGAGGGCTATCTCACCATGGTGCGCACTGCACTCGCCGGGGCCATCGCCGCCAAGCATCTGGCCCGGGAGAACAGCCGTCGGGTAGCGGTACTGGGGGCCGGCGAGCAGGCCGAGCGCCAGGTCGAGGCACTGCGCCTGGTGCGTGACATCGACACCATCGACGTCTGGGCCCGTCGTCGCGAAGCCGCCGAGTCCTACGCCGAGACGATGCGCGACCGTGGGCTGGCCGTGCAGGTGCACGACAGCGTTCATGCCGCCTGCGAGCGGGCCGATATCATCATCACCACGACCCCGTCGCGGGAGCCGATCCTGCAGGCACGGGACCTGCCCGAGGGCGTGCACGTCACCGCCATGGGCTCGGACAGCCCGGAGAAGCGCGAACTCGACGAGTCGGTGCTGACCCGTGCCGACGCCTTCGTCTGCGACACCCGGGCCCAGAGCGAGCGCAACGGCGAGCTCAAGGCGCTGGGAGGCAGGGAGGCCCCCTTCAAGGTGCATGAGCTGGGCCGCGTGATCGCCGAGGGCCAACGGCTGCGCCTGTCGGACGCCACCATCACGGTGTGTGACCTGACCGGTACCGGGGTGCAGGACACGGCGATCGCCGGCTTCGCCCTCACCCGGCTGGCAGCGGGGTGATCCCCTCAGGGAGGCTGGGCTCGAGTGGTCGTCTTGAGACGCGGGGCGACAGGCCTCATGCTGCTGGGATGACTGGATACTCCAAGGAGAACGGCAGATGGCAACGGTACTGGCCTTCGATGTCTACGGCACCCTGATCGATACCCATGGCGTGGTCACCGAGCTGGAGGAGCGGCTCGCCGCCTCCGGTAAAGCGGAGCTGGCCGCCGAGTTCTCGCGACGTTGGCGCGACAAGCAGCTCGAATACAGCTTCCGCCGTGGGCTGATGGGCGCCTATGTGGCCTTCTCGCAGTGCACGCGAGAAGCCCTGGAGTTCACCGACCGCGCCCTGCAGACCCGCCTGTCCGACGTCGCCAAGGACCACCTGATGGCCACCTATGCTCGGTTGCCGGCCTTTCCCGAGGCGGCCGAGGCGCTGTCACGGCTCTCCACCGCCGGGGTGCACTGCGTGGCCTTTTCCAACGGGACCTTTGATGCCGTCACCGAGCTGCTCGAGCAGGCCGGCCTGCTCGAGCACTTCGAGGCGGTGATCAGCGTCGACGAGGTGAAGCGCTTCAAGCCCGACCCGGCGGTCTATGGTCATTTACGCGTGCGCCTGGAAAGTGCTGCTGCCGACACCTGGCTGATTTCCAGCAATCCGTTCGACGTCATCGGTGCCCGCCATGCCGGACTGCACGCCGCCTGGGTCCGACGCAGTGCCGAGGCACCCTTTGACCCCTGGGGCGGAGAGCCCGATGTCACCGTCGGCGATCTGGCCGAACTGGCGGAATGCTTCTGAGGCTCTAGCCAATCTGCAACTCCGACTGCACCGAATCCCGGGAGGCCGCAAAGGCGGAGCCGACCAGATAGGCTACCGTCAGCGGGCACACGCGTCCCACGAACATCATCATCATGACAATACCCTGTCCCCAGCCGGAGAGCTCCGTCGTCAAGCCCCGCGTCAGGCCAACGGTGCCAAGGGCGGACGTGGCTTCAAACGCAACCGTCAGCAGGTCGGCGTCTTCGGTAATGGACAGGGCCAGGGTACCCATGAAGATGCCGAGTACGGCCATCACCGTTACCGCAAGTGCCTTGAGCAGGGTGGTCGTATCAATGGGGTGCGAAAATAGCGTGGGTTCGCGCCGCCGTCGAATGTAGGTCCAGGTGACGGCGAGCAGGACGAACAGGGTGGCCACTTTAATGCCGCTGCCGGTGCCGCTGGCCCCCGCGCCAATGAACATCAGCAGCATCAACACGAGGCTGGTGGGCTGGGTGAGAGCACTGATGTCGAGGCTGTTGAACCCCGCGGTTCGTGGTGTCGTCGCCTGCAGCCAGGAGGCCCAGAGCTGATCGGAAAGACCGGGTAGTGCTGCCAATGTGGCTGGATTATCCGACTCCAGCATATAGATCATGGCGGCTCCCATGAGGCTCAATACCACGGTACCGAAGAGCACCACCTTGACGTTGATGTTCAGTTGCCGACTGTGGCGATAGTCGAGAATTCCCATGATCACGATGAAGCCCACTCCTCCGATGAGGTAGAGGGAGGGGATCACCGTATTGATGACCGGGTTACCGGCGTACGCCATGAGGCTATCGGGTGAAAGGGTAAAACCGGCATTATTGAAGGCGGAAACGGTGTGAAACAGGGACCACCAGAGCCCCTGAATCCACCCATGTTCAGGTACCCAGACCACCGCCAGCGGAATCAAGGCGACACCTTCGATAACAAGCGCCAGTTTGACCACCACCTTGGCGGTGCGCATGACGTCCCCAGGGTGGGTTTCGTTGTAGGACCCGCTCGCGACCTGGTAACGTCTTCCCCCGATGCGACCGCCGAGTGACAGCAAGGCCAGTACGGCGAATGTCATGAGTCCCAGGCCACCAGCCTGCATCAATACGAGAATGACAACCTCGCCAACAACACTGAAGGTGGGGCCGGTTTCGGTTACGGTCAGGCCGGTAACGGTTACCGCGGAGGTGGCGGTGAACAGGGCATCGCTCCACGAAATGGGGGCATTCAAGGAGAGCGGTAGCTTGAGCAATCCCGTTCCCACAAGGATCAAGACCGCGAACCCAACGATCAGCAAGAATGGGGGGCTGATTCGCCAGGAGCGCTGCAGGTGTTGGGGACTGGTGACGAGCGCATCGCGAATCCTGATGAGCATGGTCATTGGCTTGTCAGTGGCAATCTTGCGTAGTAGACGGAAGATGCTCAGCCTGGATAGGGGACGACCTCGACGCGCCATGTCAGCTGCTCCCGGTTGATGATGGATCCACGTTTCATCGACGCTTTCGGGTGTTAAGACAGCGATATAGCGACCACCCCCAATCGTCAGTGCTGATGATTCTTCGCCGCTTCTTGCCTTGTGACCCACACGGATGTGGGAAACTCGCAGGCCCATCGGGAACGGGCTTATCCCTGTCCATCGCTCGACCATTTTTCAGGAAGAGCTTGGTGACGATGTAGGTGCTCGTCGGATATTTTTCGCGACGAGTGATAGCACGCTGAATGACTTAGTCGTAGCGAATGAGGAAAGCTTACAGTCGTTTTTGTAATATATTTCCAGAAGCCTATTGTGAATCGATCTTTCTGTTCCGCTGTATTGCCGTAAGAAACAAGATTTCATTCATGCCAAGAGGCAAGAAGTCACAGCATGGGCTTCTTGGTGCACCAATGACGATCTAACGGCAATGCTGATGGAGATAAGGTCATGAGAACTAGTGTAAAAATTGCTGTCGCGCTTCTTGCCAGCATGATGATGGGGGGATTGGCCAGGTCTCTGCCGCGTCGGTTGGCGGTCCGATAGTTCTCGAAGCCGGCAACTCGAACTCACGGATGGTCGGTGGCGTCACGCGTTATCAGCTGAGGCGGGATTCGCCTGCCCAGATAGTGAACCGGAGCGAAATCTGGAATCCGGCAGGGCCGCATCATACCAAGCTGCGGAGTGTGCTACGCGATGGCAACCGTAGTGTTGTGGTACAAGCCGCTCATATCGATGGCGGTTTCATGCTCAGATCTCGACGCCTTGGCCGAACGGTTGGGGTAGCAGCAAAACGCCCCGCGGCCGGTGGGTCGCGGGGCGTCATGGCGGAGTCGTCGGCGTCGGTTACTCGACCAGCTCGCCGACGGCGAGGGTGCCCCGGTCGGCCAGCTGCACGGGACGCTCATTGTCGCGGGTCCAGGCGGCCATGGAGCCGTCGTACATGCTGGCGTTCTCGACACCGCCCAGCTCGCTGAGCTGGAACCAGCCGCTGGCCGCCCAGTGGCCGGTGTTGCAGAAGGCGACGGTGGGCGCCTCGCGGTCCAGCCCCAATTCGTCGATGTGCGCCGCCAGTGCCTTGGCATTCAGGTAGTAGGCCCCGTCCTGCTCCACCAGGTGACTGTCATGGGGCAGGTTCACCGATCCGGGGATGGTGCCGGGGACTCGTGCCGCGGGCGACTGAGCCTCACCGATGAAGAAGGCCGGCGGTCGGGCGTCCACCAGCTGCTCCTCGGCCTGGCGGGCCGCTTCAACCTCCTCGGTGGTGGCCAGCAGCGCCTCGCGCAGGGTGCCCTCGAAGCTGACCGCCTCGGTGTCACCCACCGGGCCGCTGGCGACCTCGTGGCCCTGCGCCTCCCAGCCGGCGAAGCCGCCGTTGAGAATCGTCACTTCGTCGTGGCCCAGCGCCTTGAAGGTCCAGTAGACACGCGCGGCGCTGCCGAAGTCGGTGGGCCCGGTGCCTGCCGGCACGATGACCACGGTATCGTCGTTACCGATCCCCAGCCCACCGATCAATGCCTCCAGGTCCTCGACGTCGGGCATCAGGCCGGCGACTCCGTCGCGGTCCTCGCGCCAGCCGGCGTCGGTATAGTTGCTGTAACGGCTGCCCGGGATGCGCGCGGCCTCGAAGCTGTCACGATCGCCGCCATCATCGATGGACGAGCGAACATCGAGCACGACGAGGTCATCGTCGTCGAGATGCCTGTCGAGCCAGTCGCCATCGACCAGCGGTGTCGTCGGGTCGGATGCCTGGACCTGTGCAGCCAGAAGCGAAGCACCGAGGGTCGCCAGTATTGCTCTGAGCATGAGCCTGACCTCTTCGGTTGGATTGCTCCCTCTCGAATTTAGAATTGATCAGTCCATAAATCAAGCCAATGCCCTCGCCCCGAGAGACTGCAAGGTACGGGAAGACATTGCCGCCGAGAAGGCGGGGTCGGTGTCCGGGGCTAGCGGGCGTCGTCGTCCTCCTGCAGCGCCGAGGCGTGGCGTCGCCCCGCCTCATGCAACAGGTCGAACTGGCGGTTGCACTCGGTACAGGCGTCGCACATCATCAGGTGAAAGCGCAGCGAGAGACGCTGCCGAAGGGTGAGAGGGCGGTCCTGCCTGAGTGACATCAAGCGGGTCGCCTGCTTGCACATCATCATGCCGATCCCTCCTTCAGCCAGCCCTGCTCGATGCATGCACGCAGCCGCAGACGGGCTCGGTGCAGAATCACCCAGCAGTTGTTTTCCTTGATGCCGATTTCCCGGCAGATCTCTTCGGTGGAGAGCCCCATCAACTCGCGCAGCGAGAAGACCCGGGCGATGGTGTCCGGCAGGGCAATCATGCAGGCATCGAAGACCTGCCAGAACAGCTCGCTCTCGAAGGCGGCCTCCGGATCCCCCCAGTGAGCCGGTCGCGCCTCGACCCGCCAGCGGCCGCTCTGCTGGAACTGACGGTCGATGGCGTCGTCGTCGGTCTCGTCCTCCAGGGGTTGCCACTTGCCCTGGCGCTTCAGGGCACGCATGGCATCGAGGATCTTGTACTTGAGGATACCGAATACCCAGGTCTCGTAACTGGAGCGGCCGTCGAAGCTGTCGTTCTTCTCGATGGCGGCCATCAACGACTCCTGAACGGCATCCTCGGCCAGCGAAGGGTCGCGCAGGTGCAGGCGGGCGAAGGAGATCAGGCGCGGTCGTATGGCCGTCAGCCGCTGCATCCGTGCCTCGGTATCATCGGACATGCAGGTGTGCTCCAGTGATGCATCGCGTCGTGGCTCACGACGTCAGCAGGTCGGGAAAGGTCCTGCCAAGGCGTCGAACGTCGCTCTCCCGGTCAACATCCCATACTCTGGCCGGACAGGCCAGCCGCCAGCCGAGCTCACGGGCTCGCCGCCGGGTCTGGTCCATCACCCGGCCCGTGCCCCAGGCGATCGATTCGAAGAGTCGCGGGTCGGGGCGCTGCACGCCGACCAGCGCATAGCCGCCGTCCTCGGCCGGCAGGAAGACCGCATCCGCCTGGACCAGGGCCCTCCAGCAGCGTTGCAGCAGCATCGGCGTGAGCATGGGGCAGTCGCTGCCGATCAACAGGCCCGGGCCGGGCATGGTGCTCAGGGCGTGATGCATGCGCGCCCCCAGATCGCCCTCCGGCTGGGCGCGAAGCTCGATGCCGTACTGGCCGGCCAGTTCGAGGAACAGCGGATGGGCATGATCCAGTGCCGTCCACAGGGTAATGCGATGGGCCGACGTGGCGGCCGCGGCGACTTTCAGCGTATGACACAGCAGGCGCTGGTGCAGTCTCGCCGCACCCTCGGCGCCGAGAGCGTCGATCAGGCGCGTCTTGACCCGGCCGGGAAGCGGTGCCTTGGCCAGTATCGCCAGGGGAAAGTCAGCGGACATGACGATAGTCCCGTGCCAGGGTCTCCGGCGATTCGCCCCGCCAGTAGCGCCAGCGCAGCCGCCACATCATCAGGATCGTCGTCCAGGCGCCCTGTTGCTCCCAGCGCCGGCCGCTGCTCACCACCTTGTGGCGCAGACAGGCGGGGGAAGAGAGGCGTTTCAGTCGACGCGACATCTCGATGTCCTCCATCAGGGGTTGCTCGGGGAAGCCGCCCACGGCGGTGAACGCCTCACGGGTCATGAACAGCGCCTGATCACCGGTGGCGATACCGGTGAGCCGGGAGCGGATATTCATGGCCGTGGCGATGGCCGGCAGCAGGGGATGACGTCCCTCGAGGCGAATATCGAAGCGTCCCCAGCACCGCTCGCCCGACAAGGCCCGCTCGATGAGCCGATCGGCATGGGCCGGGAGTCGCGTATCGGCGTGCAGGAACAGCAGGTGCCGGCCATGGGCCACCTCGGCGCCGGCATTCAGCTGCTGCGACCGCCCCGGGGCGCTCCGGATGACCCGCTCGGTGAAGCGACTGGCTCGCGCCGGGGTGTCGTCGTGGCTGCCACCGTCGACAACGATCAGCTCGATGTCGCGAAGCGGCGGCAGAGTCGCCAGGCTCGCCTCGATGCCCTCGGCCTCGTCGAGGGTCGGCACGATCACGCTCAGCCTCATAGTTCGATCACCCGCCCGCCGGCATCCTCGGCGTCCTCCCGGTCGTGGGTGACCAGCAGGCTCGGTAGCCCGGCCTCGCGCAGGCGGGAGAACACCAGTTGGCGCATCTCGTGGCGCAGGTGGGTGTCGAGCTTGGAGAAGGGCTCGTCGAGCAGGACGGCACGAGGCTCGGAGAGCAGCAGGCGCATCAGGGCGACTCGCGCCTTCTGGCCGCCAGAGAGGGTCGCCGGGTCGCGGTCGCCGAAACCGGCCAGGCCGATCTCCCCCAGGGCGGCCTCGACCCGTGCCGCCTTGTCGGGGGTCGACCGTGGCAGGCCGAAGCGCAGGTTGCCGGCCACCGAGAGATGCGGGAACAGCAGCGGATCCTGGAACAGCAGGCCGATGCCGCGGCGTTCCGCTGGCAGGTGGGTGATGTCGTGCCCATCGAGGAGCGCGTGACCGCTGGCCTGGAAGGCCGCGCCCAGAAACCCGGCCAGGAAGGCGAGCAAGGTCGACTTGCCCGAGCCCGACGGGCCCATCACGGTGAGCACCTCGCCGGGGCCGACCGCGGCCTCGAGTTCGAGCAGCGTCACCCCGTCCAGGGCGATATGGATCTCCTTCAGGGCCAGGTGGTGGCGATCGTTCATGGCGCCCCTCGCATGCCGCGGCGGTTGGACCAGAGTAGCCGGGGGAGGCCCACGGCGATGATGAAGCCCACCAACGGCAGGCAGGCCTGAACCAGCGCCCAGACGCCGATCACCCGCCGGTTGCCGCCGGCGGCCAGGGCCACCGCCTCGGTGGTCACGGTGGGCACGCGGCCGGCACCGAGCAGTTGGGTAGGCAGGTACTGGCCGATGCTCACCGCCAGCCCCACCGCCATGGCGGTGAGCAGCGGGGCCAGCAGCAGCGGCAGGCGTACCCGCCAGAAGGTGGCGTTGCGCGAGGCGCCGAGGGTCTGTGCCAGCCGCGACCAGCGGGGATCGAGGCGTCGGTAGGCCTCCGACAGTGACAGGAAGACGTAGGGCAGCACGAACAGCAGGTGGCCGAAGATCACCAGGGCGTGTTGCGGCCGGATGCCGAGCGACTCCACCACCACCACCACTCCGAACAGGAAGGCGATCTGCGGCACGATCAGCGGCAGATAGAGCAGCCCCAGCGCCGAGAAGAGCCTCCCGGAGGGGTGACGCCCGGTGCGCTGCTCGTTCTCCAGTGCGGCCAGGGCCAGGGCCAGGGCGATCGCCGTCGAGACGATGGCGATGACGACGGTCGAACCCGCTGGCCCTGCCAGCGATGGCAGGGCCCGGCTCCAGTGCAGCAGGGTGAAGCCCTGCGGCAGCACATCGGGAAAGCGCCAGAAGCCGGCCACCGAATAGAGCGCCAGGCCGGCGATGCCGGTGAAGGCGGTCAGGCTCGTCAGCAGGATCGACGCCTTGCCGAGAAACCGCAGGCTCCGTTCGCCACCTTGTCGGCCGCCACGGTGGATCCAGTGCCGCCCCAGGCGAACAACGAGACATTCAAGGCACCACCAGATCGCCAGCGCTGCGGCGGTGACGCCGAGTTGCAGTACCGCGCCGGCCGCGGCCATGAAGCGTCGGTCGAGATCGGGATCGCCGAACCACTGCAGAACCGAGACGCTGAGCGTGGACGGCAGGGTGGGGCCGAGAATCACGGCCATGTCGACCACCGAGGAAGCGTAGGCGATGACCGCATAGACCGGCAGACGAATCAGCGGATAGAGCGCCGGGACGACGACCTTGAGCCAGGCGATGGCCGGGCGATAGCCCAATGAGCGGGCCATGGCCACGCGCCGCTCGGGGTCGAGCTGGGGCAGGGCCGCCAGGCTCATCAGCAGCAGGAAGGGGATCTCCTTGATGATCAGCCCTGCCATCAGCGACAGGCCCCAGGGGTCCTGGACGATCAGCAGGTCCGGGGGGCGCTCCCAGCCGGTCAGCCCCGGCGAGAGCAGCCGGGCCACCTGGCCCGAGGGGGCGATCAGGAAGGCCAGGCCGAAGGCGGCGGCGGCATGAGGGACCGAAAGCAGCGGCGAGACCAGCCGGCGAATCCAGTGATCCAACCGGCTGCCCGAGACTCCGGCCTGAAACAGCAGCACCACGACGAGCGACACCGCGGTGGTGACCAGACCGCTGGCCAGGCTGATCGCCACCGAGCGCGCCAGACCGGGCTGGGCGAACAGCTGCCGCCAGGGAACCAGACTGAAGTCGTCGCCACCCAGTGCCGGCAGGTAGCCGAAGGCGGGCAGCACCGCCATGGCCAGGCCGGCGAGGATGGGACCGACCAGCAGGGTGACGATCAGCACGGGAGCGAGGCGCAGGATCATCCCGATCGCGCCTCGTCACCGGCTGTGGTGCAGAGAGCCATCGTCATCAGTTACGCACATAGCGCTCGCGCCAGGCCTCCTGCAGAGCGGTCATCCAGCTCGGGTGCGGCTCGGGCAGCGTCTGGTCCAGGGCGCCGGGGGGGAGCATCGCCGGGTTCTCCTCGTCCAGGGTGAAGAGCGCTCGTGACTGCTCATCGAGGCGCGTCACGTCGAGCACGGTGCGGTCACCCCACACCGACAGGTCCTGCTTGTGGGCCTGGGCCTCCGGGGAGAGCAGGAAATCGGCGACCACCATGGCGCCGGCCTTGTGGGGTGAGTTGAAGGGAATGGCGACGAAGTGCACGTTGCCGAGGGTGCCGCCCTCCAGCACATAGCTGCGAGTGGAGGGCGGGAGCTCGAAGTCGGCCACTGCGGCGGCCGGCTCCGAGGGAATGAAGGTGAAGGCCAGGGCCAGTTCGCCGTCGCTCATCAGGTTGCGCAGCTCCGGACCGGTGGCGGGGAACTGCCGCCCGCCGCGCCACAAGTGGGGGTGCAGGGCGTCCAGGTAGTCCCACAGCGGGGCGGTGACGACCGCGAAGTCGCTCTCCTCCACCGGGGCGTAGAGCGCCTCGTCGGCATCGGTCAGGGCGATCAGCGCCTGCTTGAGGAAGGTGCTGCCGGTGAAGTCGGGAATGCGGGGATAGGTGAAGCGGCCGGGGTTGGCCTCGGCCCACGCGAGCAGTGTCTCGATGTCACGGGGCGGCGACTCGAGCTCGGCACTGTCATGGTAGAAGGTGATCTGTGCCTTGCCCCAGGGGGCCTCGAAGCCTTCGGTGGGCAGTGTGAAGTCGGTGACCACCTCGGGGTTATGCTCGGGGTGGGTAAGCGCGAAGTTCGGCAACCGCTCGGCGAAGGGACCGAACAGCAGGTCGGCCGCCTTCATGGCGGCGAAGTTCTCGCCATTGATCCAGATCAGGTCGATGCTGCCGTCCTCGCGGTTGCCGGCGGACTTCTCGGCCAGGACGCGAGACACGGCAGCGCTGGTGTCGTCGAGCTTCACATGCACCACCGTCACATCGTATTCGTCCCGCATGCGCCGGTCGACCCACTCGATATAGCGATTGGTGCGGGTGTCGCCCGCCCAGGCATTCCAGTAGACGGTCTGGCCGCGGGCCTCGTCGAGCACGGCCTCCCAGTCGCCGGGATCGGGGGTGGCGTGAAGCGGAGTGGCGAGCAGCAGAGAAAGCGAAGCAGCGGCGAGAAGACGGCTCGGCATCAAGGGAATCCTTCTTCAATTCATGGCGGTAGTCAGCGCGCCCTCGAGGGTGCGAAATTCATCCTGCACACGCCTGATGGCGGGCAGGGAGAGATAGTGGTCGACCCGATCGCGCACATGGGCGATCAGCGCCTCGTCGCTGAGCTCGGCGGACCAGTCCTCGCCGCGGGCATGGGCGTCACGCCTCCGGCGATGGCTGGCACGCCACTTGGCACACCAGGTCAGCGACCAGAGCCACATGGCACGGCGACAGGCGAGCAGGACCGAGGTATCGCCGTCGAAGCCCGTCGCCATGATCCAGCGGCGGTAGAAGTCGGCCACCTGCCCCGCTGACAGCTCGGCACGGCTGACGAGGTCCCAGGTGGTCGAGGTATAGAGGCTGGCATGGGCCAGGTCGAAGCCGGGCAGGCCGTAGCGGCACTTCTCGAGATCCACCAGCACGGCGCGTCCCGAGTCGGTGATCAGGAAGTTGCCCGGGTGGGCGTCGAAGCTGATCAGCCGGGGCTCGGCGGCGGGCAGCCGCTGTGGCAGGGCGGCGAGCTCGGCCTCCAGGCAACGCCGCACCGCCGGCGTCAGGTCCGCTCGGTCCAGAAAGCGGGCCTGTGTCGTGACCTCGTCGTGCATCGCGGCCCAGGGATCGCCAGGGGCCTGCAGCGGTTCGCGCTGTCCGCAGGGCGGTATTTCCAGGGCGTGCAGGCAGGCCAAGGCCTCGGCGATGGCCGGGAGATCATCCGGCAGGCGCGCCGGCCGACCGCGAATGGCGCTGACCAGCAGGCCACCTCGCGGCAGGTCGTCGGATGGGGGGAGGACCCCGTGCAGTGCCGGCGTGTGCCCGCTCTCGCTCGCTCGGGCGAAGCAGGCCGCCTGATAATCGAGGTTGGCCCGTGCGCCTAGCCCCAGTTGGCTCTGCTTGGGCAGGCGCGCGACCCAATCGATGGTGTCGCGGACCAGCCAGACATGGTGATGCGCCAGGCCGGTGTCGGCCATCGGGCGCAGTTCATGAACGCTCGCATCGTGCCCGGACCGCTGGAGGGCCAGGCGTAACCTGTCGAGCAGGCCCCGGGGACCCTCGTCGCCTTCCGGTAGCGTGGCGTCGATCATGGTGCTCCTCGTCATCCGTCATGCCCATGCAATTGAGTGGTCGAGGACGTGTGTCGGTTCCTTACAGAAGCAAGAGTACCGCGTCTGAGTTCAGGTTATGCCAATTCAGTACCAGAGAGCAGTCAACGGCCCGAGGCGGTCGGCCGGAACGGGCCTCGGTGAATCGACGGGAAGGGAGAAGGCCGCCACTCGACGACCGCGGTTGCGGTGGCCCGCTGTTGCGGTGGAGTCGTTCTTCTGCCTACGCTGATATCGGCAACGGCTGAACCACGGTGCGCGATTGCGACTCTCAAGGGCAGAAGACGCAGGGCAGGGCACATTATGACGAGTGGACTCCGCGGGGCCATGACCAGGCGCATGCTGCTGCTGTTCAGCCTGCTGTGTCTGGGAGTGGGTGGCCTGCTGGCTTGGCATGCCCATGCCCAGCAGGAGGAGCGGACCGCCCTGGTAATGACCATCGACGGGGCCATCGGGCCGGCCATCAGCGACTACTTCCAGCGCGGATTGCGCAAGGCCGAAGAGGGCAATGCCGAGCTGGTGGTGGTGCAGATGGACACCCCCGGCGGGCTCGATGCCTCCATGCGCAGCATGATCCGCAGCATGCTCAACGCTTCCGTGCCGGTGGCCATCTATGTCTCGCCCAGTGGTGCCCGCGCGGCCAGTGCGGGCACCTACCTGCTCTACGGCAGCCATGTGGCGGCGATGGCCCCGGCCACCCACCTGGGCTCGGCGACGCCAGTGCAGATAGGCGGTGGAGGCCTGCCGGGGCTGGGCGACGATGAGGAGGAGGATGACGGCAACGGCGGCGGTGTCCGGGCGGAGGAAGAGAGTGCCACCGGCGATGATGGTGATGCCGCCAACGGTGACGATGCCGCTGCCAGTGATGACGAGGAAGCCGTATCTGATGATGACGAGGCCAGTGAGGAGACCGCCGAGGGCCCGCGCCGCGGCGAGTCGGCCATGGAGCGCAAGGTGCTGGAGGATGCCGTCTCCTATATCCGCAGCCTCGCCGACCGCCATGGCCGCAACGCCGATTGGGCCGAGGAGGCGGTACGCGAGGCGGTCAACCTCACCTCTCGCGAGGCGCTGGAAAGGAATGTCATCGACGTGGTGGCCGGCGACATCGACGACCTGCTGGCACAGATCGATGGCCGAACGGTGGTGATGGAGCATGGCGAACGGACGCTGGAGACGAGCGAGCTGGTCATCGTGCGCTTCGATCCCGACTGGCGCACCGAACTGCTCTCGGTGATCACCAACCCCAATGTCGCCTATTTCCTGATGATCATCGGCTTCTACGGGCTGATCTTCGAGCTGTCCAATCCGGGCAGTCTGGTGCCGGGCACCATCGGCATCATCTGCCTGCTGCTGGCGCTGTTTGCCTTCCAGGTGCTGCCGATCAACTACGCGGGGCTGGCGCTGATCCTGGTGGGACTGGGGCTGATCGTGGGCGAGGCGCTGATGCCCAGTTTCGGCATATTGGGAATTGGCGGCATCGTCGCCTTCGTGATCGGATCGGTGATACTGATGGATGCGGAAAACCTGAGTGTCTCGCTGCCGATGATCGGCGGCATCGCCCTGCTGGCCGCCGCACTGATGCTGTGGGTCATGACGCGCTTCGTGGGGCTCAGGCGTCGGCCGGTGAGAACCGGCGAGGAGGAGCTCGTCGCCAGCGAGGCCACGGTGCTGGAGGATTTCGAGGGGCAGGGGCATGTCCGGCTGCACGGGGAGCGCTGGAAAGCCCGCAGTTCCCGGCCGCTGCGCAAGGGGCAGGTCGTGCGGGTGCAGGCCATCGACGGGCTGACCGTCGATGTCGCGCCGCTCGAGGAGAGTGACCGAGGCGGGAACGACTGAAGCGTTCGCGTCGTATCGTTCAAGGCGTACTGTTCAAGCCGTACAGGGAGAACCCGTCATGATGATTACCTATCTCGTTCCGGTCGTTCTGCTGCTCATGCTGCTCGCCGCCGCGATTCGTATCCTGCCGGAGTACAAGCGCGGCGTGGTGTTCTTCCTCGGCCGTTTCCAGGCGGTGAAGGGGCCGGGGCTGATCATCATCATCCCCGGCATCCAGAAGATGGATGTGGTCGACCTGCGGGTGATCACCATGGACGTACCGGAACAGGACGTGATCTCCCAGGACAACGTCACCGTCAAGGTCAATGCGGTGCTCTACTTTCGGGTAGTGGACCCGGAGAAGGCGATCATCCAGGTGGAGAATTACGTCAATGCCACCAGCCAGCTGGCCCAGACCACGCTGCGTTCGGTACTCGGCAAGCACGACCTGGACGAGATGCTCTCCGAGCGTGACAAGCTCAACGACGACATCCAGGAGATCATCGACAGCTCCGCCGAGGGGTGGGGGATCAAGGTGGCCAACGTCGAGATCAAGCATGTCGACCTCGACGAAAGCATGATCCGTGCCATTGCCCGCCAGGCCGAGGCCGAACGCGAGCGGCGCGCCAAGGTGATCCATGCCGAGGGCGAGCTGCAGGCCTCGAAGAAGCTGGTCCAGGCGGCCAACGTGATGTCAGAGAACTCCGCCGCCCTGCAACTGCGTTATCTACAGACCATGAGCGACATGAGCAACAAGAACGCCTCGACCATCGTGGTGCCGCTGCCCATGGACATCATGGAGGCCTTCCGGCAGATGAAGGCCTCCCCCGCGGCGCAGGCGCGTGCCGGCCAGGCGACACCGGATAGTGGCGACGACACCTGACCCGGCCAGTGCCACGGCCGGACGGCCGTGGCATTGCACCCTCGGGTGCACCGCAGCATGAGTTCTGGTAGACTCTTGCGCTCTTGTCGGGAGCGAGCGTTGGACTTTCGTCTCACGACGCCCCGTTGATCAAGAGCAGTTGATACAGAGCAAGGGAATCGACAGACCGTGATGACCCCCCTGGCAGGGCCGGCCACGCCGCCCTAGCGCAACCTCCTTCCTTATCCTGGCGATGCTGCGTCATCGCCCGACATCACGCCGATGTCCCGGGCGCCCCGCGCCCACCCTGTGAGCCATCCATCGCGACACGCCCGCCGCGAGCCGTGCCTGACCCGGCGTGGCCGAAGGCATGGCGTGCGACGGCAAGACCCCTGGCGCCTCACGGCATGACAATCACCCCAGACTGGACCGCAGCATGTACGAAAAAATGAAACTGAGCTGGTTCTCCAATCTCAAGGGCGACACCCTCTCCGGCATCGTCGTGGCCCTGGCGCTGATCCCGGAGGCCATCGCCTTCTCGATCATCGCCGGGGTCGACCCCAAGGTCGGCCTCTATGCCTCCTTCGCCATCTGCGTGATCATCGCCTTCACCGGCGGCCGGTCCGGCATGATTTCCGCGGCCACCGGGGCCATGGCGCTGTTGATGATCACCCTGGTCAAGGAACACGGCTTGCAGTACCTGCTGGCCGCCACCCTGCTCACTGGGGTGCTGCAGATCGTTGCGGGGTATCTCAAGCTCGCCGACCTGATGCGCTTCGTCTCGCGCTCGGTGGTCACCGGCTTCGTCAACGCCCTGGCGATCCTGATCTTCATGGCCCAACTTCCTGAATTAACTGGTGTTACATGGCATGTCTATGCCATGACCATCGCCGGCCTGGCCATCATCTACGGCTTCCCCTACGTGCCGGTGGTGGGCAAGTCGCTGCCGTCGCCGCTGGTGTGTATCGTGGTGTTGACCGCGATCTACATGATGACCGGCATGGAGATCCGCAGCGTGGGGGACATGGGCGAACTGCCGGACAGCCTGCCGGTGTTCCTGTGGCCCGACGTGCCGCTGAACCTCGAGACGTTGATGATCATCCTGCCCTACTCGCTGATGCTCACCGTGGTGGGCCTGCTCGAGTCGATGATGACCGCCACCATCATCGACGATCTGACGGATACCCAGAGCGACAAGAACCGCGAATGCAAGGGCCAGGGCATCGCCAACATCGGTGCCGGCCTGCTGGGCGGCATGGCGGGCTGCGCGATGATCGGCCAGTCGGTGATCAACATCAAGTCGGGCGGTCGTCGCCGTATGTCGACGCTGATCGCCGGTGTCGCCCTGCTGCTGATGGTGGTCTTCCTCGCCGACTGGGTGTCGCGGATCCCGATGGCGGCCCTGGTGGCGGTGATGATCATGGTGGCCATCGGTACCTTCAGCTGGAGTTCCATCCGCGACCTCAAGAAGCATCCCATGAGCACCAACATGGTGATGGTGGTTACCGTGGTGGTCACCGTGGGCACCCATAACCTGGCGATCGGCGTCTTCGTCGGCGTGCTGCTCGCCGCCATGAACTTCGCCAACAAGGTGGGCAATATCTTCTATATCGGCTCCGAGGAAACCGAACAGGGCCGCCATCGCGTCTACAAGGTGGTGGGGCAGGTGTTTTTCGCCTCCTCCGAGCGCTTCGGTAACGCCTTCGACTTCAAGGAGACCGTGGAGAAGGTGACCATCGATCTCTCGCGTGCCCACTTCTGGGACATCACCGCCGTCCAGGCCCTGGACCGGGTGGTGATCAAGTTCCGCCGCGAGGGTACCGAGGTGGAGCTGATCGGCCTCAACGAGGCGAGCGCCACCATCGTCGATCGCTATGCGGTGCATGACGACCCGGAAGCCGTCGAGAAGCTGATGGGCGGCCATTGATTCGTGACGAGACCCGCGCCAGCGGGCCGGCCTGCCTCTGTGATGCGCCGGCCCGATGGTGTAGAACTTGTGTAACGGCGGGTCGATACGATCGCACCCGCCGCCAACCCACGCCAGCTCGGGAAACGACAAGATGACAGATCAGGTGATGGCCGCCATCGACGGCTCGCAGTTCTCGGAAGGGGTGTGCGACTACGCGGCCTGGGCCAGCCTGGCGCTCGACGCGCCGCTGACCTTCCTGCACGTGGTGGACAACCACCCCCAAACCGCCGAGGCGGATCTCTCCGGCAACATTGGCCTGGGCTCCCGTGAGCACCTCCTCGAGGAGCTGGCCACCCTCGATGAGCAGCGCGCCAAGGTGGCCCAGGAGCAGGGTCGGCTGATGCTCAAGGCAGCCAAGGAGCGGGCCGTCGAGGACGGGGTGAGCGAGCCCGCCACCCGCCAGCGCAACGGCACCCTGGTGGAGACACTCGAGGAACTGGAAGGCGAGATCCGACTGCTGGTGGTGGGCAAGCGCGGCGAGACCGCCCATCAGGCCGTCGATCACCTGGGCTCCAACCTGGAGCGGGTGGTGCGCACCCTGCACCGGCCGATCCTGATGGTGCCCGAGGCCTTCAAGCGGCCGGAGAAGGTGATGATCGCCTTCGACGGCAGCAAGACCACCCGCAAGGGGGTGGAGATGCTGGCCAGGAGCCCGCTGTTCAACGGCATCCCCTGCCATGTGGTGATCGTCGGCGCCGAGACCGGCGACAACCGCTCCCAGCTCGACTGGGCGCTGGCGACCCTGAGTGACGCCGGCCACGAGGCCGAGGGCGCGATCCGCGCCGGTGAGGTGGAGGAGACCCTGCGTGCCTACCAGGCCGAGCATGACATCGACCTGCTGGTGATGGGGGCCTATGGCCACTCGCGCATCCGCCACCTGCTGGTGGGCAGCACCACCACCGCCATGCTGCGCAAGGCCAGCGTACCGGTGCTGCTGCTGCGCTGAGCCCCTGCCGCGACCGAGGCGCATGACACCGCCGGCCCCGGGGCCGGCGGTGTCGTGTCAGGGGGTCGTCGCTTCCGGGCTGGCCAGCACCCGCTGGGCGAGCACCCAGCCGATGACCAGAAACGCCAGCATGCCGGCCAGCACCAGGGGGAAGTCGGCACCGAGGTCCAGCGCCACGCCCAGTATCGCCGGGGCGATGCCGGTGGAAAATACCATGCAGGCGCTCAGGGTGGCGCGTACCGTGCCGAGATGCTCGGCCCCCCAGAGTCGCACCAGCAGGCTGGTGGCGATCGGTTCCTGGGCCCCCATGGCGAGCCCGCCACCGACCATCAGCGCCCAGACCCCGGCGTGGCCGCCGATCGCGAGGGCCACCACCAGTGCCAGCGCAAAGGGCAGCAGATAGAGCCGCGCCAGGCGCACCGGCCCCAGCTTGTCCACCCAGCGTCCGCCGAGCAGGGCGCCGGGCAGCTTGGCCAGCCCCATGCCGGTCAGTGCCAAGGCGTAGACGCCCAGGGTGCTGCCGAGGTCCGCGGTCATGCGCGCCTGGTAGATGAACAGCCCCGTCATGGTTACCGGCAGGATCATCAGCAGCGGCAGCAGGAACCAGAAGCGCCGGTCGCGGAAGGGGCGCGGGCCGCCACGGCGCTGGCCATGCTTAGGCCGTAGCCCCGGTGCCCCGGGCCAGGGGCCACGAATCAGCAATGGTATCCACAGGCCCGCCAGCACCAGCACGAAGAGCCACCAGAGTTCCCGCCAGCCGAGCCATACCAGCGCCGCCGCCATCAGCGGTGGCAGCGCCGTCTCGCCAAGCATGATGCCCATGCTGACCAGCCCCAGGGCGCGGCCGCGCATGGCCACGAACTCGCGCCCCGCCAGGGTGTTGCCCAGATGCGTCATCATCCCCTGGCCACACAGCCGCACCAGGCCCAGGCCGAGCAGCCCCAGCCCCCACCAGGGCGCGAGCGTCAGCAGCAGCACCCCGATCAGCAGCGTGCCGAGCACGATCACCGCGAAGCGTCGCGGCGGCACCCAGTCGATGCTGGGCCCCAGGCGCAGCATGGCGAAGCCGGCGATCAGGGTCACCAGGGCGTAGGCGCTGCCGAACTGACCGGCGGACAGGCCCAACCGCTCGCTGATCGGTACCTGAAACAGGCCGATGAAGAAGCTCTGGCCCAGGCTCGAGGAGAACAGCGCCAGGAAGGCGATGCCGAGCAGGCCGCGATGATCCCGCAGCAGGGTGCGGTAGCCCATGAAGACCTCCCTGTGATGCATGGGTGCGGTGGCCGCACCGCGATGGCAAGATGGGGCTTCCCCAGGTCGATTCGTCGAAGCGGCATATCATATCAGTCATCGCGGGGTGGTGGAGCGCCTTGCCGGCCCCCGTCACCCTGACGTCAGGGAGGTTGCCATGAATCATCCCGAACTCGAGATGGAAAGCGTCCGTGAACGACTCCGGACCATGCGCGCCGAACTGCTCGAGGAGAGCGAGTCGAGCCGCGACGCCCGGGATACCGTGGTGCTCGACCAGACCTCGGTGGGGCGGCTGTCGCGCATGGATGCCCTGCAGGGGCAGGCCATGGCCAAGGCCGAAGAGGAGCGGCGTCAACTGGCGCTGCGGCGCATCGCGGCGGCCCTGACACGCATCGACCGGGGCGAGTATGGCGAATGCATCGAGTGCGGCGAATGGATCGCCACGAAACGGCTCGAGTGGGATCCCCTGGTGCTCAAGTGCATCGACTGCGCCGAATGATGGGGTAGAATCGACTGCTTGTAGTTAACTCGGCAGATAGTAACGCTATATCCTTCCCGTCTTTCCGGAGAAAAACAGATGACCATCGTTCGGCACGACACCAAGGCGCGCATGAGCCGCGCCGTGATCCACAACGGCATCGCCTACCTGTGCGGGCAGGTGGCCGGCCCCGAGGCCCGCCACGGCGACATCACCGAGCAGACCGAGAGCATGCTGGCGCGCGTCGATGCCCTGCTGGCCGAGATCGGCTCCGACCGCGAGCACCTGCTCACCGCGACGATCTACCTCAAGGACGGCCACGACTTCGCGGCCATGAACGCGGTGTGGGACGCCTGGGTGCCCACCGGTCACGCCCCGGCCCGCACCTGCGTCTGCGCCCCCATGCCTGCCGACGAGCTGCGCGTGGAGGTCACCGTCACCGCCCTGGTGATCGGCGACTACAGCTACTGAGGGAGCCGCCGGCTCCCGAGCAGCCCTGAGGAACGGTGACAGGGATGCCGGTCCGCCAGCCCGGCCGGCATCCCCACCTGATCACGTCCCCACTCCTCGAGAGGTCGCCGTTCAATAGAGTCGCTCGCGTTCGTCGTTTGCCACGATCCGGTGCATCTCGTTTTCCGTGAGTTCGAGATTGCCGGCGTCGACCATCGTTTGTGCCAGGCGCGGCAATCCCTCGAGGTCCGGCCAATGTTCGGGTTGCCAGAGCTTCGAGCGAATCATGCACTTCGAACAATGAAAGAAGGCTTCCTCCACCTGGACCAGGATCGCCAGCCTCGGGCTTCTTCCGGCGATCGCCAGCGAGTCGAGCAGCGCCGGGTCCTGGGTAATGGTGGCCGTGCCGCTGACGCGCAGGGTTTCGGTCTTGCCGGGGATCAGGAAGATCAATCCGACCTTGGGATTCGTCAGGATGTTCTCCATCGAGTCGGCACGGTGATTCCCCGGCCGATCGGGAATGGCGAGGGTCCGGGCATCGAGAATCTTGACGAAACCCGCGGGGTCCCCCTTGGGCGAGATGTCGACATTGCCTTGGGCATCGGCCGAGGCGAGCAGCATGAAGGGCGAGCGCCCGATGAACAGGGCGCAGTGCCTGTCCAGAGCGGACAGGCACTTGCGGGTCACGAGTTCACTGGGCTCCGGCAGCACGGCACGCAACTGCTGCCGGGTTTCGACAAGCTTGTGGAATCGGGTCATGGCCGCCTCCCGTAGGACTCATCATGGAATTCAGGGACGCGCTTCCAGCACCATGTTCACCTCCGTCTGCGTGGCCCGTCGCACCTGCCGAAACCCCGCTTCCTTCAAGATTTCGGTCAGCCTTCGCTCACCCGCCTGCGCGCCCAGCGCCAGCCCTACCTCCTGGGCCCGCGAGGCCGGGGTGCAGATGATGGTCGAAGCGGAGTAGAAGATCTGCCCGAGCAAATGCAGGTTGTCGGTCAGGTGATCGCCGGCGAGGGGCTCGACCAGCATCAGGGTGCCATCGGGCTTCAGGCGTTCGCGAAGGCGCCGTGCCGCGCCGACGGGGTCGCCCATGTCGTGCAGGGCGTCGAACATGCAGATCAGGTCGAAGCCGTCATCGGCAATGTCCTTGGCCGTCGAGGTGATGAAGCGTGTGTTCGCTGCCGTGCCTGCCGCAGTAGCCTTTTCCGTGGCAATGCCGATCGAGGGCGCGTGAAAGTCATAGCCGTAGAAGGTGGAGTTCGGAAAGGCCTGTGCCATCAACACCGTGGACGAGCCGTGTCCACAACCCACATCGGCGACCTTGCCGCCCGCGACGAGCTTTTCCGTCACGCCCTCGAGTGCCGGCAGCCAGGCGTCGACGAGATTCGCGGCATAGCCCGGCCGGAAGAAACGATCGGTGCCGCAGAAGCAGCAGCCGTGGTGTTCTCCCCAGTCCCGACCGTCACCGGAGCGCAGGGTGTCCACCGCCTTGTCATGGGTGGTGAATTGCGAGACCAGCAGTTGGAAGAAGCCCTGCATGCAGGCGGGATGGCCTTCCTGCGCGAGTACGATGGCCTGTTCCGGGGTGAGGGAGAAGGTATCGTCTTCCGGGTGATAGAGCACGTAGCCCGCCGCCGCCTGGGCGCTGAGCCATTCCCGCAGATAGCGCTCGTCGACCTTGCCCCGTCGGGCGAGTTCCGTGGTGCTGCAGGGGCCGATATCGCGCAAGGTGCGGTAGACACCGGTCTGATCGCCCAGGAAGGAGAGCAGGACGGCGAAGGAGCCGCCGATGTCTTCCATCACCTTGTCTACGAAGGCTCCGAGGCGCTCTTCGTTGACCTGTACAGATACGGTTGCGCTGTCCATAGTGATTCCTCTGTCATGTGAGACCGGCGCGGGCTCCAGCCGCCAGCCGGGTTGGGGAGCGCTCGAATACGGCGAGCGTGAGACGAAGCTTGGCTGGCCGGGACGTTACTGGACATGACCGGGCGGCCGGGTTTCTTGCCCGATCGTCCGGATCTTGCGCTCGGCGCGTGTCGCCGCAGGGAATCGGGCCGCGGGGGGGCATCATGAAAGAGGACATCCTGTCCGAGGTGCTGCGCTCCGTGAGCCTGTCGGGGGCGGTATTCTTCGACGTCGCCGCGTCTTCGCCCTGGGTGGCCGAAGCGCCGGCCGCTGCCTCGCTGCTGCCACTGGTGATGCCGAATGCGCAACACCTCATCGAGTATCACGTGATTACCAGCGGCTGCGGTTGGGCAACGCTGATCGATTCGCCGGAGGATCCGGTACGGCTGGCGCCCGGGAGCGTGATCATGTTTCCCCAGGGCGACCCGCACGCGCTGTCCAGCCGCCCGCAAATGCGGGCGGAGCCCAACGTCGGCCTCTTCGCTCAACCCGCGGAACTGTCGCCCCCTTTCTATATCGAGCAATTCGGTGGCGGCCCCGAGCAGACGAGGCTCATCTGTGGGTTCCTTGGCTGCGACCTGTTGCCGTTCAATCCCGTGATCCAGGCGCTGCCGCGCATGGTGCATATTCCCGATGGCTATACAGCCGGCGATGGCTGGTTGAGCAGCCTGATCCAGGCAATCATGACGGAGAGCCGCCGCCAGCGCGTCGGGGTCGACAACGTGCTGGCACGACTCAGTGAGCTGCTCTTCATCGAAGTGGTGCGCAGCCACATGGAGTCGCTTCCCGACGATGCCACCGGCTGGTTGGCCGCGCTGGCGGACCCTCACGTCGGGCGCATCATCCGCCTGCTGCACGAGAATCCGCAACGAGCCTGGACCCTGGACACCCTCGCCAGGGAAGCGGCCGTTTCCCGAACCGTGCTGGTGAGCCGTTTCACAGAACGCGTCGGCGTCGCGCCCATGACCTATCTCTGCCACTGGCGCATGCAGGTGGCGGCGGGCAAGCTGACCCGTGGCGGTGCCAGCATCGCGCAGATCGCCTCAGACGTCGGCTACGAATCCGAGGCGGCCTTCAGCCGCGCCTTCAAGCGCAGCACCGGCCTTGCCCCCGGCGCCTGGCGGTCGAGCCGTTTTTATTCGTAATATTACGAATGTTAAAGACTTGAAATAGACGAAAGTCGCATATTATTTGCGGGTCATCTGCCTAGAATCTCGTTGTTTATCAATGTCCGACATTGTGGTCCGCGCCACGGTGCAGGCTGAACCTTCCACGTCGACCCCGGAGCGAGACCTCCATGCATGCGTTGACCCTGGCGTCCTTCCTGTTCTTCACTGGACTGGTCGCCCTCATCACCTGGCGCCTCACGCGGCGCGACGATCACGAGAGCACCAGCGGCTACTTCCTCGCCGGGCGCTCCCTGACCTTCCCGCTGATCGCCGGCTCGCTGCTGATGACCAACCTCTCCACCGAGCAGATGGTCGGCCTCAACGGTGCCGCCTTCGCCGACGGCCTGAGCGTGATGGCCTGGGAAGTGGTGGCGGTGATCGCCCTGGTGGCGCTGGCGCTGTTCTTCCTGCCGCGCTTCCTGCGTAGCGGCATCGCCACCCTGCCGCAGTTGCTGGCGATTCGCTTCGACGCCGGCACCCAGCTGATCACCAACGTGATCTTCTTGATCGCTTATGCGGTGATCCTGCTGCCGATCATCCTCTACTCCGGGGCCATGGGCCTGCAGGGCATGCTCGACCTCCAGGGGCTCACCGGCATCCAGTCGCCCACTGCGCTGCTGTGGCTGACGGTGTGGGTCGTCGGCATCATCGGGTCCCTCTATGCGCTGTTCGGGGGGCTGCGCACCGTGGCGGTGTCCGATACCCTGAACGGCGTCGGCCTGCTGGTCGGTGGCTTCGTGATCGTCTACTTCGGCCTGCAGGCGGTGAGCGGCGACGGTGGCCTGCTGGAGGGCTGGAACATCCTCAAGGAGAGCGACCCGGACAAGCTCAACTCCATTGGCGGTGCCGAGCAGCAGGTGCCGTTCTTCACCCTGTTCACCGGCGTGTTCCTGATCAACCTCTTCTACTGGACCACCAACCAGCAGATCATCCAGCGGACCTTCGCCGCGAAGACCCTCGCCGAGGGGCAGAAGGGCGTGCTGCTGACCGGCTTCTTCAAGCTGCTCGGCCCGCTCTATCTGGTGCTGCCGGGGATCATCGCCTACCACCTCTACGCCGAGCAGGGCGTGCGCGCCGACGAGGCCTATGGCCATCTGGTGTTCAATGTACTGCCGCCCTACCTCACCGGTTTCTTCGCCGCGGTGATGGTCGGCGCCATCCTGTCGTCCTTCAACTCGGCGCTCAACAGTACCACTACCATCTTCAGCCTCGGCATCTACAAGGGGGTGCTCAAGAAGGACGCCTCCGAGGAGCAGGTGGTGAAGTCGGGCAAGGTGTTCGGCTGGATCATGGCCATCACCACCATGACCATCGCCCCGCTGCTGGCCGGGCAGGAGAGCCTGTTCGGCTACCTGCAGAAGATGAACGCCATCTACTTCATCCCGATCCTGGCGGTGGTGATCGTGGGGCTGCTGACCAGACGGGTGCCGCCCATGGCTGCCAAGGTCGCCCTGATCGGCGGTTGCCTGCTGATCGCCGCCGGCTACTTCGTGCCGCCGTTCGACAAGCTGCCGGAGATCATGCACGAGTTCCACTTCGTGGCCGGGGTCTTCGTGCTGCTGGTGGGGATCATGCTGCTCATCGGCAGGCTGCGGCCGCGGGCCACCGACTGGGTGCATGAATACAGCGGCGACGTCGATCTGACCCCCTGGCGGGGGGCGGTGCCAGCCGGGGGCGTGCTGGTGGTGCTGGTGATCATCATCTACGCGGCCTTCGCCGGCTGACGAGCCGTGGCCGGCGACCGGAGATGGAGCCCCGCGATGCGGGGCTTCGTCGCGTCAGGCGGGGCGGTCCCCGCCGAGCTGGCCGTCTTTATCTTCGTGGCCTGTCTGGGGAAGCCAGCTTTCCGCGATCGCCAGCCGGGGGGAGTGAATGAATGCATAGTCGGCGCTGGTAGCTGCAGATGCTCAATGTCCAGCCGTCGTGCTGCCACTGCCACGCCTGGACTCCGCCGCCGGGAAGCAACCGTGAGAGTCTCGTTTCCAGTACGCTGCCTGGGGGCCGGCCAGAGAGACAGTCGAGCTTGAACAGGGCTTCGTGCAGTGTCCAGGCGCGATAGAACGCACCCAGTGGGCTGGCCGCCTCGAGAATGGCACGGCGTACCCTGGCTTCGGGCAACAGGTCGACCAGCTCCGCCAGGCGAGCACCGTGCCTGGGACGAGCATGCTCGAGGTCGATGCCGACCGGCACCGTGGCGAGCCCCGCCACGACGCGTCCATCACGATGACTCAGGCAAGCACGCCAGGGCATGGGGAGTGCGGGGTGTCGCGGCGCCCCCTGCCCCCTGGGCGACCAGTCGGCCAGAGGGCAGTCGAGGCCACGACGTGCGGCGAGCCGAGACAACAGCTCGCGCCCGAGCCGAGACAGGCAGGCTCCGCTGCTGGCAGGGGGAGCCTGCGCCAGGATCAGCTCCAGGTGAGCCTTCATCCGCTCAACGCAGGGTGACGACGTCGCCGCGCAGGGCTACCCCGGCCATCACTGCCCCGGCATGGCATTCATACTCGGTTCGCGACGCCATGGTGTTGCGCTTGTAGTAGCTCTCGATATTGATCACGGCATTGCCGCCCTCCGCCCTGACGCGCTCCTGCAGGCTGAGCAGTGCCGAGAGCATGACCCAACGGCAGGCCTCCTCGTCGCTCTTGTTGAAGGCATTGGTCTTCTTGTTGGTGACGTAGTTGCCGTGCTCGGCGACGACCTCACCGTGGTCGGCATCGGCGAACACGAAGCGGATCTCGGGATCGAGGCGCTCCCTGGCCGCGGAGGTGTTCATGGCTTCCTCGATCGACAGCAGGTGCCGGGTATCCCTGGCCTGTGCCGTAGCGGCCAGTGCCAAGCCGCCGATCAGAAGGGTGAGCGATAGCAGTCCCCTGGTCATTTATCATTCCTTGCGTTCAGGTAGGTGAGCGGTGCCGGTCGTCGGCACCTCGGGCATGCCGGCATCAAGGCCAGCGGCGGAAGATCAACGAGGTGTTGATCCCCCCGAAGGCGAAGTTGTTGCTCATCACGTATTCGCAATCGATAGACCGCATCTCGTCGCGGAGATAGTCGAGGTCGGCGCAGGCGGGGTCGGGGCGGTGAAGATTGGCGGTGGCATGGAATCGCCCCTCACGCATCATCTCGATGGCCACCCAGGCTTCCAGGGCGCCGCACGCGCCCAGGGTGTGCCCGGTGAAGCTCTTGAAGGCGCTGATCGGCATGCGCTTGCCGAATACCGCATGGGTCGCATGGCTCTCGGCAATATCGCCGCGATCGGTGGCCGTGCCATGGGCACTGACATAGCCGATCTGCTGTGGAGCCAGTCCGGCGTCGGCCAGCGCCAGGTGGATCGCCTGTTCCATCATGCCGGCATCGGGCTGGGTGACATGGCGACCGTCGCTGTTGGTGCCGAACCCGACCAGCTCTGCATGGATGGTCGCCCCACGGGCCTGGGCATGCTCGAGTTCCTCGAGGATCAGCGTGCCCGCCCCTTCACCGATCACCAGTCCATCGCGTTCGACATCGAAGGGCCGCGGTGACGTGTGCGGGGCATCGTTGCGGGTACTGGTGGCGAACAGGGTATCGAAGACCGCGGCTTCGGAGGCCGACAGTTCTTCGCAGCCGCCGGCGATCATCGCCTTCTGGCGACCGAAGCGTATGGCTTCGAAGGCGTAGCCGATCCCCTGGCTACCCGAGGTGCAGGCGCTCGAGGTGGTATGGATGCGCCCGCGTATGCCGAAGAAGACCCCGATGTTGACCGGCGCCGTGTGGGCCATCATGCGGATATAGGAATTGGCGTTCAGCCCGTCGGTGGACTTGTTGATCAGCATGTTGCCGAAATCGGCCACGGCATCGGGTTCCCCCGCCGAGGCGCCATAGGCGATGCCCAGGTCTCCGCTGGAGAGCAGTGGCGAGCCGAGCAGGCCGGCATCCTCGAGCGCCAGCTCGCTGGCGCGGGTGGCCATCTGTGCTCCCCGCCCCATGCTGCGCAACACACGCCGGTGATAGTGCGAGGGCAGGTCGAAATCGACGACGGGGGCGCCGAGACGGGTATTGAGGCCATCGTAGACGGACCACTCATCGACATGGCGGACGCCGTTCTCCAGACGCTCGAGCCGCGAACGAATGCTGGGCCAGTCGTTGCCGATGGGAGAGAAACCCGCCATGCCGGTGACCACCACCCGTCGGCCGAGGCCGTCGCTACGAAGCCCCTTGCTCGACATCAGCACATCCCTCCGTTGACGGCAATGACCTGGCGGGTGATGTAGCCGGCATCGCCCGAGCACAGGAAACTCACGGTGGCAGCGACTTCCTCGCCGCTGCCGGTACGACGCATGGGAATCATCCGGAGGGCTTCCTCGGTGACCAGGTCATCGGTCATGTCGGTGTCGATCAGGCCCGGGGCCACGCAGTTGACGGTGATTCGGCGCTTGGCCAGCTCCACCGCCAGGGCCTTGACCGCCCCGATCAGGCCGGCCTTGGCGGCGCTGTAGTTGACCTGTCCCCGGTTGCCCATCAACCCCGACACCGAGGACATCACCACGATGCGACCCGGTGCACGGCGACGGACCATCGGCATGACCAGGGGTTTCACCACGTTGTAGAAGCCGTCCAGGTTCGTGTGAATGACGCTGTCCCAGTCTTCGTCGGACAGCGCCGGGAAGGCGCCGTCGGCGGTGATGCCCGCATTGCAGACCACGCCGTAATAGGCCCCATGTGCCTCGATGTCGGCCTCGATGGCCTGGCGGGCCGCCTGGCGGTCGGCCACGTCGAAACAGAGTACCCGGGCCGAACGACCCATGGCGGTGATCTGCTCGGCAACGGCATCGGCGGCCTCGCGTCGGTGCCGACAGTGCAGGACGATGTCGAAGCCGTCACGGGCCAGGCGCAGGGCGATGGCGCGACCGATGCCGCGGCTCGAGCCGGTGATCAGAATGCTGGCGGTCATGGGCTCTCCCCTCGTTGGATGGCTTCCAGCGCTTCCAGTGACTCGGGCTGGAAGACATTGAGCGTGGTGGTGGCGAGTGATTCCCCGTGGCTTCCTCGCAGCTCGCCGCGAAAGGCGCCGAGGCCGTTGTCGGCACGAAAGTCGAGAGCGACGCCGACCCGTACCGGCCGATCGAACGCGAACCATGGGGTCTGGCATCGGTAGCGACGCGTGCCGAGCAAGAAACCGATACGCGGCTCGTCGCCCTGGCGCACGGCCTGCACCCCGGCCCAGGCCGCGACGGCCTGGGCGAGCCACTCGAGACCGACCCAAGCGGGGACTCCCCGGGCAGCGGCGAACAGGCCGTCTCGGCGCGGGGTGACCTCGGCGAGCAGGTGCTCATCGCCGACCTCGAGCAACGTATCGAGCAGACACATGCCGTGGCGGTGTGGCACGAAGGGCGCGATAGCGCAGGGCAGCGAGGGGGGCATCGGGGTATCGGTCATGAGCGGCGCTCCATCAGCAAGGCGACGTTGTTGCCCCCGAAGGCGAACGAGTTGCTCAGGGTGTGGGTGGCATCGCATGGCGTGGCGGTGGCGTAGGTCAGCGTTGGCAGTTCGGGATCGACCTGGCCATCGTGAACCTGCGGGGGCAGGCGGCCGGCATCCAGGGTCAGCCAGCAGAAAGCCGCTTCCAGGGCCCCGCAGGCCCCCAGGGTATGGCCGGTAAGGGCCTTGGTCGAGCTGCACGGCAGGCGGTCGCCGAAGACCCGCGAGACGGCCAGCGCCTCCATGCTGTCGTTCTGGCGGGTCGCGGTACCGTGCAGGTTGAGATAATCGATGGCGCTGGACGGGCATCGGGCCATGTCCAGGGCGGCCTGCATGGCGTCTGCGGCTCCCTGGCCATCCGGCCGCGGCGCGGAGATATGGTAGGCGTCGCTGGTTTCGCCATAACCGGCGAGCTGGATGCCGCCGGGCTCGCTGGTGACAAGAAAGAGGGCGGCGGCTTCGCCCAGATTGATACCCGAGCGATTGACCGAGAATGGCTGGCAAGGCGAGTCGCTCAAGGCTTCGAGCGAGGCGAAGCCGTTGACGGTCAGGCCGCAGAGGCTGTCGGCACCACCACTGATGACCGCATCACAGGCGCCTGTCGCCAGCAACCGCTTGGCACTGATCAGGGCACGGGCGCTCGACGTGCAGGCAGTGGACAGCGTATAGACAGGCCCCTCGAGCCCCAGTCGGTCGGCCACGAATCGTGCCGGCGAGCCGATTTCGTGACGCTGGTAGTGAAACGATTCGGGCCAGCTCCCGCTCTGCTGGCGGGCACTCAGCGCGACTTCGGTCTCGCCGATTCCCGAGGTGCTGGTACCCAGGACGACCCCGATGCGCGCGCGGGGCCGACGCTCGCGAAAGGCGTCGAGCGTCGGCAACAGCCGCTCCACTGCCGCCGCCAGCAGCTGGTTGTTGCGCGAGCGATGCTCGGCTGGCCAGGCTCGGGTGGCGGGCAGCGTCGCGGTCACGCGGCCCAATGGCAACGGGCGCCCGGGGGTGAAGGTGTCGGCTCGCACCAGGGCGCGCTGACCGCGGAACAGGGCATCGGCGATGGTGGCCAGGTCGTCTCCCAACGGGCAGACCAGGGCCGGTGGGGAAAGTCGACAGGGCTGTGTCTGCAAGGGTGTCAGTCGGTCGGGCATGCAGCTTCGGTCCGGTTGGAGTCATCGCCAAGGGTGGCGACACGCAGGCGATAGCCGCCCTCGATGTCGTCGATGATGCGGCAGTCGCTGCTGCCCATGATGCGGGCCATCGTTCGGCCGCGATACTCGACGATGCGCCCATCGGCAGCATCCCGGAGTGTCCAGCCGCTGTCGCCGAAGGCCTGCTCCAGCGCTGGTGCAGGCCACAGGCTCCAGGCCAGGCGGCTGGCGAGCCACTCGGCCGTGAACGGTGGCTCGAACCGGGCGCCAGGCAGGAAGCGAGGTCCCCGGGCATCATGCACCAGGGTCAGCAGCCGTTGACCCTGGGGGCTGAGCAGGGCCAGTTGCAATCCGCTTTCATCGTGGCGCAACACGCCGAGCAGCTCGTGCCGTTCGTCCTGATGGATGAAGGTCAGTCGCTGGGTCCGGGCATCGGCCGCGGGCAGTGTCGACAGCTCCGGCAAGGGTGCATGGACAGCTCGCGTGGCACAACCGGTCGACAGTACCAGCCAGCCAGCCAGGAGCGAGTGGATGACGAGGCGCGCTAAGGTCATGGGTGGCGCTCGGCGGAAGTGGCGACGTTGTAAGGCTCGACGGTACAGGCCTCGGCAAGGCTGTCGAGTCGACGGCGACTGGCGGCCACGAAGGGGTTGGCCGTGTCCCAGGCATAGCCGGCGAGTATCGAACTGATCATCGAGCGGATGCGTGGCGTCTGCCGTTCATTGAAGATGATGCGGGGAAGACGTCCATCGTACCAGGCATCGACGAACTCGCGGAAGGTGGCGATGCCGCGCCGCAGTGGCTGCTCGAACTCCGTGTCCCAGGCGACACCTTCGCCGCCGAGCTGGCGTTCGACCAGCGGGGCCGCGCGTAATGCCGAGTCCAGGGCAATGGTGACCCCCGAGGAGAATACCGGATCGAGAAACTCGCCCGCATTTCCCAGCAGTGCGAAGCCAGGGCCGTGTAGGCGTTCGACGTCGGCGGAATACCCTTCCAGGCGTCCGGTATCGCGAACGGCCTCGGCCTTGGCAAGGAGTTCGGCGAGCCGCGGTTCGGCATGGATGAAATGCCAGAGACGCTCGGAATCGCTGGTGCCGACGGCTTCGAGGGTGGCCCGGTTTCCGACCACACCGACCGAGGCACGCCCCTCGCGGAAGGGGATGAGCCAGTACCAGATGTCCGAGTGGTCGGGGTGGATGCCGATCAGGATCTTCTCGCGGTCATGTCGCGAGCAGTCGATGCGGTCCTCGACATGGGTGAACAGGGCGCAGCGCGACTCCAGGCTGGAGGGCCGGGCGAGCCCGGTGAGCCTGGCCAGGACGCGGCCATAGCCGCTGGCATCGAGCACGAACCGGGCCTCGAGGGTGCTGCGTTCGCCCCGGGCGTCGGTGATCGTCAATCGAGGTCGTTCGGCATCGGGGACGAAGGCCTCGACGGTGCTGCCGAATTCCACCTCGGCGCCGGCGCGTCGTGCCCCTTCGATCAGGCGCTGGTCGAACTCGGCACGCTCGACCTGCCAGGTGGTGCCGGGGCCGGGAGTGAACTTGTCGCGGAAGTCGATGGTCGTGTCCCGCCCGCGCCAGGTAAAGGCGGCACCGTTCTTGACCTGGAAATTGCCGCCCCGGGCGGCCTCGAGCAGCCCGCAAGCCTCGAGGTGCACCATGCATTGGGGCAGCAGGCTCTCGCCGATGGAAAAGCGTGGAAAACGGCTGCGCTCGATGACCCTGACGGCCAGGCCACGTCGCGCGAGCCAGGCCGCTGCCGCGGCGCCGGAGGGTCCGGCGCCGATGATGGCGACGTCCGTGACGGTCTGCCCTTGCGGCACTGCATGCCGTGCTTCCATGAGATCGGTTCTCCTATCGGCCATCGCGGATGGCAGGTGTCGATGGGGTGTCCCTCGTATCGGCCCGGGCAAAGGGCACCAGCGCCCAGGTCGCCGCGAGGCCCACCAGGCAGGTCATGCCCAGGTAGTGCAAGGCCGGCGTGGCGCTGAATGCCAGCAGGCCGAATGCCAGCAGGCTCGAGGCGCATGACAGGCTGATCGCCAGCCACGCCGCGGGGCTTTCCGGGTGTTCGGTGCTGAAGATGCCGGCATCGAGCCCGATCCCCAGCACCAGCAGCAACCCCAGCAGGTGGAACAGGGTCAGGCCGACCCCCAGGGCAGCGAACAGCGCCAGGGTCGCCACCACGGCGCCCAGCGGCGGCAGCAGCACACGCCAGGTGCGGCTTCGGTAGCGCCAGCCGAAGAGCAACGTCAGTCCCGCCACCGCGGCGATCAGCCACAGGGCGATGGTGTCGCGCAAGTCGGCCAGGTGGGTGGAGAGCGCGGCTATCCGGTCGTGATAGTGGACATGCGGCACGCTGGCGAGCCGGGCCAGTTGTCGCTGGGCGACGGCATCGGCATCGCCCAGCACGACCAACGATGCCGACCGAAGCTCGCCGTCCACCGCGACCCGGCCCAGCCACAGCATGCTATCGGCACGCCCCAGTGGCATCTTTAGCCACTCGTCGATTGCCAGTAGTGGTGCCGCATCCAGGAACTCCTCGGCTGAGTCCTGCAGATGCATGGGGAGGCCGGCGCGTTCGATCATTGGCGGCAGCGCGTGGGCATAGGCCTGGCGTACCCGCGCCAGGTTGGCCTGCTGGGTGGCCGGCGAGGGCACGGCACGGCCGAGATGGCGATAGCCGGTCAGATGGCCCTTCCCGTGCAGCTCCGCCAGCGGTGCCTCGAGGGCTTCAAGCCGCTCCAGCAACTCGTCCTCGTGGTCGGCCGTGACAACCAGGTAACGGCTGCCGGTGGGGCGCTGCAGCAGGGCTTGTACGCGCTGCTGCTCGGCGATCAGGGAGGCGGGAGACGGGTTGAGCTGGCGCAGGTCGTCGCTGGTCGTCAGGCGCATGGCGATCACCGCCACGGCGGCCACGCCGAGCAGGGTGAGCACGCCCCAGCTCAGCGGCGCCCGCGATGGCAGACGCAGGCGGTCGAGGCGTTCGGCCAGGCTAGCCGTGACCGGGTGTGGCTGCACAGCAAAGTGGGGCAGCCACAGGCGCACGGTGAGCCAGGCGCCGAGCAGCCCCAGGGCGGCAAACGTCGCCATCTGGCGCAAGCCCGGGAGCGGTGTGGCGAGCTGGGCGAGATAGGCGGCCAGGCTCGATGCCAGACCCAGCCACAGCCCCGGCCAGATCCTCGACAAGGGGCGATCGGGGGAGAGCTGGCGGGCACACTGCAGATGCAGGGCATAGTCGACGGCGACGCCGATCAGGCTGGCGCCGAACGCGAGCGTCAACAGGTTGAGGGTGCCGAAGAGCGCCCAGGTCAGCGGTAGCGCGAACAGCACTCCGCAGGCCACCGGCAGCAGCAGGCTGAACAGCGTGACGCCGCGCCGGAACACGCACCAGAGCAGCAGCAGGATACCCAGCAGGGCGCCCAGCCCGATGGTGGAAATCTCGCGCTTGGCCTGGCTGGCGCCGGATGCGGCGTGGAAGACCAGACCCGCGCGCAGCAGCTCGGCGTCGGGGTGGGCCGTTCGGAAGCCATCCAGGGCGCCCACCAGCTGCCGTTGCAGTGTCATGTCATAGGGGCTGGCAGCCAATCGCCCCCCCACCAGGAACCAGTGGCCGCCCTCGTCGTCGACGGCGGGCAGGCCCTCGACGGGGCGGATCGGGCCGTCGAGCAGCCGGGACAGCCAGGCGTCGAGCAGCCCGAAGGGGTCACCGAGTGGATCGGCGCCCACGCCGGGGGCGAAGAGTCGTGACAGGGCCCGTTGCGTCCAGGCCTCGTCGCCAGCACTGGCCAGTGGTTCGGCCAGCAGGCGATAGCGGTAGTCCGCCAGGGCTCGATCGGCACGCTCGATGGCGCCATCGTCGAACTCCGCCACGGCATGGGAGTCGCGCAGGCGATCCCTGAGATCGGCGACCAGCCGTGCGGGATCCTCGCCCCTGACCAGCAGCACCAAGCGGTCCTCGAAGGCCTGCGTCAGGTGCCGTTCGGCCTGCTCGATCAGCGGGGTCTCCCGGACCTCCGGCAACAGGGCGGTGATGCGGGTGTCCAGGGGCGCTGCCTGGCGCAGCTGGCTGACCAGCAGCAGGGCGGCGCCCAGCAGGAGCAAGGCCCAGCACCAGGCACCGAGGCGTTCGGCCTGCTTCATCCGTGTCGGCCCGCTCACTGGGCGGCGTTTCCGTCATCGAGGCTTGCGCAGTCGACCGGTGTCAGGCTCAGCTCGAGGCGGTCGCCGTCGCGGAACGCGATAGCGAGCCGTTCGACGCGTTCCCCACCCTGTACCACCAGCTGCGAGAGGTGTTCGCCGAGGGCCGGGTCGATGGGCGTCAGGTCGGCCCGCCACTCGTCCAGCTCACCACCGAGCGCGATGGTGAAGTGATGCTCCAGGGCCTGCCAGTCTCCCGACAGCAGGCCGGTGAAGACCGGCAGGAGCACCCGGAAGCCCATCGGCAGGTCGTCGCTCTCTTCGCTCAGGTAGAGGCGATCCGCCACCGGCGCCGTGGTGGACCAGACCAGTGCGTTGTCCCGGCGTCGGAAATGGCCGCGGCTGTCGAGTCGGACCTCGAGGTCGGCCAGCCAGCGCGACTGCTCGAAGCCGGCGCACTGCGGCGCATGGTCGGCGAGGCGTTCGGCGAGCGCACCGGCTTCCGGAGACGCCCAGAGGGGCTGGCCAGTGCACAGGAGCAGGCCGAGGCTGACAGCACCGAGCATCTGGCGCATCAGAGGTTGGCCTCCTGCCAGGCGAGGAGTCGATCGACCAGGGCCGGCGGTGACGCCAGGCGCATCTCCCGGTCGTCCAGGCCCACCGCGACCTGTACGCTCCAGGCGCGGGTCAGGCGTCGCCGCGTCTCGGCATCGCGAATGGTGTAGTCGATCTTGAGGCGATGCTCCCATTCGCTCAGTCGCGCCTCGATGGCGATGCGCTGGGCGAACACCGCCGGGGCGGCATAGCGCAGGCGCAGGTCGATCACCGGCCAGGCGAATCCCGACTCGCTCATCTGCGGGTAGTTGTAGTCGATGGCATCGAGCAGCGTGCAGCGCGCGATCTCCAGGTAGCGGACGTAGTGGCCATGCCAGGCCACCTGCATCATGTCGATATCGTGAAAGGGGATCGTCAGCTCGGTCTCGGCACGCGGCAAGGGGCGATCGTCAGGCGTCATACAGGCTCCAGCGGCGTTCGCGGATCAGGTCGCAGAGGGTGCGTAGTTCGGCTTCCAGGGCGCGGTCTTCGACCAGCGGTGGAATGTGCGTGCGGCAGGCGTCGAGAAACCCGGCCAGTTGCCCGGGCAGTGGCGCGGCGCCCGCCTGGCGGCTACGCAGCTCGACACCCTGGCAGGCGGCGTGCAGGGTGGCGGCAGCGACCTGCTCGACGAGCGTCAGGATCCGCAGGGCGTCACGCGCGGCGATGGTGCCCATGCTGACCTTGTCCTGGTTGTGACACTCCGTGGAGCGCGAGAAGACGCTGGCCGGCATGGTCAGCTTGAGCGCCTCGGCGGTCCACGCCGAGGCACCGATCTGCACGGCCTTGTAGCCATGGTTGAGGGCGGCACGCGCGGGCTCGGCACCGCTCAGGTTGCTGGGCAGGCCGTGGTTGAAGCGGGTGTCGACCAGCAGCGCCAGCTGGCGGTCGAGCAGGTCGGCCAGATTGGCGCTGGCCTGCTTGAGGCCGTCCATGGCGAAGGCAACATGGCCGCCGTAGAAATGGCCCCCGTGCATGACCTTGCCCCCCTCGGCATCGATCAGCGGATTGTCATTGGCGCTGTTGAGCTCGGTCTCGAGAAACTGACGCCACCAGGGCAGGGCATCTTCCACCACGCCGATCACGTGTGGCGCGCAGCGCGTCGAGTAGCGGTCCTGCAGGCGCGGTGAATTGCGTGGTGTGCGGGGGGCGTGAAGATCGTCGCGCAGGCGTGCGGCCACGCGGTTCTGCCCGGGGTGCGGCTTGGCGGCGAACAGGTCGGCGTCGAAGTGGTAGGGGTTGCCGTCCAGCGCATAGACGGATAACGCGGTGATGCGCGTCGCGAGCCGCGCCAGGTAGGCGGTGCGAACGAAGGCGAACACCCCCAGCGCGGTCATCACGGCGGTGCCGTTCATCAGCGCCAGGCCCTCCTTGGGCTTCAGGCGATAGGGCGCAAGATTGTGCTCGGCGAAGACCTCCGCGGTGGGGCGTCGCCTGCCACGCTCGAAGACCTCGCGCTCGCCGCAGAGGGCCGCGGCGAGGTACGACAAGGGGGTCAGATCGCCGCTGGCCCCCACCGACCCTTCCTCCGGAATGACCGGGACGATGTCATGCTCGAGCAGCCACACCAGGCGTTCGAGGAGCTCGACGCTGACGCCCGAGACCCCGCGGCACAGCGATACCAGCCGTACCATGACCACGGCGCGGGACGCCTCTACCGGCAGCACATCACCCAGGCCACAGCCATGGAAGGTGTACAACTGCCGTGGCAACTGCTCGAGGTCGGCGGCGGACACCTCACGGGTGCAGGAGTCGCCGTAGCCCGTTGTGACGCCATAGACCACACCCTCTTCCTCCAGCAGACGCTCGAGGAAAGCGTTGCCGCGGGCGATACGCGCGCGGAAGTCCGATGCCGTCGACAGCATGACTCGGCGCCGGCCTTCGGCCACCGCCAGAACGTCCTCGAGGGTGACGGGTGAGCCATCCAGCGTGAGGGGAGCGGTGGTAGAGGATGTCACCAGGGGGTCATGGAGTAGGGTCATGGAGGGATCCAGTGTCGTTCAGCCAGAACGGATAGAAATTGAACCACTGCAGCGGGTGGTCGCGAACCCGCTGGGCCAGTCGGTCGGCATGGCGCTGCATGGCCTCGGCGATCCAGCGTTCGCGCTCCCGGCGCCGCAGGTCGCGGGTATCGTCGAAAGGTTCGAAGTCGATCCTGAACGCCCCGTCCTCGCGAACGCAGGCCAGGGTATACAGAGGGCAGCGCAGCAGGGCGGCCAGCCGGAACGGACCTTCGGGGAACAGGGCCGGGGCGCCGAGGAAGTCGAGGCGACGGCTGCGCTCACCGGAAAGCGGGAGCCGATCGGCGGCGATGACCACGTAGCCTCCTGCATCGAGGCGCTCGGCGAGGCACTGGGCGGTGGCCGGGGTGATCTCGTCGACCTCGAGCACATGGGGACGGGGGCGCCCCGTGACCCGTTCGAGCAGTGCGTGGAACTTGCGCGCGTTGCGGGTGTGCATCATCACCGTCAGATCGAGGCCGGGGTGGCGCTCGGCCAGTGCATTGACCACGTCGAGATTGCCGTGGTGGGCGACCAGGATCAGGCCGCCCTGCCCGGCGTCGATGGCGGCGCTGAAACGCGCGATGCCGCTGCCGACCAGGCGCTCGTCGGCGATATCGCCGCTCCAGGCGGCGACCTTGTCCATCAGGGCGTCGGCGAAGGCCAGGAAGTGGCGATAGCCGAGCCACAGCCGCTTGCAAGGGTGCCGGGAGAGTCCGGGATCGAGACGCAGCAGGTAGGCCCGGGAGGCGCGTCGAGCCGTGCCATGCAGCAGGAAGTACCACAGCATGACGGGCCACAGCAGCAGCCGAAAGGGCCAGCGGCCCAGACGCCGTTGCGTGGCCACCATCAGACGCATGCCGGCGAGGCTGCCGCGCTCTCCGATCCGCGCCCAGTGCTGGCTCATGGCCTGGCCTCCACGGGCGCTCTTCGCCAACGCCTGGCCAGCAGGCGGGGCAGGCGCAGCAGCATGCCGCAGAACAGCCGGGCATGCATGGCGCTGATCTGGCGGTTGTCGCGCCACAGCGCGAAGTGGCTCACGCCATCGCGCGGATAATGCACCCGCACCGGCAGGTTGCGCAGGGTACCGCCAGCCCAGTGCCAGCGCACCAGGATCTCGGTATCGAAGGTCATGCGATCGCCGCACGAGTGCCTGGCCAGTAACCGGTTGAGGGATTCGACCGGATAGAGCCGGACGCCGCACATCGAGTCGCGGATCTCCCCGGACAGGGTATTGATCCACACCCACACATGGGTAGCGTAGCGGCCGTACAGGCGGGCAGGAGGGACGCTGGCATCATAGCGCGGGTAGCCGACCACCAGGGCCTCGGGCGTGCCATCGAGCTCGGCCAGAAAGCCGGGCAGGTCCTCACTGGCATGTTGGCCATCGGCATCGACCTGCAGCGCATGGGTGTAGCCGAGCCGCTGGGCTTCCGCCAGCCCGACGCGTACCGCGGCACCCTTGCCGCGGTTGCTGTCCAGCCGCAGCAGGTGATGACCGTGTGCGGCGAGGCGGTCGAGTTCGGCCGCACACTCGGCGTGGCTGCCATCGTCGACCAGCACGACCGGTAGCCCCAGGGCACTCAGTTCGGCGCATACCGCGCCGATGGTGGCAGGGTGGTCGTAGACCGGCACCAGGGCACAGGGACGCGGTTCAGCCATGGGCGGCTCCGATCTCATCCCGGGATTGCAGCCGGACACGCCCGGCGCAGTGCCGACCCTCGCGGGAGTCGAAGGCGAAGGCGATGCCGTCCTCGCGCCGCATCAGCTCGAGCGTGAAGCGTATTCCGGGTTGCAGCGGGCGCTGGAACTTCAGGCGCTCGAGGCCCTGGAAGTCGCCCGGTAGGCCGAAGCTCTCGCGGGCCAGTTCGATGGCCCACTGCACCATGACCACGCCGGGCACCAGCGGGTAGTCCTCGAAATGGCCCTCGAGGTAGGCCAGGCGTTCGGGGACCTCGAGGGTAAGCGTGCAGGTATCGGCACCCGAGCGTCGCTCCCCCAGCCAGCGTGGCGCCCGCGTATCGTCGAGATCGGCGAACAGTCGCCTGATCAGGCCTCGGTCGAGCTTGCCTTGGGGATTGCTCGGCAGCGCATCGACGAAGCGCCAGTAGCGGGGAATGGCGACCTGCTCCAGGTGCCTCGCCAGGCGTGCACGCAGGCGCTGGATCAGGTCGCGCCGGGACTCGTGCCGGTGTGGAATGGCCTCGCCGTTCAGGGCGACCACGGCCCCCAGTCGCCCATCGCTGCGCTCGAGATCGACGCAGCGCGCCTCGGTGACGTCCGGGGCGTCGGCCAGGGTATGCTCGATGTGGGCCAGCGAGACGCGCTTGCCGGCGATCTTTACCAGGCGGTCTGCGCGGCCCAGCAGTGCGAAGCCGTTGGCAGCGGGAGCGACCCGGTCGGGTTGCTGCCACCAGGCGTCAGGGGTGTCGAGAAACGCCGAACGCAGCAGCAGACGCTCGCCCTCGAATGACAGTCGTACCCCGGGCAGGGGGCGCCAGGTACTGCCCCGGGTCTGGCGTCGCCGAGCGATGCCGCCGGACTCCGTGCTGCCGTAGATCTCGACCACCGGTGCGTGCAGGAGGCGCTCTGCCCGACGGGCATGCGGTGCGGTGAGGGGCGCGCCGGAGGAGAACACCCGGCATGGCGCGGAGCGCTCCGTCCATGGCAGGTGGTCGGGGAGGCGCGACAGCTGGGCCGGTGAGCTCACCACCACCGGCTTGAGCCCCGCACTGCCGGCCTCCTCGAGGCGGGCGGCAAGCACTTCGGGGTAGCGACTGGCATCGCCGCAGAACGGCGCGCCGGCACAGAGGGGGTGCAATACCCCGGCGAGCAGGCCGTAGATATGCTGGTGGCTGACCTGCGAGATCACGGCGGTGTCGGTCAGGGGCCACAGCTGGGCATGGGCGGCCAACTCCGCATCGAGCTGGTCGAAGCGCTTGGCGAGGCGTACGGGGTCGCCCGTGGAGCCGGAGGTATACAGCACCACGGCGGTGGATGACGGCGTGAGTGCGAGCGGCGGCTGGACGCCCTGATCCGCTGCCGCCGGGACATCGGGCGCGTCGGGGAGCGCACCCTCGACCTCGTTGGCCAACCTGGCCAGGGTCTCCGGGCGGTCATCGGCAGGCAATACCGCGACCCTGCCGCTCTCCCACAATGCCACCAGGGCGGCACAGAATTCACCGGGGTGGCGCTGGTAGAGCAGCCATTGTTCGCCGGGACGGCCGGCGAGCCAGCGGCGCCAGGCCTCGACACGCGCAGGCAGTGAAGCCGGAGACGTCCAGCCGGAGGGCAGAGCGGGCATGGGGGACACTGGCCGACGCCAGGGTGCCTGGCTCAGGGGAGTGAATGTCACGTCAAGGATCTCCGCAATCGCTGGCGCAGCAGCCATTCACTGCCGAACATCAGGCCGATCAGGCCGTAACTGATGACGCCGTTGTACAGCGACCATACCGCCAGATCGGCGTAGAGCACCGTCCAGGTGGCGATGGTGCCGTTGACGACGAAGAAGCCGCACCACGCCCAGGTGACACGGCGAGTGTAGCGTACACCGGCCGCCGGCAGGTCGGGCTCACGCAGGCGTGCCAGTCGCTCGACGATCGGCATGCCCCGAGACAGGCTGGTCAGGAACAGGGCCAGCATGATGGCATTCACGGCGACCGGGTAGGCGCGCATGCCGAGTTCGGCATGCCCCATGCCCCCCGCGGCGAGCAAGAGCGCGGCGACGCCGAGCGCCAGGAGACGCGCCTGGGGGATCCGCCAGGCCAGCAAGCCGGCCCCCATCACCAGCAGGGGCCAACTGCCCAGCGTGCCGTGCAGGGCGAACACCAGGATCGGCCAGCCCAGCGCGGCGAGCATGCCAAGCCATTTGATTCCTCTCATCGGCATGACTCAGCGCTGGATCAGGCCCTCGACAGCCTTGACCACGTCGTCGATGGTGCGCACCGCCTTGAAGTCGTCGGGGTTGATGCGGCGACCGGTGAACTGCTTGAGCTCGACCACCAGGTCCACGGCATCGATGCTGTCGATATCGAGATCCTCGTAGAGCCGGGCTTCGGGCTTGACGTCGTCCGCTTCGAGTTCGAACAACTCGACCAGTGTCTTGCGCACATGGTCGTAGACATCGGCGTAACGAGTAGTGGCATCAGTCGACACGGCGGGCCTCCACCAGAGCTTTCAGGGCGTTCAGGCTGGAGAAATGGCGGCGGGTCTCCTCGGCTTCGGCATCCAGTTTGATACCGAATCGCTTCTGCAGTGCCAGGCCGAGCTCGAGGGCATCGATGGAATCGAGGCCCAGCCCCTCACCGAACAGTGGAGCGTCGGGATCGATATCGCCAGGGGCGATATCCTCGAGCTCCAGAGTCTCGATGATCAGGTGCTTGAGTTCAATCGACAGATCGTCGTGTATCTCGCTCATGGTGAAGTTGTTCCAGTTCCCTGTTGAAGTGATCGCTCAGCCGATGTGTCAGTTGTCTGGCGAGCTGCCCGGTCGGCTGTTGGTTATCGTCGTTGATGGGCAGGTCGTCGAGTACACGCAGTTCCATCCGGACCCTGCTCGCCGGGATATGGTACCAAGGCTCGCCCTTGGTCAGCGTGGTAGGCGTACAGCGTATCAGTACCGGCGTGATCGCCGTTCCCGTACGCAAGGCGATGTTTGCCCCACCGCGCCTGAACTTGATCGGCCGTTGCGGCGTGGTGCGGGTGCCCTCCGGAAAGAGAATCAGCGAATTGCCTTTCCGGAGGCTCTCCCCGGCGGCCTTCAGCACTGCTTCGGGCTCGTCGTTGGTGATATAGCCTGCCGCGCGAACCGGGCCGCGTGTGAAGGGGTTGCTGGCCAACCGTCCCTTGACGATGCAGTCGGCATGGGGCATGTGGGCCAGCAGGAAGATGACATCGATCAGTGACGGATGGTTGGCGACTACCAGCAGGCCGGGGCGTTGCAGCCGTTCCTGGCGCTCGAAGCGATAATCGAGCACGCCGAGACCCTGCATCAGGGCGATGAAAGCCCGGAAGCAGCGCTGGATCAGGCACCTTGCCAGATACTGGCGTCGCTCGTCGTCGCGTACGCATACGCTCAACAAGGGGGCGAGCACCAGGCCGATGAACAGGCCGCCGATGCCGAAGGCGACGAAGGAGAGCGCCGTGCCCAGTCCGCGCCACCATCTGTCCAGATTCATTCTGCCCCCAACTGCCACCGCTGCCGGCCATCGAGGAAGGGGGCATCTCCGTTCAGCCAGGCCATCACCTCGAGAGGAGTCGGATGAGCGCCGCGTACCGGATCCGAGGCCATCAGCCGTCGTCCCCGGCCCAGCGTCAGCCGCAAGCCGACGGCACAGGCGGTACCCGGGTGCTCCGTGTACCCCTGGTAGGCCGAGGGAAGCGGTCCTTCCGAGAGCACCGCGACGACGGCTCGGTGACCTTCCACGAGATAACCCCGGGCCTCGTGCAGAAGGGCGTCGAACTCGTCGCCACAGGCGCCCAGAGCCTGCAAGGGGCGATGATGAGCGCGGGAGATGGAGTGGACGCCCAGCACCGCATTGTGTACCGACATGGAAAAGCGTGTCGGGGAGATGGGCTCGCCGCGCTCCAGTGCCTCGAGCATCTCCAGGGTATGGGTGGTGTCGCCATGCCGGGAGGCGTGCACCAGCGGCAAATCCGCGTTCGGGTCCAGGACCCCGAGGATGTCGCAGGTCGCGCGCCCGGTGGCATCGAGGCGACGCCGCAGCATCGCCGGCAAGGAGCTGCCCGGTTGCGCCGAGATGCAATGGTCGGGAGCAGAGGTGGCTACTGCCTCATCCTCAAGCCAGCCTCGCCAATCTTCGAGATGTAAGGAGAAGGACATTATTGTCATCTCGGCCGGGGTGGAAGGGGCGCAATGTTAACTTAGTCGAGTGGTCAATCTAAAGCTATACAAATATAAAGTTATATATAACTATTGTACAATTAAGTGCTGTGCCGAATGGTGTGTGCGTTTCCGTGTTGCGCGCACCAGGCTCAGGCTGTTGAAAATTTGTAAAGGCTTATACAATGACACCGCTGGTGTTCCGGTTTTTGGAGCGGTTCAGAGACCGAGCTTCAGGAGTGAGATTTAGATGGATGAGAAGCCGAGTCGCCCTTGAGCGGCTGGTGTCATTATAAATAAGCCAGTGGAGATTCTGATTTGAAACGCCATACATACGCAGGGATTCTTGCGATTGCCTCACTCGTCCTGCTTTCGGGGTGTGCAACTAGCCGGAGCGAGATTGCAGTGGTGATGCCGGAGCCGAGTTCGGTGCAATACACTGGCGCCGGGAAGGATGTGGTAATCGGACGAGTGGTCGACCGGCGAACCTTCGAGGAGTCTCCAAGGGAGCCCAGTACCCCATCGCTTGGATCCGGAGGAGTGAACCAGGCCTCGGATGATGTCAAGGCAAGGGCGGTTGGCCGGAAGCGCAACAGTTATGGCAAGGCGCTGGGTGACATCCTTCTCGAGGGGGAGCAGACAGTGGAAGCGGTCGTGCGAAGCAGCCTGGCCGTCGCCCTTCAGGAGGCCGGATACAATGTGCTCGATGGCCTGATCGAGCCCGGAGATGATGCGCTGATCCTGGATGTCTATATCGATGAATTTTGGGCATGGTTCAATCCCGGCTTCTGGGCGATCACGCTGAATACGCGAATTTCCACTGACCTGGAGTTGCGTTCAGGTGGCGTCAGTGAGTTCGTGACCATTCATGCAAAGGAGAGTCGTCAGGTCGCTACCGAAGGGGCGTGGGTAGAGATAATCGAAAAAGGGCTTCAGGGCTATAGGGAGGAAGTTCTAACGGTTGCGCCAAGGTTTCTCTGAGGGCTTGCCAAGAACGTTGGAACGTTGCTTGAGTAGCCTACGCCCCAGCCAGTGCCTCAGGCTGGGGGTATCTTGTCTGTGAGGAATCATCTGGCCGGGTAACGGGTCTCCTTCAGGCTGTCCTTGATCTTCTTCAGGTGAGGCAGGAAGTCTTCACCGCGACGCAGGGTGACGCCGGTGGCCAGGACGTCGACCAGCGCCAACTGGATCATGCGCGAGGTCATCGGCATGTAGTAGTCGGTATCCTCGGGGGTGGCGACCGCCAGGGTCTCGGTGCACTCCCGGGCCAGCGGCGAATCCGGCGCGGTGATACCGAGCACCACGGCACCGCTCTCGCGGGCCAGGCGGGCGATGTCGACCAGTTCCCGGGTGCGGCCCGTCCAGGAGATCACCACCACCACGTCGCCGGTATGGCAGGCGGCGGCGACCATGCGCTGCATCAGCACGTCCACATAGGAGGTGACCGGCAGGTTGAAGCGGAAGAACTTGTGCTGGGCGTCCTGGGCCACCGCCCCCGAGGCGCCGAGGCCGAAGAAGTGGATCTGCTTGGCCTGTATCAGGTAGTCGACCACCCGTGCGATGCACACCGGGTCGGCCTGGCGGCGTGCCTCGTCGAGTGCGGCGATGGTCGCGCCGAAGATCTTCTGGGTGTAGTCGGCGGCCCCGTCGCCGGGCTCTACCGCCCGACTGACGTAGGGCGTGCCACCGGCCAGGCTCTGTGCCAGCTTGATCTTGAAGTCCGGGTAGCCCTTGGCATCGAAGCTGCGGCAGAAGCGGTTGACCGTGGGCTCGCTCACCGAGGCGGCCTGTGCCAGGGTGGCGATGCTCATGCTGGTGGCGGAACCGGGGTCGGCGAGGATGACGTCGGCGACCTTGCGCTCGGAACGGTTGAGTTCCTCGAGCCGTAGGCGAATGCGATCGAGCAGGTCGTGACTGGCCATGGTGCGGGAAGGTCTCCGTGACTCGAGGCGCCATCGGCGCCACAGGGTTGAAGCCGGGATGGGTGATGTAGTCATTTAACTACATTATGCTGACTATCCTAGCGCGGCGGGGCCTCGTGGGGCCAACGTCGCGTCCAGGGAGGCATAATATTTTGTAAGTTTACAGAAAAAAGTTGCCTTTCTGACAAGAATTACGCTATTTTTTTGTTAAGTTAACCAGATGGGAGCTGACATGAGCCATCATCCCCGATCCGGCCCGGCGGCCAGGACGGATATCGACCTGGCGCTGTTCGGCGCGCTCGGTGACCTGTCGCAGCGCAAGCTGTTTCCGGCGCTCTACCAGCTCGACCGCGAAGGGCTGCTCGACAAGCGCACCCGCCTGCTGGGCCTGGCGCGGCAGGAGCTCGATGTCGATGGCTTCAAGGCCAGGGTCGAGGCGGCGCTCAAGACTTACGTCAAGGCCGAGGAGCTCGACCGCACGGCGATCAAGCGTTTCCTGGCGAGGCTCGACTACCGTCAGCTCGACTTCACCAGCGTCGACGGCTATGCGGCCATCCGCGACTGGCGCCAGGAAGGGAGCGAGCGGCCCATGGTCGTCTACCTGGCGGTGGGCGCGAGCCTCTACGGCGACATCTGCCACCATCTCGAGGCCAGCGGCAGCCTCGACGACGAAAGCCGCGTGGTGGTGGAGAAGCCCATCGGCTACGACCTCGACTCGTCCCGCGAGATCAACGACGCCATCGGTGCCGTCTTCCCCGAATCGCGCATTTACCGCATCGATCACTACCTGGGCAAGGAGACCGTCCAGAACCTGATCGCCCTGCGCTTCGCCAACCCGCTGTTCGGCACCCAGTGGAACCAGAACCACATCTCCCACGTGGAGATCACCGTGGCCGAACAGGTCGGTATCGAGGGCCGCTGGGGGTACTTCGACCAGGCCGGGCAACTGCGTGACATGGTGCAGAATCACCTGCTGCAGCTGGTGTGCCTGATCGCCATGGACCCGCCCGCCAACCTCGATGCAGATGCCATCCGCGACGAGAAGGTCAAGGTGCTCAAGGCGCTCAGGCCCTTCACCGACGACATGCTGGGGCGCGACGTGGTACGCGGCCAGTACATGGCCGGCACCATCGACGGCAAGAGCGTGCCGGGCTACCTCGAGGAGGAGGGTGCCAACACCGAGAGTCATACCGAGTCCTTCGTCGCGATGAAGACCGGTGTCGAGAACTGGCGCTGGGCCGGCGTGCCCTTCTACCTGCGCACCGGCAAGCGCATGCCGGAGAAGCTGTCGCAGATCGTCATCCATTTCCGCCAGCAGCCCCACTATATCTTCGACCCGGACCAGCGAGGCCTGGCGGCCAACAAGCTGATCATCCGCCTGCAGCCCGAGGAGGGCATCGCCCTGCAGGTGCTGACCAAGGACAGTGGCCTGGACAAGGGCATGCGCCTGCGCCCGGGCCCGCTGCACCTGGACTTCAACAGCGCCTTTCCCAAGTCGCGGATCCCCGATGCCTACGAGCGGCTGCTGCTCGAGGTGATGAAGGGACAACAGTACCTCTTCGTGCGCCGCGACGAGGTCGAACATGCGTGGCGCTGGTGCGACAGCCTGATTGCCGCCTGGGAAAACCGTGACGAGCCGCCGCGGCGCTACCCGGCCGGTTCCTGGGGGCCGGTGGCGTCCATCGCCATGATCACCCAGGATGGCCGTAGCTGGTATGAAGACTACTAAGGAACAGCGACCGGCCCCGGGGACCGGTGGCGACTCTCTCAAGACCGCCATGATCGCTCAGGATGGCCGCAGCTGGTATGAAGACTACTAAGGAACAGCGACCGGCCCCGGGGATCGGTGGCGACTCTCTCAAGACCGCCATGATCCCCCAGGATGGCCGTAACTGGTACGAGGATTACCGACATGAGTGATGCATCTCGCGAACGGCTCGCCGCCCAGCTCGCCGAGGCGGTGGTCGAAGCCCTGCGCCACGACCTCGCCACTCAGGAGCGGGCGCTGCTGGTGGTCTCCGGTGGTTCCACGCCGGTACCCTTCTTTCGGGCGCTGGCCGCCGCCGAGCTACCCTGGTCGCGCATCGATGTGACCCTCGCAGACGAGCGCTGGGTGCCCGAGTCGGCGCCCGACAGCAATGCCCGCCTGGTGCGTGAGCATCTGCTGCAGGGCCCGGCGGCCGAGGCGAACTTCGTGCCCCTGACCTCCCACGACCCGACCCCGGAACAGGGCGTGGCCACCGTGGCCGAGCGCATCGAGCGGCTGGCCTGGCCGGCCAGCGTGGTGATCCTCGGCATGGGCGGCGACGGCCATACCGCTTCGCTGTTTCCGGACAGCCAGGAACTCGCCCTGGCGCTCGCCACCACCGAGTCACTGGTGGCCGTGCGCACGCCGAGCCAGCCCCAGGCTCGCATCACCCTGAGTGCCGACCGCCTGCACCGGTCGCGTCGGCATGTATTACACATCACCGGTGAAGACAAGCGCGCGGTGCTGGCCCGTGCCATGGCCGGCGACGACACCCGTGCGCTGCCGGTCCGCGCCTTCCTGGCCTGCCCGCTGGCGGTCTACTGGTCGCCCTGACTCTTCTGGAGCCTCGCTTTTTCTGGAGCAACGACCCCATGAGTATCGATAAAAGCATCGACAAACAGCTGCCCTCGACCCGCACTACCGAGCTCGACAGCATCTGCCTCAAGGCCGAGGTGATCCCGGTCATCGCCATCGAGCGGCTGGAGGATGCCGTTCCCCTGGCGCAGGCCCTCTATGACGGCGGCCTCACCGTACTCGAGATCACCCTGCGCACCGATTGCGCCCTGGAGGCGATCAAGCGCATCCGCGATGCCCTGCCCAAGGCCAGCATCGGCGTGGGCACCGTGCTGACCCCGGCCCAGTATCGCCAGGCCGAGCAGGTCGGTGCCGATTTCGTGGTGACACCGGGCACCACCGAGGCCCTCTACCGCTACGGCGTCGGAAGCCCGGTCCCGATGCTGCCCGGCGTGGCCACCGTCTCCGAGCTCATGACGGGCTGGCAGTATGGTTACCGGCGTTTCAAGTTCTTCCCCGCCGAGGCCAGTGGTGGCGTCAAGGCGCTCAAGGCCTTCGCCGGTCCGCTTCCCGAGGCACGCTTCTGCCCCACCGGCGGCATCAGCCTCGACAACGCCGAGGACTATCTGGCCCTGAAGAGCGTGATGTGCGTTGGGGGGTCCTGGCTGACGCCGCAGTCGCTGATCGAGGCCGAGGATTGGCACGGCATCCGCCAGCTGGCCAAGGAGGCGGCAGAGCGCTTCCACCACTGAGGCGCTTGTTCGACCCAGGTTTTCATGTGCTCTCTCGGCAGCCGGTCGCTGCCCTTCCCCCGGTCCTCTGGCCGGGTTTTTTTCATATCGAATCACAATGTAAGTAAGTTTTACTGAGGTCAGACGGCAACATAGGCTGAATCCGAAAGGGATGCCGGGAAGGGAGGCCGCGTGAACCAGCTCGAACGAGTCGTCCGCATCCACCAATTGCTGACACAGTCGCGCCGCCCAGTGCCCATGCGCCGATCGTCTACGACCGCGATGCCAACGGCCACCACTATGACCCCGACGCCGAGGCCTTCGAGCTTCCCGGTTTCTGGCTGAACCAGTCGGAGCTCTACGCCCTGCTCGCCATCGAGCACATGCTGGAGTCCGTACAGCCCGGCTTTCTCGGTCCCTTTATCGGCCCGCTGAAGGGCCGGGTTCGCAAGCTGTTGGGGCAGAGCGGCCAGTCCGCACGGCGAGGGCCGCATGCTGCTGGTGGAGTCCGCCCAGAGCATGGCCAACAGGCTGGAGGCGGTGTGCTGGGACGAGGTGGCCGACGATTGGCAGCCGCCCCTGCGAGGCTTTCCACTGGTCAAGGTGCTGGATGCCGAAACCTTGATCCCTGAGGTGGCGGTGGGTAGCAGTCGCCGGCGATCGGTGCATTTCCACCGCTTTCGCAGCCGGCGCGAGCTCACCCAACCCGATACCCGTGGCCAGTTGTGCCGCCTGACGTTTCCCGAGCCACTAACCGGGCCCCTGGCCCTGGGGTGCGGTTGTCACTTCGGGCTTGGCCGCTTTGCACCGGGCAATGAGTGAACGAGCGGGTGCCGATCTGGGCGTGCATGGAGCGAGGACAGAACCGTGTCACAACATCCCGAGCACACCACGCAGAGACTGCTCCACGGCCGCCATCTCCTCGGCGGTGAGGGTGGTCAGCGGACCGTCGCCGAGCCGGGATGGATCCAGTGCCCGGGGTTTGTCGATGACAACGCAGGAATCTACCAGCAGGCGGTCGCGAGCGGGCAGGGGGACACGGAACCGGTGCCAGCCTGGCCGGAATTGCGTGGTAAGCGGCAGCACGATGACGGTCTGGGCGCCCGCTTCGATCAGAGCATCGGCCTGGATCACCAGCACCGGCCGCACCTTGCCGACCTCCTTACCCCGGGCGGGATTCAGGTTGCTGACCCAGACCTCTCCGCGGTGAATCACTGCCACCACCGCTGGCCGGGGTCGACACCCGCATCCTGTTCGGTGCGGAGCAAGGCATTCATGTCATCGTCGGGCATGGCGTCGGACAATTCACGAGACTCCCGGCGGGCAGCATCATCACCCTGCCACTCGCGCATCTCCTCCACCATGCCCTGCATGAAGCGCTCCTTCACTCGGCGTTGCACGTATTCCTGTACCGCTTCCCGTACCAGCTCGGAGCGACCCTTGTGGGCCAGCCGAGCCTCTTCGTCGAGCTTGCGCTCCAGCTCTTCGGGAAATCGAATGCTCAGGGTCGACATCACTGCGCCTCATCATGCGTTTTGTATGACAGATATCAATATGGAAGACATGACAAGAAAATGCCATCTCGCATGAATCATGGGTGCGGTGCGCCAGAGGCCAGGGGATTGGAGGTGACATCGTGGACACTCCTACCTTTCAACAGCAAGAGTTGCCCCTGTCGTTTCCGGAACTCTCGGGCGACCAACCGCTGCTGCCGACACGCATGATCAACGAGTTCGTCTATTGTTCGCGGTTGGCCTATCTGGAGTGGGTGCAGGGCGAGTGGGACGACTCGGCGGACACGGTTCAGGGCCGGCATGGGCATCGCCGGGTCGACCGTCAGTCCGGCAAGTTACCGGAATCGCCCGAGGAGGACGAGCGCATCCATGCCCGCTCCATCACCTTGTCATCCAACCGCCTGGGGCTGATCGCGCGTGGACCTGGTAGAGGGCGAGGGCAGCGAGGTGGTGCCTGTGGACTACAAGCGCGGCAAGCGTCCTCATCGCCACCTTCGAGCGCCGGTTGGCCCAGGAAGTCACTCATCCGCTATTCGGGTATCGCCTCAGCTATCGGCGTGTACTCGAGCTCCAGGGCCGGTTGCTGGCCCGATTCCTGCTCGGAGAGCTGCCGGATTACCCCAACTTCACCACCCGATAGCCATGAACGAACACATTTACATAGCCTCGGCCTTAATTGAAGCGTACGTACGAACACCATTAACGCTCGGGCAAAGGTTGCATTTCGAAGCAAATACCCTCTGCCTGATTCCTGATCGATACTCATCCTGGACGATGGCGGTGCAGGGGCTACCTGAATATTACCCCAGCCGCAGCGGCGGCTCGGTGAGGCCCTCAACCCCGACCTCGGCGACGAAGAGCCCGCCGGCCCGGGGCTCATGCGCCAGCTCGGCGGGGGAGAGGCCTTCCCGGGCGCTGGTGATATAGAGCCGCTCGAGGCCGGCGCCGGCGAACACCGGGCAGGAGGGCTGGGAGACCGGCAGGTGCACCTCGCCGACCACGCGGCCGTCATGGTCCAGGCGCACCACCCGGGAGGCGCCCCACAACGCCAGCCAGAGATGGCCCTCGGCGTCCACCACGGCGCCGTCGGGGCCGCCCTGCTGGGTCGAGAGGTCGGCCCAGGGGGCCGGTTCGCCCACCGGCCAGCCGTGGTGATCCAGGGCCCAGCGCATCACCACCCCGGTGGGGGTATCGGTGAACCAGGCGAACTCGCCGCCGGGGGAGAAGCAGATGGCGTTGGGGATGGTCAGGCCGCTGCGCAGCTTGACCAGCTCACCGCAGTGCAGGCGGTAGAGGCTGCCGGCGCCGGGCTCGGCGGCCTTGCCCATGCTGGAGAGCCAGAGGCTGCCGTGGCGGTCGACCCGGCCGTCGTTGCTGCGGGTTTGCGGGTTGTCGGCCTCGAAGTCGTGAAGGCGCTCGAGGGCGCCGGTCGCCGGGTCGAGGCGACTGAGGCGGTCCTCGCCCACCAGCAGGGCGCCGCCGTCTTCGAGCGGGACGGCCAGCGAGACCCGATGGTCGAGGTCCCGCTGGCCGCTCTCGCCGCTGGCCGGGTCCAGCCAGTGCAGCCGCCGGCCGAGGATATCGCACCAGAGGAGCCGTCCGCTGGCGGCGTGCCACTGGGGGCCCTCGCCGAGCTCGCAGCGGCGGTCCACGGCGAGCTCGGCGTGCCAGGTCGGCAGGCTCATGCCTCGCCCCCCGCGGCCCGCCAGGCCGCGACCAGCGACCGGGCCTGCTCGCCCACCCGTTCGGGTGACTGGCCGGGCCGGTAGAGGGCGCTGCCGAGTCCCGCGCCATCGACGCCGGCGGCGCGCCAGGCGGCGAAGGTGTCGACGCCGATGCCGCCCACGGCGTAGAGCAGGGTGCCGGCGGGCAGTACGGCACGCACCGCCCGCATCCCCTCGAGGCCCACCTGGACGGCGGGAAACAGCTTGAGGCCGGTGGCGCCGGCGTCCAGGGCGTCGAAGGCCTCGCTGGGAGTGACCACGCCCGGCCAGCTCTGCATGCCGAGGCGCCGGGTCGCCTCGATCACCGCCGGGCGGCAGTTGGGCGAGACGATCAGCCGGCCGCCGGCGGCGTGGACGTCGCGTACCTCAGCCTCGGTCAGCACGGTGCCGGCGCCCACCCGGGCGCGCTCACCCAGCGCATGAACCAGGCGACGGATGCTCTCCAGGGGCTCGGGGGAGTTGAGCGGCACCTCGAGGGTGGTGATGCCGGCGGCGAGCACCGCCTCGCCCACCGCCACCGCCTCCTCGGGGGTGACGCCGCGCAGGATACCGATCAGGGGCAGGGTCATGGGGGGATCTCCATCAAGAGGGTGTCAGCCGTTCAGCGCCGCATGGGCCAGCCCCAGCCCGGCCAGCACCGCGGCCTCGCCGTCCAGGCGCCGGCTCTGGTGGCCCAGGGCGTCCAGGGCCAGGGCGTAGCGGTCACAGAGCGCCGCATTGCCGATCAGGGTGACCGGCTCGCCGGCGGGCAAGTCGTTACCCACCCCGGCCAGCTCCAGGCCGACGGTGAGCCCCGAGAGGCGCGCGGCCAGGCGGGCACCACGGGCCTCCCCCTGGGGCAGGGAAGCATCGAGCAGGTCGGCGGCGCGCAGGCCGAAGAGCCTGGCCGTATAGGTGGCGGGGGCCGCGCTGATCTCGCGTACCGCCGCGACGAAGGCCTCGCGACAGCCGGGATCGCTCAGCTCGTCCTTGCCCTGCCCGTGATTCAGGGAGTGCCTGAGCACCGACTGGCGGGCCAGCAGCCCATAGAGCTCGCCGGTGAGGCAGGTGGTGAAACGGGTCACCGCGCCGGCCTCGAGGCGGGCCCACTTGGCGTGGGTGCCGGGCAGGCAGGCCAGGCCGGTGAACGCGGGCTGATTGGCTACCAGTCCGGCCAGCTGGGTCTCCTCGCCGCGCATCACGTCGAAGGCGCCCCCGGCGGTCTGGCAGAGCCCCGGCAGCAGCCGCACGTCCAGCCGCGGATCGTCGAGTGGCGGGGCCACGGCGCCCCGGGCCAGGTCGTCCAGGCGGGTCGGCACCGGCAGGTAGGCGGCCTCCCGCCAGCCCTGTCGGGCACCGGCCATGCCGCAGATCCGTACCGCCACTGGGCCACGCTCGGGCAGCCAGTCGCCGATCACCCGCTTGAGCTCGGCCTCGTACTCGGCCGGGGAGAGCGAGAGCATGCCGCGCTCGCTGCCGGCGCGGGCCAGCACCTGCCCGGCGTCATCCAGGGCCCAGGCGCGCAGGTTGCTGGAGCCCCAGTCCACGGCGATCCAGGCCAGGCGCTCGACGATGGCCATCATGCCCGGCCTCCGTCCACCACCAGCTCCTGGCCGGTCATCATCCTGGAGGCCTGCGAGGCGAGGAACAGGCAGGGGCCGATCATGTCCTCCACCGGAATTGCCTCCTTGAGGCATTGCTGGTCCAGGCACTCCTGGAGGTCGGCGTCGTTGACCCAGAGCTCCCGCTGACGCTCGGTCATCACCCAGCCGGGGATCAGGCAGTTGACGCGGATGGCGTCGGGGCCGAGCTCCCGGGCCAGGGCGCGGGTCAGCCCCATGATCCCGGCCTTGGCGGTGACATAGGTGGGGTAGCCGCCGAGGCCCAGCAGGACGCTGTTGGAGGAGAGGTTGATGATGGCCCCGCCGCCCAGCTCGCGCATGTCGGGGGCGACCGCCTGGGCGGTGAAGAACTGTGGGCGCAGGTTGGTGGCGATGGAGTCGTCCCACTCCGCGACGCTCCAGTCGTCGAGGGAGTGCCGGGTGTCCCGGGCGGCGTTGTTGACCAGCACGCCGATGGGCCCATGGGCCTGGCGGGCCTGGGCAATGGCATCCTGCAGCGCGTTCACGTCGCGAATATCGCACTCGATAAACAGCGGTCGGCTGCCATAGCGCTCGGCCATCTCGTCGCAGAAGTCGCCGGCGTCACTGAGGCCGACGAAGGCCACCTTCGCCCCCTGGGCCAGGAAGCCCTCGGTCAGGGCCGCGCCGATGCCCGAGCCGCCGCCGGTGATAAAGACGCTCTGGCCCTTCAGGTCGCCGAAGGTCAGATCATTGAAGCTGAAACTCATCTCTCTCTCCTCGTTCCCTACCATTCGGCGATGGACCCGTCTGCATGCGTCCACACCGGGTTGCGCCAGCGGTGCCCCACCTTGGCGCGCTCCTCGACGAAGGCCTCGTCGATCTCCACGCCGAGCCCCGGGCCCTGGGGAATGGCGCAGAAGCCGTCCTCGATGGCCAGCGCCGACTTGTCCACCAGGTAGTCGAGGACATCGTTGTCGCGGTTGTAGTGGATGCCCATGCTCTGCTCCTGGATGAAGGCGTTGTGGCTGACCGCGTCCACGTGCAGCGAAGTGGCCAGCGTCAGCGGGCCGAGCGGGCAGTGGGGCGCCAGCGCCACATCAAAGGCGGAGGCCAGGGCGGCGATCTTCAGCCCCTCGCTGATGCCGCCGCAGTGGGAGAGGTCGGGCTGGACGATGTCGATCATGCCGTCGGCCAGCAGGTCGCGGAACTGGAAGCGGGTGTGCAGCCGCTCGCCGGTGGCCAGGGGGTAGCCGAGCCCGCCGGCGATCTGCTTGAGGCAGGGCAGGTGCTCGGGAGCCACCGGCTCCTCCACGAACATCGGATGGAAGGGCTCCAGCTCGCGCAGCAGCGCCTTGGCCATGGGGCGGTGCACCCGGCCGTGGAAGTCGATGCCGATGCCCACGTCCGGGCCCACGGCGTCGCGGGCCTCGGCGACCCGGGCCACCGCCTCGTCGATCTTGCGGTGGCTGTCGACGATCTGCAGTTCCGGGGTGCCGTTCATCTTGAAGGCGGTGAAGCCCTGGTCGACCAGGGCCCTGGCACCGGCCCCCACGTCGCTGGGGCGGTCTCCGCCGGTCCAGGCGTACATGCGCATCCGGTCGCGTACCGCGCCGCCCAGCAGCTGGTGCACCGGCACGCCGAGATCGCGGCCCTTGAGATCCCACAGCGCCTGGTCGATGCCGGCGATGGCGCTCATCAGGATGGGGCCGCCACGGTAGAAGCCGGCGCGGTACATCAGGTTCCAGAGGTGTTCGATGCGGTGTGGGTCCTGGCCGATCAGGTAGTCGGCCAGCTCGTGGACGGCGGCCTCCACGGTGGCGGCGCGGCCCTCGATGACCGGCTCGCCCCAGCCGTAGCAGCCCGCGTCGGTCTCGATCTTGAGGAACAGCCAGCGCGGCGGCACCTGCCAGGTCTTGAGTCGGGTGATCTTCATGGGGGAGTCCTCGTGATGGATCAGGCGTGGGTCGTCTCGGCGACGATGCCGAGGTCGATGGCGGTACGGCGCAGCACCTCGCGGGCGGCGTGTTCGGCGGCGGCGGCGTCGCGGCGGCGGATCGCCGTCAGCACCCGGCCGTGACGGGTCAGGCTGTCGTCCAGGCTGTCGTGTTCCTGATGGACCTGGGCCTGGGAGCTCTGGATCAGGGCGATGATGGAGGGGCGCAGCAGGTGGCCCATCTGGCGCCACACCAGGTTGTGGCTGGCGTGGTAGATGGCATCGTGGAAGGCCACGTCGTAGTCGGTGTGCAGGCCCCGGGCCTTGGGCTCGCCGGCGGTGCGGGTCATGCCCTGGAAGGCGGCCTCCAGGCGCGCGAGGTCCGCCGCCTCGGCGGCCTCGGCGGCGAGCCGTGCCACCACCGGCTCCGCCGCGTAGCGGAAGGCGAAGATCTCGCGGACGAGCTTGGGGTCCAGGCTCTCGATGCCGGTCATCCAGTCGCTGATCAGCGGATCGAGCAGGTGCCAGTCGCCCACGGCCCGGACCAGGGTGCCGCGACCGGCGGTGCGCTCGATCAGGCCGGTGGCGGTGAGGCTGGCCAGGGCGTTGCGCACCTGATTGCGGCTCACCGCGAAGTGGGCGCAGAGGTCCAGTTCCCTGGGGAAGGCGTCGCCGGGCTGCCAGCGGCCGGCGAGCAGGGCGCGGGCCAGCAGCCGGGCCAGCTCCTCGGCGCCGCCGCGGTGGCGGGGCAGGCCATCGAGGGTCATGACGGGGTTCCTTGTCGAGGGAGTGCTATCAGCCTATTAAATGTCTGACATTTTGGCAAGCCGATCCGATGTCGGATCGGGAAACGAGGTGGCGTGCCGGAGAGCGGAACGAGACAGCTGGGAGTCACCGACTCGACCAAAGTCGCAATGACAAGGTTGTCATCGGTCGTCTAGAGTCCCGACAACGTTGTCGTAGGGCGCCACCAAGACGCCGAGAGGATATCGATATGGTCTCGATCAAGGATGTGGCCCGCTTGGCTGGAACCTCCTTCAAGACGGTATCGCGGGTGATCAATAACGATCGCGCCGTCCGTGAGGAGACCCGTGCCCGGGTGCTCGAGGCCATCGAGGAACTGGGGTACCGGCCCAACAGCGCCGCGCGCACCATGCGCAGCCAGCGCTCCGGGGTGATTGGCTTCATCTCTGACCGGGTCACCACCCAGCCGCACTCCGGTGACATCCTGCGCGGTGCCCAGCAGGTGGCCGATGCCCACGACAAGGTGCTGATGGTCGTCAATATCGATCGCGATGCCGGCTTCCGCCATCGCCAGCGGGCCCTGGACATTCTGCTGGAGCGTCGAGCGGAGGGGCTGATCTACGCTTGCGATTATCACCGGGAGGTCGAGTTACCCAGGGAGATGGGCATGGTGCCCTCGGTGCTGGCCAACGGGTTCGCGTCGGGGGACATCAGGGTCCCGACCCTCCTCCCCGATGAGCAGCAGGCGGCCCTGGAGGTCACCCGCTTTCTGCTGGCCCAGGGGCATCGGCGTATCGCCTACCTGGGCCTCAACCCCAAGCTGGCGGCGGCTTCCCAGCGGCAGGCCGGCTATCGGCAGGCCCTGGAGGAGGCCGGCATCAGAGTGGACGAGGCGCTGATGCGTCCCGCCCTGGTAGGTGACCTGGATGGCGATGAGCGCTCCACGGTGGAGGAGGCGGTCGATGATCTGCTGGCGAGCGAGCCGCGGCCCACGGCGATCCTGTGCGGCCAGGACAGCACAGCGATGCAGCTCTACCTGGCGCTAGCCAGCCGGGGGCTGTGCGTCGGCCGTGACCTGGCCGTGGCCAGCTTTGATGACCAGCGGCCGATTTCCACCTTCCTGACGCCGGGGTTGACCACCATGCGCTTGCCCCACCTGGAGATGGGTCAGCAGGCCATGCACTGCCTGTTGGCCGGTTCCCGGGAGCCGGCCACCGTGCGCCTGCCTTTCGTGAGGATCGAGCGGGAGTCGCACCTGGTGGCCGGGCTATCGCCTCGCTCCCCCTTTTCCGAATCGGTCGTTATCGACGGCCCCTGACAATAACAACCGACCCCAACCAGGAGTCATCACCATGATCGTTACGAGACACGCCAAATTCTCCCGTAGCAAAATGACAACGTTGTCTATTGCGGCCGCCCTGGCCTCCCCCCTGGCCCTGGCGGCCCCGCAGACACTCGAGCTGTGGCGCCACGAGACCGGCAACATCGCCGAGATCGCGGTGAGCCGAGCGGCGGTAGAGCGTTTCAACCGTTCCCAGGAGCGCTGGCGGGTGGCGATGAGCATGATCCCCGAGGGCGCCTACACCGAGACGGTGACTTCCGCCGCCGTGGCCGGGGATCTGCCCTGCCTGCTCTATATTGACCAGCCGGTGGCGCCCAACTTCGCCAGGGCGGGCTTCCTGCAGCCCCTGGACGGCCTGGTGGATCAGGCGGCCCTGGATGGCTTGATCGCCACCGCCAAGGGCACCTACGACGGCCGGATCTATTCGGCGGGCCAGTACGAGGTGGCGCTCTCGCTGCTGTCGCGTCGCTCGGTGCTGGAGGAACACGGCATCCGCATCGCCACCCTCGATGCCCCCTGGAGCAAGGAGGAGTTTCTCGATGCATTGGAGACCCTCAAGGCGAGCGGGGACTTCCTCTATCCGCTGGACCTGCAGGCCGGCTGGAGCGGCGAGTGGTACTCCTACGCCTTCGGTCCCTGGCTGGTCGGCTTCGGCGGCGACCAGATCGATCGCGACAGCTACCTGACGGCCGAGGGCGTGCTCAATGGCGAGGCGGCCCTGGCCTGGGGCGAGTTCTTCCAGTCCTTGTTCACCGAGGGCCTGGTGGATCGCAATCCCAGCGACAACCGCGGCTTCGTGCAGGGGCGGGTGGCCATCAACTACGGCTTCCTGGAGCCGTCGGCCTATCCCGCCGAGTGGGAAGACGACCTGATGGTGATGCCGGTGCCGGACTTTGGCCATGGCTCGGTGATCGGCGGCGGCTCCTGGCACACCGGCATCACCACCGCCTGCGAGACGCCCGAGGGGGCGGCGGAGTTCCTCGAGTTCCTGCTGCAGCCGGAGGAGATCGCCGCCATGTCCAAGGGCGCCGGCATGATCCCGGCCTCCGAGGCGGGGGCGGCGCTGACCGAGCACTACCGGGAAGGCGGCCAGTGGCGCTTCTTCTACGACTACTCCGAGGCCCATGCCCGGTTGCGCCCCGAGACGCCGGCCTACCCGATCATCTCCAGCGTCTTCGCCCGGGCGGGACGCGACATCCGCGACGGCGGCGATGTGCAGGGCGCCCTGGACGAGGCGGTGGATGCCATCGAGCGCAATATCGCCGATAACCGCGGCTACGGCATGGAGGACTAGTCATTTCCGGCCGCTGGCCCACCGAGCGGCCTACAACAACGATAACCCACCATCGACGAGAACAAGGTGAAACCGATGAACAATTCCGCACCCGCCTGGCTCACCGGCACGCAGTTGACAACGTTGTCTATTGGCTTGTCCCTGGTCGCCGCGATGGCCCATGCCGATCCCCAGCGTATCGAGTACTGGCGCGCCGAGGCGAGCCACACCGAGATCGCGGCCCAGCAGCAGGCCATCGATCGCTTCAACCAGGCCCAGTCCCAGTGGCGAGTGGAGATGAGCCGCCTGCCGTCCGGCTCCTATACCGAGGCGGTGACTGCCGCGGCCCTGGCCGGCGACCTGCCCTGCGTGCTCTATATTGACCAGCCGGTGGCCCCCAACTTCGCCTGGTCGGGTCTCCTGCGACCGCTGGGAGAGCTGGTGCCTGCCGAGACCCTGGAGCCCCTGCTGGAGACCGCCAAGGCCACCTATGACGGCGAGATCTACGCCGCCGGTCAGAACGAGGAGGTGCTGGTGCTCTATGGCCGGCGCTCGGTGCTCGAGGAGCACGGCATCCGTATCGCCACCCTCGACGCGCCCTGGAGCCCGGCGGAGTTCCTCGAGGCCCTGGAGGCCCTGAAGCAGAGCGGCGACTTCCTCTACCCGCTGGACGTCCAGGCCGGCTGGATCGGGGGCGAGTGGTACTCCTATGCCTTCGGTCCCTGGCTGCTGGGCTTCGGCGGCGACCAGGTCGATCGCGACGGCTACCTGGAAGCCGAGGGCGTGCTCAACGGAGACGAGGCACTGGCCTGGGGCGACTTCTTCCAGGGGCTCTTCGAAGAGGGCTACGTGGACAGTAATCCCAGCGACAACCGTGGCTTCGATCAGGGGCGGGTGGCGCTCAACTATGTGGGCAGCTGGGAGCTGCGCAACCACCTGGCGTCCTGGGGCGACGACCTGGTGGTGATGCCGGTGCCGGACTTCGGCCACGGGCCGCTGATCGGCGGGGGCTCCTGGCAGCTGGGCATCTCCACCCAGTGTAACGCCCCCGAGGGCGCCGCCGAGTTCGTCGACTTCCTGCTGCAGCCGGAGGAGATCGCCGAGACGGCGAAGGCCAGGATCACGGTGCCTTCCCATCCGGAGGCCGCGGCTCTCACCGAGGACTTTCGCGAGGGCGGCCGCTGGCGCTTCTTCTACGACTACTCCGCGGCCCATGCGCGGCTGCGTCCGGCGACACCGGGCTATCCGACCGTTTCCAGTGCCTTCGAGCGGGCGGCCCGCGACATCCGCGACGGTCGCGATGTCCTGACCGCGCTGGACGAGGCGGTGGACGCCATCGAGCGCGATATCGCCGATAACCGCGGCTACGGTTTCCAAGAGTAAACCAGAGGGTCGCCCCGGGGGTGCCTTACCGCCGGGGCCTATAGAGAGGAGGATGCGCGATGCAGTCGAGCATCAACGAGACGAGATCCGACGCGGCGCCGGCGGTGCCCGAGACCGGAACGGGCGCGCCGACCAGCTATCGGCGGGCCAAGCGCCGGGAACGCCGCTACGGCTATCTGCTGAGTTTTCCGGCGCTGCTGGGGCTCTTCATGTTCCTGGTGCTGCCCTTCCTGATGGCGGTGGGGCTGTCGTTCACCGACCAGCGGCTGCTCTCGCCCAATCAGACGGAATGGGTGGGCCTGCGCAACTACGATCGCCTGCTGAGCGTCAGCTGGGTGGTACAGGAGGCCGAGCGTGACGACCTGGGCGAGGTGGTGCGCGACGCCGAGGGCGAGGCGGAATTTCCGGCGCTGCGCACGGTGCTGCGCGGCGACCCGGCCTACCGCGAGTATCGGGAGTTCAGGAGCTGGCAGTGGGGCGACAAGCGCTATGTGCTGTTGGCCAAGGACCCGCGCTTCATCCAGTCGTTCCTCAACACCCTGCTGTTCGTGATGCTGGTGGTGCCCTTGCAGTGTGGCCTGGCCCTGGGGTTGGCGCTGCTGATCAACCGGCAGCTGCGCGGCATCAGCGTCTTCCGGGCGCTGTTCTTCTCGCCGGTGGTGACCTCCATCGTGGTGGTGTCGATCGTCTGGACCTTCCTCTACCACCGCGACGTCGGCGTGCTCAACCACTACCTGCAGGCGATGACCTTCGGCCTGGTGGGGCCCATCGACTGGCTGGGCGACCCCGACTGGGCGATGCCCTCCATCGTCATCATGTCGGCCTGGCAGGCCTGTGGGGTGCAGATGCTGATCTTCCTGGCGGGACTGCAGGGCATCTCCCAGGACCTCTACGAGGCGGCGGAGCTCGACGGCGCCGGGCGCTGGAGCCAGTTCTGGCACATCACCCTGCCGGGGCTGCGCAACACCCTGGTGTTCGTGATCCTCAGCACCACCGTGCAGGCCTTCGGGCTCTTCATCCAGGTGGACGTGATGACCGGCGGCGGGCCCCAGGGTTCCACCTCCACGGTGATGTTCCATGCCGTGGCCAAGGGCTTCCGCGAGCAGGACATCGCCTATGGCTCGGCCATCAGCGTGGTGTTCTTCCTGGTGATCCTGCTGATCGCCCTGCTGCAGAAGAAATTCTTCGACGCCCGGGAGGCGAAGTGACATGACCCCCAACAAGCGACTCAAGACCCTGGGGTGGTACCTGGTGCTGGCGGGCCTGGGCTACCTGTTCATGTTCCCGCTGCTGTTCATGATCGTCTCCTCCTTCAAGCCGGAGTCGGCGATCTTCTCCGACCTCTATTCGCTGCGGGCGATTCTGCCGGTGGGCGAACTGACCCTGGACAACTACCGCGGGGTCCTCGAGAAGAGCCGCATCGAGCACTACTTCCTCAACTCCCTGCTGATCACCGGCGGCACCGTCGTCATGGGGCTGTTCGTCAACAGCCTGCTGGCCTTCTCGCTGTCGCGGCTGACCTGGGGCGGCCAGAAGCTGATCCTCTCGGCGGTGATCGCGCTGATGATCATCCCCCTGGAGGCGGTGGTGGTGCCGATGCTGCTGCTGGTCTCCAAGCTGCCCACCCTGGGTTGGGAGGAGGGCATGCTGGTGCTGCGCGGCTCCTGGATGAACACCCTGCACGTGCAGATGCTGCCCTTCGTGGCCAATGCCTTCTTCATCTTCCTCTTCTACCAGTTCTTCCGCGACATCCCCAAGGACTTCGACGAGGCGGCCAAGCTGGACGGCGCCAGCCCCTTCCAGATCTATCGCCACATCATCGTGCCCATGTCGGGGCCGGTCTTCGCCACCGTGGCGATCCTCCACTTCATGGTGATGTGGAACCAGTACCTGTGGCCGATCATGGCGGTCCAGAGCGAGGCGGTGCGCCCGGTGATGCCGGGCATCCAGATCTTCTTCGGCCGCGAGACCGAGTGGGGCGAGATCCTCGCCTACGCCTCTTTCATCACCCTGCCGGTGCTGGTGGTGTTCATGATCTTCCAGAAGCGCTTCGTGCGCAGCCTGGCGGGCGCCGGCATCAAGGGCTGATTCGACCAGCCTCCCATTACGACAGCCGTAGGGTGAACGACCCTGCGGCAGCAGGAGAAACACGATGGCAGATCTACAACTCAAGCAAGTCGTCAAGCGCTTCGGCGAGGTGCAGACCATCCACGGCGTCGACCTGGACATCCGGCATGGCGAATTCGTGGTCTTCGTTGGCCCCTCGGGCTGCGGCAAGTCCACCCTGCTGCGGCTGATCGCCGGGCTGGAGGAGATCTGCGAGGGCGATATCCGCATCGGCGGCGAGAGCGTGGCCCATCTTCCCGCGGCCCAGCGCGGCGTGGCCATGGTCTTCCAGTCCTATGCGCTCTACCCGCATATGACGGTGCGCGAGAACATGGGCTTCGGGCTGCGCATGGCCAAGTTCGACAAGGCCGAGATCGACCGGCGCGTCGAGGAGGCCGCCGCCATCCTCAAGCTGGAGCCGTTGCTGGAGCGACGCCCCAAGGCGCTCTCCGGCGGTCAGCGCCAGCGGGTGGCGATCGGCCGCACCATCGTGCGCAATCCCAAGGTCTTCCTGTTCGACGAACCGCTCTCCAACCTGGACGCGGAGCTGCGCGTCCAGATGCGGGTGGAGATCGCCAAGCTCCACGCCTCCCTGGGCAACACCATGATCTACGTCACCCACGACCAGGTCGAGGCGATGACCATGGCCGACAAGATCGTGGTGCTGCGCGATGGTCGCATCGAGCAGGTGGGCAGCCCCCTGGAGCTTTACCTCAACCCGGTCAACGACTTCGTGGCCGGCTTCATCGGCTCGCCGCGCATGAACTTCTTCGACACCCGGGTGCGGGAGGTCGCCGAGGGTCGCTTGACCCTGGAACTGCCGGGCGGTGAGCACGCCGAGCTGGAGGCGGACACGGCCAGGGTGGCCCCCGGTGACGCCCTGCGCCTGGGTATCCGCCCCGAACATATCCGCGAGGACGATAGCGACGACATTGGCCTGGCCATCGAGGTGGAGGTGGTGGAGCACCTGGGCGGCAGCACCTTCGTCTATGGCCGTCATGCTGGAGGCGAGCCCCTGACCCTGCAGGTGGGTGGCCTCAGCGATATCCGGCCCGGCAGCGGGCGACGGGTCAGCTTCGCCCGCGGCTTCTGCCACCTGTTCGACGCCACCGGGCGCAGTATTGGCCCGCGCAAGCGCCCCGAGGAGCTCAAGGCCGCGGGCCAGGGCCTGGCCGCCAGCGCCTGAGTGCCGCGACGTCCCCCGTGGAGGCGGCGTGTGTGCCGGAATGACAACGTTGTTTTTCTGTCGCCGCGTCGCCTCCCTGGCGCCCGGTTGGGTGCCCCGATATCAATGCGTGACAAAGGATCGATCATGACCGCTGTGACTGCCGCCCCCCTGCAGGCCGTGCGCCCGACGCTGCACTTCACCCCGCCCCAGGGCTGGATGAACGACCCCAATGGCCTGGTCTACTTCGATGGCGAGTACCACCTCTTCTATCAGTACTATCCCCATGACCGGATCCACGGCCCCATGCACTGGGGCCATGCGGTCAGCCGCGACCTGTGCCACTGGGAGCACCTGCCACTGGCGCTGGCGCCTGACGAGCAGGGCACCTGCTTCTCGGGCAGTGCCATCGTCGATTGGCACGACGCCACTGGCCTGTTCGACGGCGAGCCGGGCCTGCTGGCCTTCTATACCGTGCATCGCGAAGCGGACGACGACCCCGCGGACTATGTCCAGGAGCAGTGCCTGGCCTATAGCCGCGACCGCGGGCGCAGCTGGCACAAGTATGCGGCCAATCCGATCATCGCCGCGCCGGGCTTCCCGGACTTCCGCGACCCCAAGGTCGTCTGGCATGCGCCCAGCCGGCGCTGGGTGATGGCGCTGGCCTGTGGCCAGACGATTCGCTTCTACCTCTCCGAGGACCTGCTGGACTGGCGCCTGGCCAGCGAGTTCGGCGCCGAGCAGGGACGCCATACCGATGGCCCCTGGGAGTGTCCCGATCTCTTTGAACTGCCCGTCGAGGGGGCCGCCCCCGGCGAACCAGCGAGCCGCTGGGTGCTGGTGGTGGGCGTGGGCGCCGGCGAGCAGGACGCCTTCGGCTCCTTCACCCAGTACTTCGTCGGCCATTTCGACGGCGAGCGCTTCCATAACGACCACCCGGCCGAGACCGTGTTGCTGATGGACGAGGGGCGCGACTTCTACGCCGTGCAGAGCTGGTCGGACATTCCGGCGGCGGACGGCCGGCGTCTGGCCATCGCCTGGCTCAACAACTGGCTCTACGCCAAACAGACCCCCGAGGCGGGCTGGCGCGGCGCCATGAGCTTCCCCCGCGAGCTCGGACTCACCGCTACCCCCGAAGGCGTGCGGCTGTGCCAGGCCTTCGCCCGGGAATGGCGGGCCCTGGCCGGGGCATCGGCGGACCCTGCCTTGCCCCCTGCCGAGCTGACGGCCGGGCATCACACCCTGGTGGCGGCCGGTGCCCGGCTGGCCCATGGCCGCCTCATGCTCGAGCTGGCGCCGGATGCCGTCATCGAACTGGACCTGCAGCAGGGCGACCACCAGACCCTTCGGCTGGCGCGGGACGGCGAGGGCGTGCGGGTCAGCCACCGTCGTGAGGGCGAGAACGGGGTGGCCGAGTTCGATAGCCATTTTCCCCATGATCAGCGGGTCGGGCGTCTGGCCGGCTCGCGGGTCGAGCTGGAATGGCTGGTGGATGACGGGTCGCTGGAGCTGCTGCTCGACGGAGGTCGACTCACCCTGACCCATCTCGGCTTCGCCGCCCCGGCAGGGCGGTCCGTCTCCTGCCGCGTCTTGGCGGGAGACTGTCGGCTGACGGAGTGGCGTTATGACGCCCTTCCGGAGGCTCGCCAAGGCTAGCGGCACAGCCTGCCGTGCCGCCGTCGGGCCCGCCCACGGGCCCATTCGATCGAAGCACTACCATAACTGCACAAGGACAATCATGAAGAATTCCACCTTCACGCTGCTCCCGCTTTCCGCTGCCCTGTCCCTCGGCATGGCGCTTCCGGCCATGGCTGGCATCACCCATGAGGGGGAGCGTGGCTCGCTCACCTTCGGTGGTGATGTCGAGCTGGATATCAATGCCCAGAACACCCATGCCGGCGAAGGTCCCATCTTCTTCGAGGACGATGTGGACCGCGGCGACGAGTACAACCAGACCGGGCGTGTGCTGCTCGATGTGAGCGGTGAGCGTGGCTCCCAGGCCCACTACGCCCGCTTCAAGGCCCAGCCGTTGCTGCAGACCAACGGCGCCCTCGGCCTCGACGATGCCTGGCTGGCGATCGGTCGACATGGTGGACCGGAGCTCAAGGTCGGCCGTTTCGAGGCCTACGACCTCTTCCCACTGGGGCAGGATGTCTTCGTGGGCTTCAGCGGTGACACCTCCGATGGCCTCTATCGGGACGGTCAGGGCTATCTCTATCAGGCCAAGGAGGGGCGTGGCCGCGGCGGAGACTCCGGCCAGGTCATGTTGAGCCAGCGGAGCGGTGACTTCTACGCCGAGCTTGCCACCCTGTTCGGCGATCGTCGTGACCTGTTCGATACCGCGACCTATCACGGCTACGCCATCGATCCGGAGGACAATGCCAAGAACTCCTTCGTCGTGCGGCCGGTGCTGGCCTGGACGCCGGGTCCCTGGACGCTGGCGGCCGGCCTCGAGACCAACCTGGTCAGCGATGCCGTGGTCGACGAGCGGGGCGCCGATATCAGCGACCGTACCGGCTACGGCGTCCGACTCTCCTATGACCAGGGCGACTGGATGGTGAATGCCAACCTGGCCTATCTGGATGCCCATGAGGAGGACAACCTGACGCTGGGGCTGAATGCTCTGTGGCAGGGGTTCGGGGTCGGCTATCTCCATGCGCGCAACGAGATCGACGATGTCAATCCGGAGGCCAATGGCGATGCCATCATCACCGTACCGGGGCGCTATACTGTCGACACCCTCTATACCTCCTACCACTTCGCCGATGTGCTGAACATCGAGGAGCTGAGCATCTATCTGGGCGCCTATTTCAGCCGCATCGATCACCGGGAGGTTGACAGCCTCGACAAGGCGGATCGCTACGGCGCCCGGTTGCGCTTCAAGTACCACTTCTGAGTTCAGGAGCTCTCCGGCACCGCTTCGGGCCGCGTCATGACGTAGCAAAGCAAGGGGCATGGCCACTGGCCATGCCCCCTTTTCGCCGGAGTGTCGCTGGGATCAGGCGGTGGCGCCCACCGCCACTGGGGCGGCGCCACGCTTGAGCGCTGGCGCCGCCCGGAGCGCCAGATGGCGAGGTAGGGAAAGGCTTCACAGGCGGATCGTGCGGTTCTCGCGCAGCGAGCGGCGGCAGGCCTCCAGCAGGCCGGCCTGGTCGATCAGTTCGTGGCGGGTATCGGGTGCGGGTCCCGTGCCCAGCGCCCAGGCGGAGAACGCCTCGATCTGAGCCGGGTACTGGTCGCCATGTACGAACTCGCGGCGCACTCGCCCCTGCTCGTCGGTGATCACCAGCTCGCCCACCCCACCCTGCTTGTCGGGGCGGAAGGCGGCGGGCAGCAGCAGGCTGCCATGGGTGCCGATCACCTCGTAGCGGTTGATGGGGGCCTGCTCGAAGCTGGCACCGAACTCGGCCAGCCGACCGTCGGCGAAGCGCAGGATGCCGCTGACGGTGGTATCCACGCCCAGCTCCTCGGGCACATGGCCAAGGATCGTCACCTCGCTCGGTGTGTCCAGCAGGCGGCGGATCACGTCGAGCACATAGCAGCCCACGTCGTGCAGGCAGCCGCCGCCCTGGTCGCGCTCCAGGCGGATATTGGCCGAGCTCAGGTCGAGCGGAAAGGAGAACTGCCCGCGCACCTGGCGTACCTCGCCGATCTCGCCATTTTCGAGGATCTCCCGCGCTCGGGCGTGCTGCGGGTGATGGCGGTACATGTAGCCCTCCATCAGGCAGACCCCGGCCTCGTCGCAGGCGGCCTGCATCGCCCGGGCTTCCCCACCGGTCAGGGCGGCTGGCTTCTCGCACAGCACATGCTTGCCGTGACGGGCCGCCTCGATCACCCAGCGGGCGTGCAGGGTGTTGGGCAGCGGCACGTAGACCGCGTCCACCTCGGGATCCGCCAGCAGTGCCCGGAATCCGTTGTGGGTGCGGGGAATGTCGAACTGGCCGGCCACCTCACCGGCACGGCCGCTCTCGCTGGCGATCGCCAGCAGGTGGGCGTTGGGGGCGTCGTGGATGGCAGGAATCATCGCCTTCCGGGCGATTCCCGCGGTGCTCAGGATGCCCCACTGGAGCTGGCGCATGGAGATCTCCTCGTCACGGTTCTGGGGGGCCGCTGGATCCTCCCTGTAGCCTAGCCCCTGAGCCGCACCAGGTCGTCGCGGGTCGGCAGGGCGGCATAGGCGCCGGGGCGGGTCACGGCATGGGCGCCGCAGCGGCAGGCGATCTCCACCGCCCGATGCAGGAAGGCCGTGTCCTGGTACCAGCCCCCATCGATACCGTGTTCGGCGAGCTCGGCGAGCAGCCCGCCGATGAAGGCGTCGCCGCCGGCCGTGGTGTCCACCGCCTGGACGCTTGGCGGCGTGACCCGGTCGTCGAGGTCGACGCCCTTCAGCGCCACCTCGCCGGGGCCCGCGGTGATCACCGCGAACTTCACGCCGGCGGCGAGGCGCTCGGCCAGCCAGGCATCTTCCGGATGGTCGGCGCGCAGGAAGTCGAGCTCGTCGTGGGAGAGCTTGACCAGGTCGGCGGTGTCGAGCAGGCGAGTGACCAGGGCGATGTCTGCCTCACCACTCTCCCAGAGGTTGTGGCGGAGGTTGGCGTCGACGCTGACCAGGCAGCCGGCGCGGCGGGCCATCTCGGCCATGGCCAGGGTGGTCTCGGCGATCGCCGGCTCGGTCAGGCTGTTGGTGCACAGGTGCAGGATGGCAGGTTCGGCGAAGACGCCGGCGGGCAGGTGCTCCAGGCGGTAGAGCAGGTCGGCGGCCGGCGGGCGGTAGAAGTCGAAGGTGCGCTCACCGTGGGCGTCGCGGGAGACGAAGGCCAGGGCGGTGCGTGCCGCCCGGGTGCGCACCACCCCGGAGGTGTCGACGCCGTGGGCGGCCAGTTCCCGGGCCAGAAAGTCGCCGAAGTGATCCTCGCCGAGCATGCCGAGGAAGCGGCTGGGCACGCCCAGACGGGCGCAGGCCACGGCCACGTTGGCCGGCGCCCCGCCGGCATAGGGGGTGAAAGTCTCGGTCTCGTCGGCGGCCTGGTCGCCCAACTGGCTGGAGAGCATGTCGACGAGCGCTTCGCCGAAGGCGATCACGGGGGTCATGGCAGTGTCCTCGTTGTTCGATTCGTTGTCGATGGTGTCGGGTCGGCCGCGCTCAGGCCACCTCCTGGCCACGGGCGGCCTCGAGCAGGGCATACCAGGCTGCCCGATCGAGGGTCAGGGCGGCATCCTCGGCGAGGGCCGCAATGCGTTCGGCGCGCAGGCTGCCGATCACCGGTACCGGCCGGCCGGGCAGGGCGCGCAGCCAGGCCAGCGCCAGGCCGGCAGGCGTCACGCCGAGCTCGTCGGCGAGTTGCAGCAAGAGGGGGCGGGCCGGTCCCTTCAGCACCCGGCCGCCGCCCAGCGGCGACCAGGCCATGGGTGCCTGGCCGTCGGTCACCAGGGCGTCGAAGCTGCCGTCGAACAGCGGGGCGGGGTGGTCAAGAGAGAGCTGCAGCTGGTGAGATGCCAGCCGCCGGTGCATGGCACCCTGCAGCCGTCGCCACTGTTCCGGCAGGAAGTTCGAGACCCCGGCGGCGCCGATCTTGCCGGCGGCGATGGCGTCGTCCAGCACCCGCCCGGTGGCCTCGGCGTCCATCAGCGGGTCGGGGCGGTGGAGCAGGAAGTGGTCGAGCCGTTCCACCCCGAGCCGTGCCAGCGAGTCGTCGATGGCACGCGCCAGATAGGCCGGCGAGCTGTCGTAGTGCTTCACCCGGTGAGGGGACGCGTTGCGTTCCGGCGTGACGATGCTCGCCTTGGTGACGACGCGCACGCGCCTGGCCAGGCCGGGCCGGTGCCTGAGCGCTGCGCCGAACAGTGCCTCGCCCTGGCGGTCGCCGTAGATGTCGGCATGGTCGAACCAGGCGAGCCCCTCGTCGAGCCGCGCCTCGATCCAGTCGGCCAGCCGTGCCGGGTCATGCAGCGTCGGTTCCTCGTGCAGCCGCATCATGCCGAGCAGGAAGGGCGCCTCGAAGGCTGTCGCGTCGTTCATCGGGCGGCCTCTTGGCCGGCGTGGTCGAGCGACAGCGTGGTGCCCAGCAAGTGCTGGGCGCCGGGCACCAGCCACACCGGATCGAGGCGGGTATTGGCCGACTCCACGCACAGGAAGTGGCGGCCCGCCTCGGCGGGGGTGTCCGCCGGCAGGGCCTCGCCCGGGTGCCAGACCACCGCCGAGTCGCTGCCCTGGCGGGCGATACGCAGGCGGCGGCTGCCGTCGTCGAGCACCAGCTCGGCGTTGCTGTGATAGATGCGGTCGAGGGAGCCGCGCACGCCCAGTTCACCCTGCTGCTCGCGCTCGGCGAAGCCGGCCAGCTTGTCCAGGTAGCGGGCGCCGGCCAGCCCCTCCACTCGGCAGGCGTGGGCGTCGGCGACCGCCAGGTAGCTGTGCAGGGCGCCGCTCATCTTGATCGGGGTCTCGCCGACGTGCTCGGTGATCAGCTCCACGTGCAGCCGCTGGCCGTTGGCCTGGATCACCGCGCGGGGGGCCAGCTGGGTATGCAGGCGCTCGCGTGGCGAAAGGTGCAGCTCCACGCCACCCTCGTGCTCGTCCACGGCGTCCAGCCGCCACTCGGCCTTGCGCGCCGGGCCGTGCATCGGCCCGCTGCGGTCCGGGGACTCGTCGGCGGTGTGTTCGTCGGCGAACCAGGGCCAGCACAGCGGGATACCGCCGCGGATCGCCCCGGGCAGCGCCTGGGGGGTGGGCGTCACCCACAGCCAGCCGCCGGGCACCAGCGCCTCTTCTTGCTCGACCGGGCCGGGACCGCCAGTGTCAGCGCGTGTGCGCGTGGCTTCGGACGCGCTAGAGAGCGGCGCTGGTAAAAAGTGCAGGGGTTGCGCGCCCTGCAGCGATACCGCCAGTTCGCCCCAGGGCTCGTTGGCCAGCCACAGCTCGCGACCTTGCCATTCGGCGCGGCGCTGGCCGCGAGTCTCGTCGAGCAGCGCTCGCAGGCTTGCGGGAATCATGCGACCTCCTCGGTCAAGCAACCCCTCGGGTCACTCGACTTCTTCGTTGTGCAGGGCCTCGGCGGCACCCAGCAGGCCGGTCCAGGGGGCGGTCACCACCTGGACCGGCACGGCCGCCGTATAGGCGCTCATGCGACCCTTGTCGGTGAAGGCCTCGCGGAAGCGGCTCCGGGGCAGCCAGTCGAGCAGCCGCGGCAGGATGCCGCCGCACAGGTAGACCCCGCCGCGGGCGCCGAGCGTCAGGACGGCATCGCCGCAGACGTCGCCGAGGATCTTCAGAAACCGCAGCAGGGTATCACGGGCCACCGGGTCGCCACCCGAGGCACCCTCGGTGACCTCGGCGGGGGTCGTGTAATGCGGGTTGGCGCCCTTCAGCGAGCAGTGGGCCAGGTAGAGGTCGAGCAGTCCCTGGCCGCAGAGGATGCGCTCGACGCTGACCCGGCCGTAGCGGTTGCGGAAGTGCCTGAGCAGGTTCTGCTCGCGCTCGTCGGTGGGGGCGAAGGTGACATGGCCGCCCTCGGCGGGCAGCGGGATCCAGGCGTGGCGGCCGGGGAAGAGGCCGGACACGCCGAGCCCGGTACCGGGACCGATCACCAGCCGGGCGGTGTGGGGGAGCGCCTCGCCGGGCTGGACCTCCACCAGCTCGGCGTCGGCCACGTGCGGGACGCCCAGCGCCTGGGCGGTGAAGTCGTTGATCGCCTTGAACAGCGTCAGGCCGAGGGCCTGCTGTACCTCGCGGCGCGAGAAGGACCAGTGGTTGTTGGTCATCTTCACCCGGTCGCCGCGGACCGGGCAGGCGAAGGCCAGGCAGGCCTCGCGGGGGGCGTTTTCCCCCGTGGCGCCGACCCGGCTCAGGTAGTCGTTGACCGCTTCGACCAGCCCCGGGTAGTCGGCGCAGGGCAGGCTCAGGATGTCGTGGGGCTCGAAGGCGCCCGGGGTCACCAGGGCGAAGCGAGCATTGGTGCCGCCGATATCACCGATCAGCGCGGGTCGTGTCATCGTCAATGTTCCCTTCTGGCCGTCAGGGCTGTGGCAGTGGCTGAATCGCTCGAAGCTGTTCCGGCGACAGGTCTGCGAGGGGGCGCTGTAAACCCCTCCCTGGGCGCTACCGACGCCATCCCTGGCGTAGGACCCCCTCTTCGACCTGTCCCCGGTGCTTCTCGTCATTGCCACGGCGATAGCCCTGTTGTGGCAGTGGCTCAGGCGTCGTCTTCGTGGATCTGGCCCTCCTGGCGGGCCAGGTCGTCGGCCTCGAAACCGCCGAATACCCCAGCCCCTTCCTCGCCGCGCATGGCCAGGTGGCGGAAGCCGCCGAACAGCTCGCGGCCCAGGCCCACGTGGTAGTGGTCCAGCTCGCCGATGCGCAGCTCGCGCTCGGCCCACTCATGGGCGTCGACCTTGACCTCGAGGCTGCCCTTGTCGGCATCCAGGCGCACGATGTCGCCATCCTTGAGCTTGGCCAGCGGCCCGCCATCCAGCGCTTCGGGGCTGATGTGGATGGCCGCCGGCACCTTGCCCGAGGCGCCGGACATGCGGCCGTCGGTGACCAGCGCGACCTTGTAGCCGCGGTCCTGCAGCACGCCCAGGTAGGGCGTCAGCTTGTGCAGTTCCGGCATGCCGTTGGCCTTGGGGCCCTGGAAGCGCACCACGGCGATCACGTCGCGATCCAGCTCACCGGCCTCGAAGGCCGCCTTGAGCTCATTCTGGTCCTCGAAGATCTTGATCGGTGCCTCGACCAGGCGGTGCTCGGGTTTGACCGCCGAGACCTTGATCACCCCGCGGCCCAGGTTGCCGTTCAACACGGTGAGCCCGCCGGTGGGGGCGAAGGGCTCGGCCACCGGGCGCAGCACCTCGGTGTCGAGGCTCTCGGTGGGCCCTTCGTGCCACACCAGCTTGCCGTCCTCGAGGAAGGGCTCCTGGGTGTAGGCGGTCATGTCGGTGCCGAACACCGTGGGGATGTCGGCGTGAATCAGCCCGGCCCCGATCAGCTCGCGGATCAGCAGGCTCATGCCACCGGCGGCCTGGAAGTGGTTGATGTCCGCCTGGCCGTTGGGATAGACCTGCATCAGGCTCGGGGTCACCGCGGAGAGGTCGGTGAAGTCCTCCCAGGTGATGGTCAGGCCGGCGGCGGCGGCCATGGCCACCAGGTGCAGGGTGTGGTTGGTGGAGCCGCCGGAAGCGAGCAGGCCGACCACGGCGTTGACGATCGCCTTCTCGTCGATCTGCTTGTAGAAGGGGCGATAGTCGCCGCCCGGTTCGGTGTTGCGGATCGCCTGCTCGGTGGCGAAACGGGTCAGCGCCTCGCGCATCTCGGTGCCCGGGTTGACGAAGGAGGTGCCGGGCAGGTGCAGGCCCATCATCTCCATCATCAGCTGGTTGGAGTTGGCGGTGCCGTAGAAGGTGCAGGTGCCGGGACTGTGGTAGGAGGCGGACTCGGCCTCCAGCAGGTCCTCACGGCTCGCCTTGCCCTCGGCGAACAGCTGGCGGATGCGGGCCTTCTCCTTGTTGGGCAGGCCGCTGGGCATGGGCCCAGCGGGCACGAACATGGCCGGCAGGTGGCCGAAGCGCGCCGCGGCGATGAACAGCCCCGGGACGATCTTGTCGCACACGCCGAGATAGAGGGCGGCATCGAACATGTTGTGCGACAGCCCCACGGCGGTGGCCATGGCGATCACGTCGCGGGAGAACAGCGACAGCTCCATGCCCGGCTGGCCCTGGGTCACGCCGTCGCACATGGCCGGCACGCCGCCGGCGAACTGGGCGGTGGAGCCCATGGCGCGGGCGGCGTCCTTGATGATCGCGGGGAAGGTCTCCAGCGGCTGGTGGGCCGAGAGCATGTCGTTGTACGACGAGATGATGCCCAGATTGGCGGAGTTCATCAGCTTGAGCTGGTTCTTGTCCTCGGCGCCGCAGGCCGCGAAGCCGTGGGCGAGGTTGCCGCAGGAGAGCTCGCCGCGGTGCACGCCGCGACCGTGCTGGTCGGCCATGCGGCTCTCATAGAGGGCGCGGCGCTCGCTGGAGCGCTCGCGGATGCGCCGGGTGACGTCGGCGACGGTGGTGTTGAGGGCTGGGGTCGTGCTGGCCATGGGGCACCTCGGAATCGAGTGTCGGTTATTTAGTAAACTTACCAAAAAACAATCCGGCTTTTCGCCAATGGTACGCCGTGCCTGGCCTGATTTGTAGTTTTATTACCGCGACCTTCGTCGCGATCCTTGCGTCAGAGCCCCAGTAACCGTAGCAGCCAGCGTCGATAGGGCGGGTCGAGCAGTCCTACGGCATTGCGCCGGGCCTGCTGGAAGACGCCGCGCTCGTGGCTGAAGCGCCGGAAGCCCGCTTCGCCCTGATAGGCACCCATGCCGCTCTCGCCCACGCCGCCGAAGGGCAGGGCCGGCACGGCGTTGTGCCACAGGGTGTCGTTGAACACCACCCCACCGGAATGGGTCTCGTGCAGGAGGCGCTGGCGCCGCGCCGGATCGTCGGTGAAGGCGTAGAGTGCCAGCGGATGCGGCCGGCGCTGGACGAAGTCCAGGGCGGCCTCGAGATCACGCACGCCGAGGATCGGCAACCAGGGGCCGAAGATCTCCTCGCGCATCAGAGCGAGCCCTTCGTGGGGGTCGATCACCAGGGTCGGCGGCAGCTTGCTGCCCTCGCGCAGCTCGACCGGCTCACCCAGCGGGATCACCCGGCAGCCGTGGTCCCTCGCCTCCTCCAACATGGCAGCGAGTCGCTCGCGCTGCCTGTCGCCGAGGATGGCGGTGTAGTCGTCACCGGCGCTGCCGCGGGGGTGGAACCGCTTGACCGTACGGGTCAGGGCCTCGACGAAGGCGCCGAGGCGCGGCTCGTCGATCAGCACATAGTCCGGGGCGATGCAGGTCTGGCCGGCGTTGAGCCATTTGCCGAAGGCGATGCGCCGGGCGGCGTGCTCGAGGTCGGCGTCGTCGGCGACGATGGCCGGGGTCTTGCCGCCGAGCTCCAGGGTCACCGGCGTGAGGTTGGCGGCGGCGGCGCGGGCCACCTCGCGGCCGACGCGGGCGCTGCCGGTGAACAGCAGGTGGTCGAAGGGCAGGGCGGCGAAAGCGCGGCCAACCTCGACCTCGCCGGTCACCACGCGGAGTTCGTCGGCGGCGAAATAGCGCGCCGCGAGCCGCGCCATCAGGGCGCTGGTGGTGGGGGTCTGCTCGCTGGGCTTGATCATCACCCGGTTGCCGGCGGCCAGGGCGTCCACCGCCGGCAGCAGGGCCAGGTTCCACGGGTAGTTGGCGGGCGCGATGATGCCCACCACCCCCAGCGGCTGGCGATGGACGCGGCCGCGGGCGGGCCACAGTCGCAGCGGCATCGCGGCGCGCTTCGGGCGCATCCAGCGCCTGAGGTGGCGACGGGCGTGGCGCACGGCCTGCAGCACGGTGGCGACCTCCGCCAGGCGGGTCTCGGCCTCGGCACGGTGGCCGAAGTCCTGGCGGATCGCCTGGACGATCTCGTCACGATGATGACGGGTCATGGTCGCCAGGCGGGCGAGGCGGTCGCGTCGCGTCGCCAGCGACGGGAAGCGCTCGGCGGCAAAGGCGTGGCGCTGCTCGTCCAGGCGCGCCTGCAGGTCACTGGCGTTGGCCATGCACATCTCCCTTGGCATGTGGCGAAAACCGGTAGTGGAACGGGCGGCAAGGTCTGCGCACAATGTAGGCCTTCGGCCGGCCGCTTGTCAGCCGGTTCCGCCCTGCCTTCGCCGCGGGAGACCCCATGTCCGAGCTGATCCTCAAGGAGTTGCCTGCCATCGAGGCGGTGTCGCCCGCGCGGTGGAACGCCCTGGTGGGCGACGACCACCCCTTCCTGCGCCACGAGTTCCTGCATGCGCTGGAGGCCAGCGGCGCGGTGGGGGCGGCCACCGGCTGGGTGCCGCGCCACCTGACGTTATGGCAGGGCGAGACGCTGGTCGGCGTCATGCCCCACTACCACAAGCACCACTCCTTCGGTGAATACGTCTTCGACTGGGCCTGGGCCGAGGCCTGGGAGCGCGCCGGCGGACGCTACTACCCCAAGGGACTCAGTGCCATCCCCTTCACCCCGGCGCCGGGGCCACGGCTGGCGCTGGCCGAGGGCGTCGACCCGCGCGCCGCCCGCGAGGCGCTGACCGGGGCCTGGGAGGACGGCACCCTGTCGAGCTGGCACCTGCTGTTCGCCGAGGAGCGCGAGGTGGAGGCCTGGCGGGAGGCCCGCCCCGGGCTGCTGGTGCGCCATGGCGTGCAGTTCCAGTGGCGGGATCGCGGTTACAGCGACTTCGCCGGCTTTCTCGCCGCCCTGACCTCGAAGCGGCGCAAGGCGATTCGCCGCGAGCGCCGCCTGGTGGCCGAGCAGGGCCTGACCCTGCATCGACTGGAGGGCGACGAGATCGACGCCCGGGCCATGGCCCACTTCTTCCGTTGCTACGAGATCACCTACCTGGAGCGGGGCCGTCATGGCTATCTCAACCTCGACTTCTTCGAGCGCCTGCGCCGCACCCTGCCCGAGGCGCTGGTGCTGATTCAGGCACGCCTCGACGGCCGGCCGGTGGCGGCGGCGCTCTGTCTGCAGGGCGCGCGTACCCTCTATGGCCGCTACTGGGGCAGCGAGGTGGTGGCCGACTGCCTGCATTTCGAGGCCTGCTATTACCAGGGCATCGAGCACTGCCTGGCCAAGGGGCTGACCACCTTCGACCCCGGCACCCAGGGCGAGCACAAGCTGGCCCGAGGCTTCGCGCCGCGCCGGCTGCGCTCGCTGCACCACATCGCCGATCCCGGGCTGCGCGCGGCCATCGCACGCTTCTGCGCCGAGGAGCGGGTCCATGTCGACGCCTATCGCCACGCGGCACGGCAGGCGTTGCCGTTTCGGGCGTGAGGGCGACGGACTAAGGTGGCATAATGCCTGCCATTGTCGTGTCGAGACGGAATTCCCGGATGCTCAAGTGGCTGGCCATCGTGCTGATCGTCCTGCTCGCCCTGCTGCAGTATCGCCTGTGGCTGGGGGAGGGGGGCATCCGCGACCTCGCCCAGGTGCGCGAGCGTGTCGCCGCCCTGGAGGCGGAGAACAAGCCGCTGCGTGATCGCAATGCCCGGCTCGCCGCCGAGGTGGTCGACCTCAAGACCGGCCTCGACGCCATCGAGGAGCGCGGGCGCAGTGACATCGGCATGGTGCGCGCCGACGAGCAGTTCTTCTGGGTGCCGGGCGTGGCGGTCGAGGCGGCTCGACAGGAGGCCGGCGTCGGCCTGGCCGAGAACGCACCGCGGCCCATGGAGGCGAGCCGATGAGCGCGGCGCCCTGGCTGGTGGTGCCCGCCGCGGGGCGGGGCCGGCGCATGGGCGCGGATCGCCCCAAGCAGTACCTGCCCCTGCACGGCCGGCCCGTGCTGGTGCACACCCTGGCGCGGCTGCACCAGGCCTTCCCCGCGGCCCGGCTCTGCCTCTGCCTGGACGTCGACGACCGCTACTTCGACCCGGGCTGGGTGCCCTTCGCCGACTGGCGCCGGGTGCCCGGCGGGGCCGAGCGGGTCGACTCGGTGATCAATGCCCTGGATGCCATGGTGGGCGAAGCCGGCGAGCACGACCTGGTGCTGGTCCATGACGTGGCCCGCCCCTGCGTTACCGTCGCCGACCTGGTGCGACTCCACGCCGCACTCGCCGATGACCCGGTGGGCGGCCTGCTCGCCGTGCCCGCGGCCGACACCATGAAGCGCGACGATGGCGCCGGGCGAGTCGGCGCCACCGAGTCCCGGGAGGGCCTGTGGCACGCCCTGACACCCCAGGGGTTCCGCTACGGCCTGCTGCGCCGGGCCCTGCGGGAGGCGCGGGCGCGAGGCCTCGCGGTGACCGACGAGGCCTCGGCGGTAGAGGCCCTGGGGCAGGCGCCGCGGCTGGTCATGGGGAGCCGCGACAATCTCAAGATCACACATCCCGAGGACCTGGCACTGGCCGCGCTGGTGCTGGCCGCCCAGGCTGCCTCGTCGTCCACCACCGAGGAGTCGAGCTGAGTGGGTGAGAACAGCATGATGCGAATCGGCCACGGCTTCGACGTCCATCGCTTCGGCGCTGGCGACCACCTGATGATCGGCGGCGTTCGGCTGCCCTTCGACCATGGCTTCGTCGCCCACTCCGACGGTGACGTGCTGCTGCACGCCGTCTGCGATGCCCTGCTCGGTGCCTGTGCCCTGGGAGACATCGGTCGCCATTTTCCCGACACCGACCCGGCCTGGGCCGGCGCCGACAGTCGGGCGCTGCTGCGTCGGGTGGCGGCGCTGGTACGGGAGGCCGGCTACCGGGTCGGCAACCTGGACGCCACCGTGATCGCCCAGGCGCCGAAGCTGGCCCCGCATATCGCCGCCATGGTAGCCACTATCGCCGCCGACCTGGGGCTCGAAGCGGGGGCGGTGAACGTCAAGGCGACCACCAGTGAGCGGCTCGGCTTCACCGGTCGCGGCGAGGGCATCGCCGCCGAGGCGGTCGTCCTGCTGTGGCGACGGGAGCCGGCGAGTGACTGAGCCCGTGCACGACATCATCGACTGGCCACCGACCTGGCCCCGGGCGCTGGATGACGCGTTCGGCCCGCCGGGGGCCGGTGGCTACCGGGCCTGTCCCGAGGACTTCGAGGTCGAGGAGTGCCTCGGCTTCGCTCTCGAAGGCGAGGGTGAGCACCTCTGGCTGTGGATCGAGAAGCGCGACCTGACCACCGCCATGGTGGCGCGCGAACTGGCGCGGCTCTGCGAGACGTCGCCCCGGGAGGTGGGCTACGCCGGGATGAAGGATCGCGTTGCCGTGACCCGTCAGTGGTTCTCGGTTCAGTTGCCCGGTCGCGAGGCGCCCGCGGCATTGGTCGAGCGCCTCGCCGGACTCGGCATCCGGGTGCTCGACCAGGGACGGCACCCACGCAAGCTCAAGCGTGGCGTACACCGCGGCAACCGCTTCCGGCTGCGGATCACCGGGGCGGCGGTCGAGGATCCGCGGTTCCCGGTGCGCTGGGAGTGGCTCTGTCGCCACGGCGTGGCCAACTATTTCGGCCCCCAGCGCTTCGGCCCCGACGGGCGCAACCTGTTGCGTGCCCGCGCCCTGCTGGCGAGGGGGTGGCGCAAGCGCGACGACCGCGACGGCATGCTGCTCTCGGCGGCGAGGAGTTTCCTGTTCAACGAGCTGCTGGCGATGCGCTTGCGCGCGGAGAACTGGGCGAGGCCGCTGGCCGGTGAAGTGGTGATGCTCGATGGCACCGCCAGCCAGTTCTCCGTGGCGACACTCGACGCCGAGCTGTCGGCCCGGGCCGAGCGACTCGACCTGCACCCCACCGGCATCCTGTGGGGGGTCGGCGACTCGGTGGCCGACGGCGAGGCCCGGGCCTTCGAGGCGGCGCTGCCCGAACGCTATCCGGCGTTGTGCCGGGGGCTCGAGCGTGCCGGGGTGCGCCTGGCCCGACGGGCGCTTCGCCTGCGCCTGGCCGAACCCGCCCTCGAGCGGGACGAGGACGCGATATGGCTGTCGTTCGGGCTGCCGCGGGGCGCCTTCGCCACCGCGGTGCTGCGGGAATTGATCATGCACCCCGGTCTGTGACCGGGGGCGAGGCAAGCGAGGAATGACGATGCGACGATTGCTGCTCTCCAACGATGACGGGGTGCACGCGCCGGGGCTGCGCGCCCTGCATGACGCCCTCGTTCGCCATGCGAAGCTGCGCGTGGTGGCGCCGGATCGCGACAAGAGCGGAGCGAGCAACTCCCTGACCCTGAGCCGGCCACTCGCGCTCGCCGCCCTCGACAACGGCTTCTACAGCGTCGATGGCACGCCGGCGGACTGCGTCTACCTGGGGGTCAACGGGGTCTGGGACGAGAAGCCCGATCTGGTGATCTCCGGCATCAACCATGGTGGCAACCTGGGCGACGATGTGCTCTATTCGGGCACCGTGGCCGCGGCCATGGAGGGGCGCAACCTGGGCATGGCGGCGATCGCCATGTCGCTGGTGGGCTCGCGCCACTTCGATACCGCCGGCCGGGTGGCGGCCAGCCTGGTGGGGGCGGCGGACCAGCTCTCGCTGCCACCGCGCAGCCTGCTCAATGTCAACGTGCCCGACCGGCCCTGGGACGAGATCCAGGGCTTCCGGGTCACCCGCCTGGGCTATCGTGGCCCGGCGGCCCGGCCGCTGGAGGTGCGCGACCCACGGGGGCGGGTGCGTTACTGGATCGCCGCCGTCGGCGAGAACGCCGATGACGGCCCGGATACCGACTTCGCCGCCGTGGAGGCTGGCTTCGTTTCCATCACCCCGCTGCAGACCGATCTCACCCGGCATGCGGCGCTCGACGACGTGCAGGGCTGGCTGGATGCACTCACCTGATCTACGCCCCGATCTGCTGCAAGGGATCGGCATGACATCGCAGCGAACCCGCGACCGCATGGTCGCCCGCCTGGCGGATCAGGGCATCCGCGATCCCAGGGTCCTGGAGGTGATGGCGCGGGAGCCGCGCCACCTGTTCCTCGACGAGGCGCTGGCCCACCGCGCCTACGAGGACACCTCGTTGCCCATCGGCCACGGCCAGACCCTCTCCCAGCCATGGATGGTGGCGCGAATGACCGAACTGGTGATCCAGGAGCAGCCGGCCCGGGTGCTGGAGATCGGCACCGGCTCCGGCTACCAGACCCTGGTGCTGTCGCGGCTGGTATCGGAACTCTGGTCGGTGGAACGGATCAATGCCCTGCACCGTCGAGCGGGACAGCGGCTGCGGCGGTTGGGCGCCCACCAGGCACGGTTGCGCCTGGCCGACGGCGGTCATGGCTGGCCGGAGGCGGCACCCTTCGATGTCATCCTGCTGACCGCCTGCGCCTCCGAGCTGCCCGAGCCGCTGCTGGCCCAGCTCGGCGAAGAGGGGGTGCTGATCACCCCCCTGGCCGATGCCCGGGGGCGCCAGTGGCTGACCCGGGTGCAGCGCCAGGGCAGCCAATTCGAGCAACAGCGGCTGGAGTCGGTACGCTTCGTGCCGCTGCTGGAAGGAGTCATTCGTTGAAGCGACATTTCGGTATCTTTCTCAGGGGCGCCGGCATGGGGGCCGCCGACGCGGTACCCGGCGTCTCCGGCGGGACCATCGCCTTCGTCACCGGGATCTACGAGGAGCTGATCCACACCGTCAAGCAGTTCGGTCCCAGCGCCTTCGTCGCCTGGCGTCGGGGAGGGCTGCCGCTGCTGGCGGCCCACCTCAATCTCGCCTTCGTGATTCCGCTGCTGGCCGGCATTGCTGTCAGCCTGGTCAGCGTCGCGCACCTGGTGGTATGGCTGCTGGAGGACCACCCGCTGCTGCTCAACGGCTTCTTCTTCGGTCTGGTGGCGGCCTCGGCGATCGTGGTCAGCCGCCACCCCAGCGACTGGAGGTGGTGGCACCTGCTGCCGCTGGTGGCCGGGCTGCTGCTGGCCCACTGGCTGCCGTCGCTGATGCCGCTGATCACGCTGCTCGGCAGCGCCAACCTGATGCTGGTGGTGGGGGGCGCCATTGCCATCAGTGCGCTGTTGCTGCCAGGGGTGTCGGGGAGCTTCCTGCTGCTGACCATGGGCCTCTACGGTACCGTGATGCAGGGTATTCGCAGCTTCGACCTGGGGCTGATCGCCATCTTCGGGGTGGGCTGCCTGATCGGCCTGTTCTTCTTCTCGCGCCTGCTCTCCTGGCTGTTGCGCCACCATCATACCGCTACCCTGCAGCTGCTGGTCGGCTTCATCGTCGGTTCGCTGCCGGTACTCTGGCCCTGGCGCGAGCTGGTACGCTATCAGCTCGGCCCGGAAGGGCAGATGATTCCGCTGGACTACCGCTACCTGACGCCCGGCGACTATGCCCAGCTGACCGGCGATGCCGCTCAGCTCCCGGCGGTCGTGGCGTTGATGCTGGTCGGGGCGGCCCTGGTCCTGCTGCTGGGCCATACCGGGCGGAACGTCGGGCCGGCGGCACCGCTATCCCCTGATTCCCGTGAGTCCGGCGCCGCCAATGGGCCAGGCGCCTCTCATCGGTCAGACAACAAGGAGGAAGGCTCCGATGCGTAAGGTATTGCTGATTTCCGGCCTGGCCCTGGCCGTGGCAGGGTGTGCCGCCCAGCAGGGCCAGGCGCCCCAGGTGCAGGTCCGGGACCTCTCCGCCAGCCGCGAGAGCACCGCCTCCGGCAGCTATACGGTGGAGGCCGGCGACACCCTCTATGGCATCGCCTGGCGCCACAACATGGATTATCGCGATCTGGCGCGGCTCAACCAGATCAGCCCGCCCTATCAGATTCAGCCCGGTCAACAGCTGGCGTTGACCCGCGACGGCGACGCCTCGGCGCGGGCGCCTGCGGAAGAATCCGATGGCGGGCGCGGTGCGGTGGCCACCGGCCTCGGTGGCAGGCAGACCACCACCGTACAGGAGGGTGACCTGGACTGGTTGTTGCCCGACGACGAGGCCATCGAGCGCAACCGCCGCCTGACCGCCCAGCGCGAGGAAGACGAGAGGCGGGCCGAGGGGCCCAGCGAGGCGGCCATGGCGGGCGCCGCCGCGGTGACGGGGGCGGAGCAGGGCCCCGGCCCGATCTACGACTACGACAGCCCCGGGGCCGATGGCTCGCTGAGCGAACGCGACCTGGCCGAACGGCGTGCCGCGGCAGAGCAGGCCACGCGCCAGCAGGAGCCGCGGGAGACCGCCGAGCGACCGGCCGAGCGACCGGCCGAGCGGGCGGTGGAGACGAGCCGCGAGGTGGCCCAGGCCGACCCCGAACCGGAACCGCGGCAGGAGCAGCAGGCACCCGGGCCCGACGCGGGCACGGCGGTGGCCGGCGCCACGGAGTCGAGCCAGAATCGCGACGGGCGCAGTTACACGCCGGTCGACGAGGTGGCCTGGCAGTGGCCAGTGGACGGCGAACTCGTCGGGCGTTTCGGCGAGGGGTCGACCATCACCGCCGGCATTGATATCGCCGGGCAAAAGGGGCAACCTGTCAGAGCAGCCGGACCCGGGATCGTGGTCTATGCCGGCAGCGGGGTGAGGGGGTACGGCAACCTGGTCCTGCTCAAGCACAACGACCAGTTCCTGAGCGCCTATGCCCATAACGACAGCCTGCGGGTCCGCGAGAACGATGTGGTCGAGGCCGGTGAGGTGATCGCCACCATGGGCGATAGCGACGCCGAGGACGTCAGGCTGCACTTCGAGGTGCGCAAGGACGGCCAGCCTCAGGATCCCCTGGAATTCCTGCCGCCACGTTGAGTGCGGTGGTTCATCGGGCGGAATGCTGCATCATTGCCACCGGGACGTAACACAATAATAACCGCAAGCGCCGATCCTCCCGCAGGGGAGTCATACGGCGAGCAAGTCGCAACCATGGGGTAGCAACCGATGAGCATGCTTGAACGGGACCTTCAGGATGTGAATCTCGAGTCGGACGAGAGTGCGGACGACGTGGAGATCGAGGAAGTGGGGGCGGTCGTCGAGAGCGATGTTGACACCGCCAGCGACGATGAGGCCTTCGAGAAGGCGCTGAGCCGCGAGGACCGCAACTATCATCACAGCCTCGACGCCACCCAGATCTATCTCAACGAGATCGGCTTCTCGCCGCTGCTGACGCCGGAGGAGGAAGTCCACTTCGGCCGCCTGGCACGCCAGGGGGATCCCATGGGGCGTTCGCGGATGATCGAATCCAACCTGCGCCTGGTGGTCAAGATCGCGCGTCGCTACCTCAACCGTGGCCTGTCGCTGCTCGACCTGATCGAGGAGGGCAACCTGGGCCTGATCCGCGCGGTGGAGAAGTTCGACCCCGAGCGCGGTTTCCGCTTCTCCACCTATGCCACCTGGTGGATCCGCCAGACCATCGAGCGGGCACTGATGAACCAGACCCGCACCATCCGCCTGCCGATCCATGTGGTCAAGGAACTCAACATCTACCTGCGGGCGGCCCGCGAGCTGACCCAGAAACTCGACCACGAGGCCACCGCCGAGGAGATCGCCGATTACCTCGACAAGCCGGTGGAGACGGTCAAGAAGATGATGGGGCTCAACGAGCGGGTCTCCTCGGTGGACTATCCCATGGGCGGTGAGAGCGACAAGCCGCTGATCGAGACCCTGGCCGACGACAACGACCAGGGGCCCGAGTCCTCGCTGGTCGATGGCGACGTCAAGCAGCACGTCGACGAGTGGCTGGCCGAACTGACCGACAAGCAGATGGAGGTGGTGGTGCGCCGCTTCGGCCTGCGCGGGCACGAGGCGGCGACCCTGGAGCAGGTGGGCGAGGAGATCGGCCTGACCCGCGAGCGGGTGCGCCAGATCCAGGTGGAGGCGCTGAAGAAGCTGCGCCGCCTGCTCGACAAGCAGGGCTTGTCGCTGGACGCCATCTTCGAGTGAACGAGCGCCGACATCCCGTCGGCGCCCTTCGTCGATTGCCTGCCCGGCGTCCCGCGTGCTGTTTTGTTGCAAGGTGATGGGCGAGCATGGCAGGGAATCGGCTCCATGCCCTGTCCGACACCAGGAATCTCGCACCATGTCTCGTTCAACTCCCTCCCGCCCGGTCCTCCGCGGCCTGTCCCTGCTGATGGGGCTGGCCGTCGCCGGCTCGGTCCAGGCGGTCGACCTCTGGACCGTTGCCCGCGACGCGCTGGACAACGACGCCGGCCTGGCCTCGGCCCGCTCGGGCTTTTCGGCCGTGGAGGCGGGGCGCGACATCCAGCGTGGCAGCCTGCTGCCCCAGCTCTCGGCCGGCGGTAACCTGACCCACAACCGCGTCTACGAGAGCCAGGGCAACGGGTTCACGCGCGAGATCCCCGATGGGTTCGGGGTCCGGGACGAGGAGGACTACAACAGCCTCGGACTCAGCCTGGAGGCGAGCCAGGCGGTGTTCGATGCCTCCCGGCGCGCCCAGCTCGAGCGTGCCGAGCGCGAGATCGACCGCGAGGCGCTGTCCCTGGCGGCCACCGAGCAACAGCTGCTGTTCGACGTGGCCGAGGCCTACTTCGAGATCCTGCGCGCCCACGACATCCTCTCCGCCCGGCGCTCACAGGAGGTCGCCATCAGCCGCCAGCTGGAGCAGGCGCGTGAGCGTTTCGAGGTGGGGCTGATTGCCATCACCGAGGTGCACGAGGCCCAGGCGTCCTTCGACCTGGCGCGGGCCCAGCGCATCGCCGCCGAGAGCGCCATGCAGGTCAGCTTCGAGGCGCTGGAGCGGCTCACCGGCCAGCGCTACGACAGCATCGACGGGCTGGCCGCGGACCTCCCCATCGAGCCCCCCGAGCCGCTCGGCCGCGACGACTGGGTCACGCTGGCCATGACCCACAGCCCGGTGCTGCAGCTGGCCGAGGCCGGTATCGAGGTGGCGCGCAGCGAACTCGAGGTCTCCCGCGCCGGCCGGATGCCGACGCTGGAGGCCTTTGCCGCCTACCACTACGCAGACAACGACCGCAGCGGTGTCTCCGGTTACAACTCCTCGAGCCAGCTCGGGCTGCGGGCGAGCATGCCGCTCTACACCGGCGGCACCACCCGGGCGCAGATCCGCCAGGGCGGCTTCACCCTGGAGGCGAGCCAGTACGACTTCGAGACCCAGCGCCGCGATACCGTTCAGCAGGTGCGCTCGTTGTTCACTCAGGTGAGCAACGACGTGGAGACCGTGGAGGCGCGCGCCCAGGCGATCGTCTCCAACCAGAGCGCCCTGGAGGCCACCCGCTCGGGCTACGAGGTGGGCACCCGCAACATCGTCGACGTGCTCAACGCCGAGCGTAACCTGTTCAATGCCGTGGCCGATCATGCCGAAGCCCGCTATGACTACGTGCTGGGCCTGCTGCGCCTGCAGCAGCAGGCCGGGCTGCTCGACGCCGAGTCGATCCAGGTGGTGAATGCCTGGCTGCGCAGCGAGCAGGCGGTCTCCCTCGATCTGCCGGACGAAGCGAACTCCGACCCGGTGATGAACATCGGCGAGCGTCCCCAGGCGCCCGAGTGAGTGGAGTGATTATCGTAACATTCTGCTGTCCATGCTCGTTTCATTAGAGTGAATAGCGGGTATTTTCCGTAAATTCGGTGGTATTTTCCATGAAACGAACATAAATCTGGCAGATAATCCTTGGCTTTATGTCCATCGCTTCAGGGATCCGCCATGACCCGGCCACTGTTCGCCGATATCGACCTCGACGCCCTGCGTCACAACTACCGACTCGCCCGCGACCTGGCCCCCCACAGCCGGGCGTTGGCGGTGCTCAAGGCCGATGCCTATGGCCATGGGGCAGTGGCCTGTGCCCGTGCCCTGGAGGATCTGGCGCCGGCCTTCGCCGTGGCCTGCCTCGAGGAGGCGGTGACCCTGCGCGAGGCCGGCATCACCGCGCCGATCGTGCTTCTCGAGGGCGTCTTCGAGGCCGACGAGCTCGAGCGGGTCGAGGCGCTGGGGTTGTGGATGGTAGTCCACAGCGACTGGCAGTTGGATGCGCTGCTGGCCCGGCGACCGGCCCGGCCGATCCCGGTCTGGCTCAAGGTGGACTCGGGCATGCACCGGCTCGGTTTCCCTCCCGAGCGGGCCGAGGCAGTCTGGGCGCGCCTGGCCGATGCACCGCAGCACGCCTGTGATCTGCACCTGATGAGTCACTTCGCCACCGCCGATGCCCTGGATCCCGGCTACTTCCGGCACCAGCTGGCGCTGTTGAATCGCCTGGCCGAACGCCTGCGGGCACCCACCTGCCTGGCCAATTCGCCGGCGACCCTGGCCTGGCCCGAGGCCCATGGCGCCTGGAACCGCCCCGGCGTGATGCTCTACGGTGGCGACCCCCTCGAGGCCTCCAGCGAGGCGAGCCGGCGCCTCGCCCCGGTGATGACGCTGCGCTCGCGGCTCATCGCCGTGCGCGAGCTCGCGGCCGGCGAGCCGGTGGGCTATGCCGGGCGCTGGAGGGCGCCACGGCCGTCACGGATCGGCGTGGTGGCGGCAGGCTACGGCGACGGCTATGATCGCCATGCCCTCGACGGCACGCCGGTGTTGGTCGATGGCCGCCGCACGGCGATCGCCGGCAAGGTCTCCATGGACATGCTGACGGTCGATATCACCGAACTCCCCGCTGCCGATATCGGCAGCGAAGTGGTGCTCTGGGGCCGCGCCGGCAATGGCGAGGTGCTCTCGGTGGACGAGGTGGCGCGGCACTGCGACACCATCAGCTATACCCTGCTCACCGGGGTGCTGCCGCGGGTGCCGAGACGGTATCATGGCGGTTTTGTTGACGGATAATGGCATGTCACGGAAAGACTACCCCAGTTCCTACGCCCACCCCCGCTACTGGCCCGTCTGGTTGGCCATCGGCGCCATGTACGTCGCTGCCTGGCTCCCCTGGCGGCTCAAGCTGTGGGTCGGCAAGGGGCTCGGCTTGTTGGTCTGGCGGCTGGTCAAGCGCCGTCGGCATATCGTCGAGACCAACCTGCGGCTCTGTTTCCCGGAACTGGACGACGCCCGGCACCGCCGGCTGGTGCGCGAGACCTTCATCGCCAACGGCATCGGCGTCCTGGAGACCGCCACCGGCTGGTGTCGCGACCCCGAGCACCTGCGCCATCGGGTCACCTTCAAGGGACAGGAGCACATGGCCCGGGTGCAGGCCGAGGGCAGGGGGGCGCTGATCATCGGCGTGCACTTCTCGACCCTCGACCTGGGCGGTGCCCTGCACTCGCTGTTCTTCCCGGCAGACGTGGTCTACCGGCCCCACAACAACCCGCTCTTCGAGCGCTTCATGACCCGGGCGCGCAAGCGCATCTTCGGCACCGCCATCGACCGGCGCGATCTGCGCGGGTTGGTGCGTCGGATCAAGGCGGGCCATCACGTCTGGTACTCGCCGGACCAGGACTTCGGCCGCGACACCAGCGTCTTCGCCCCCTTCTTCGGCGTCGAGACGGCGAGCATCAAGCTCACCGCCAAGATCGCCCGCATGACCGGCGCGCCGGTCATGCCGCTGATGTTCCATCGCAATCCCGACGATCGCACCTATACGCTGGAGTATCTGCCGCCCCTGGAGGATTTTCCCAGCGGCGATGAAGTGGCCGATGCCGCACGGGTGAACGCCTTCATCGAGGGCGCGATCCGCAAGCATCCCGAGCAGTACCTGTGGCTGCACCGGCGCTTCAAGACGCGCCCTGAAGGCGAGCCGGGGTTCTACTGAAGCATGGCGGGCGTCACAAGGCGTCACGCTCGGTAACTTGCCATTCCGCGTCATGGCGACAAGCCTGGAAGGGACCACGGGACGAATCCTTCGCCCCGAACGGACGACCGGAAAGGGAGGTCCACCATGCTTGGCAATGCCATGCTGTTCCTGATCATTGCGATCATCGCCGCGGTGCTGGGTTTCTCCGGGATCGCCGGGGCCGCGACCTCGATCGCCCAGATTCTCTTCGTGCTGTTCCTGATCCTGTTCGTGGTCTCGTTGATCCGCGGACGGCGCTGACGCGCTCCAACCCGTTGCCTGAAACGACGAGGGCCCCACCGCGGTGGGGCCCTCGCGCATGAACGCCGGGTGCCGACTCAGGCATCGATGCGCTTGTACTTCATCCGGTGCGGGGTGTCGTTGCCCACGCGCTTGCGGTGGTCCTCCTCGTACTCCTGGTAGTTGCCCTCGAAGAACACCACCTTCGATTCGCCCTCGAAGGCGAGGATGTGGGTGGCGACGCGGTCGAGGAACCAGCGGTCGTGGGAGATGATCATGGCACAACCGGGGAAGGCCAGCAGGGCCTCCTCGAGGGCGCGCAGGGTCTCGATGTCCAGATCATTGGACGGCTCGTCGAGCAGCAGCACGTTGGCGCCCTGCTTGAGGGTCTGGGCCAGCTGCAGGCGGCCGCGTTCACCGCCGGAGAGGTCCTTGAGGAACTTCTGCTGGTCGTTGCCCTTGAAGTTGAAGCGCCCCACGTAGGCCCGTGACGACACCTCGTAGCCGTTGATGTTGAGGATGTCCTGGCCGTCGGAGACCGCCTGCCACACCGTCTGCTTGTCGTCCAGCGCGTCGCGCAACTGCTCGACGTAGGCGATGTCGACGGTGTCGCCGAGTACCACCTCGCCGGCGTCGGGTTGCTCGACGCCCGTGATCAGCTTGAACAGCGTCGACTTGCCGGCGCCGTTACCGCCGACGATGCCGACGATCGCCCCCTTGGGCACGGCGAAGGAGAGGTCCTCGTAGAGCAGCTTGTCATCGAAGGCCTTGCTGACACCGTGGAACTCGATGACCTTGTCGCCCAGGCGCGGGCCGGGCGGAATGTAGATCTCGTTGGTCTCGTTGCGCTTCTGGAAGTCGCCGGACTGCATCTCCTCGAAGCGGTTGAGGCGCGCCTTGCTCTTGGCCTGACGGCCCTTGGCGTTGCTGCGTACCCACTCCAGTTCCTGCTTGATCGCCTTCTGGCGCGAGGCCTCCTGCTTGGCCTCCCGCTCGAGGCGCTGCTCCTTGGCCTCGAGCCAGTTGGAGTAGTTGCCTTCGAAGGGGATACCCTGGCCGCGGTCGAGCTCGAGGATCCAGCCGGCCACGTTGTCGAGGAAGTAGCGGTCGTGGGTGATCGCCACCACGGTGCCCGAGTAGTCGTGCAGGAAACGCTCGAGCCAGGCAACGGACTCGGCATCCAGGTGGTTGGTGGGCTCGTCGAGCAGCAGCATGTCGGGGCTGGAGAGCAGCAGGCGGCAGAGCGCCACGCGGCGGCGCTCGCCACCGGAGAGATGGCCGACCCGGGCCTCCCAGGGTGGCAGGCGCAGGGCCTCGGCGGCCACCTCGAGCTTGCGCTCGATGTTGTGGGCGTCGGCGGCCTCGATGATGTTCTCGAGCCTGGCCTGCTCGCTGGCCAGGGCGTCGAAGTCGGCATCCGGCTCGGCATAGGCGGCATAGACGGCGTCGAGCTTCTCCTGGGCCTCCTTGATCTCGCCCAGGGCCTCCTCGACGGTCTCGCGGACGTTCTTGTCGTCGTCGAGCCGCGGCTCCTGGGGCAGGTAGCCGACGTTGATGCCCGGCATGGGGCGGGCCTCGCCGTTGTACTCGGTGTCGACCCCGGCCATGATCCGCAGCAGGGAGGACTTGCCGGCGCCGTTGAGGCCCAGCACCCCGATCTTCGCACCCGGAAAGAAGGAGAGCGAGATGTCCTTGAGGATCTCGCGCTTGGGGGGCACGATCTTGCCCACCCGGTTCATGGTGTAGACGTATTGCGCCATGGAATGCCACTTGGGTTGGAGGATTTCAGTGGCCACGATGATAGTGGCCGGGCAGGGGAAAGGCCAGTGCCTGGCTCCCGGTGCCCCGGAGGCGGGCGTTCGACGCCCGGATGTCTGCAGGAATCGGCACTGTGGACGTCAGACGCCTGGACGGAGCGCTGGCGTCATCCGCCCGCGCCGACGCCCACTCACCCTGCGGTGGCGATGAGCCTCGAGATCAGGAAGCGTGGATCCCGTCGCTACTCTTCCTCTTCCTCGTCGTCGAGGAGCATCCAGTCGTCCTCGATGGCGCGCCTGAGGCGCCGCTCTTCCAGCAGCGACTCCACGCGGCGACGGGCGCGAAGGGTATCGGCGCGACTGGTGGGGCGCGAACGACCGTAGTCGTCGTCGTTGACCGCCTCTTGGTAATCCTGCTCGTCGTCGAGCGAATCGTTGACCAGGGGTTCACGGCTCATGCAATGCCCTCCCATGACCCAGTGCCATTCGGGATCGCTTCTCGTCCGAATGCGCGGACCCTGAAGCGCCAGCCGGCAACGATGGTTGCCTGCTCGCTATATATCGCCATTGGCGACGCAGGGCAATACCCCCGGGGGACTTTTTCGCCGCCGCCTCTCGGCGGCCCCCGGGGGTGTCACGAGAGGCCGTGCTCGGCCTTGAGGCGCTCCAGTTCCTGCTGGGCCTCGACGCGCTCGGTGACGTCCTTCTGCACCCCGATGTAGTAGGTGAGATTGTCGTCCTCATCGAAGACCGGGGTGATCGATAGCTCGTTCCAGAACAGGGTGCCGTCCTTGCGGTAGTTGCGCAGCACCTCGCGACAGGGACGGCCCTCGGCCAGCGCCTTGCGGATCACGGCCAGGGCCGGCTGGTCGCGATCCTCGTTCTGCAGGAAGCGACAGTCGCGGTAGAGGATCTCGTCGGCGCTGTAACCGGTAAGGCGCTCGAAGCCCTGATTGACGTAGATCAGGATGTTCTCGTCGCCCTCCTGCTCGGCGACGACGATGCCGTCCGCCGAGGCATCGACGATGCGTTCCAGCAATTCCGGGCTGATCAAGGGGGATCGTTTCATGCAGGGGTTCCTGTCGCGGTCCTCGTTCCGGGCGCCAGGACGACGCCGCCGGGGAGCGTGGTGTTGCCATCATCATGGCCAGCCATGAGCGGGATTTCAACGCACGGCGTCTCGAGCGCCTCGCCGGTCAGCCACTCGTTCAGGTGAGACCGACGAATCCCGCGTTCGGCCATGATGGCGTCCCGGCTGATATCATCGCAGGCATCCATTGTTGCGACGGGGAGATGACATGTCACGTATTCGCATCCACTACTGCACCCAGTGTCAGTGGCTGCTGCGCAGCGCCTGGTATGCCCAGGAGCTGCTCTCCACCTTCGGCGAAGACCTCGAGGAGGTGGCGCTGGTGCCCGCCCATGGCGGATATTTCGAGATTTTCTGCGACGATGCCTCGCTCTGGGAACGCAAGCGCGACGGCGGCTTCCCCGACATCAAGGCCCTGAAGCGAGCGGTGCGCGATCGCCTCGATCCCGAGCGTGACCTGGGCCACACCGATCGATAAGGCATCATGGCTACGGGCTACGGGCTACTGGCTGCCGGATAATGGGGAATCACTATGACACAGGATCGTCAGGCCATGCTGTTCGGCCTGGGCGCGGTGGCGCTCTGGTCGACGGTGGCCACCGCCTTCAAGGTGGCCTTGTCCTACATGTCGCCGCTGGAGCTGATGTGGATCGCCTCGCTGGTTTCCTGGGCGCTGATCGGCGTGCTGGTGGTGCGCCAGGGCCTGCTGGGCGAGGCGCTCACCCGGGGCTGGCGTACCGCCGCCTGGGCCGGGCTGATGAACCCGGTGGCCTATTACCTGGTGCTGTTCGGTGCCTACGACCGGCTGCCGGGCCAGGAGGCCATGGCGCTCAACTATACCTGGGCGCTGACCATGGCCTTTCTGGCCGTACCGATCCTGGGGCAGCGGCTGACCCGCATCGACGTGCTCGCGGGTGTGATTGCCTACTCGGGAGTGTGGGTGATCGCCACCCGGGGAGCGGTGTTCGACGTCGCCTTCGCCGACCCGCTGGGAGTCGGCCTGGCGCTGGTCTCGACCCTGCTCTGGGCCCTCTACTGGCTGCTCAACGCCCGCGATCACCGGCCGCCGCTGGTGGCCCAGTGGCAGAACTTCAGCGTCGGGGTGCCGGTACTCACGCTGCTGTTACTGGCCGGGCCGGGTGTCGCGTGGCACGGCTGGGCGGGACTCGCCGCCGGGGTCTACGTGGGGTTGTTCGAGATGGGCATCGCCTTCGTGCTCTGGCAGCTCGCGGTGCACAAGGTATCGCGCACCGCCAAGGTGTCGAACCTGATCTTCCTGTCGCCGCCGGTGTCGCTGGTGCTGCTCTTCTTCATCGTCGGCGAGCCGATCCTGCCGTCGACCCTGGTGGGGCTGGTGCTGATCCTAGGTGGCCTGGGGCTGCAGCAGTGGCAGAAGAGCCCCGCGCCGGCCTCGGCTCAGTAGAGCAGCTGATACTCGAACAGCAGCTGCTTGAAGTCTTGGCGCTGGTGGGCGAACAGATAGACGGATGCCCGGCCCTCCTTGGGCCAGTGGCGGTAAATGATCCGGTAGTTGTCGATCAGCAACTCGCGATAGTGGGAGAGACCGAGCTCCAGCGTCAGTCGGCAGGTGGCATAGGTGCCGGCTCTTTCGGACAGGCGGTGCATGGCGGTGCTGGCAAGCCGTTGAGTATAGGCGTGAGCCTCGGCGGGGGACCACTCCAGGCGATCGATCAGAAAATGACGACAGCTTCGCAGCGACTGCAGCGCCGTGTCCTCGAGCGTCACCGAGAGCGGTTGGCTCACGACTCTTCTTCGCTCAGGTCAGTCCTTTCGTCTGCCTTCAGCTTGGCCATGAACTCTTCGGCGGTCATGGTCATGCCAGCTTCACGGCTCTTCTCGCCCAGGCTCAGCAGCTTGAGCAAAGCGATGGCCTGTTCACGTCGCTCATGGGCGGCGTAGGACTCGACCACATAGGTGGGCTTGCCCTTCTGGGTGATGACCAGCGGTTCTTCGACATCGAGCGTCGCAGCATTCTGCTTCAGGTAGCTGATGGTCTCGGTGCGCATCCTGGGGATCCTCGGCGTGCGGCAGAGTGGTCCAAGAATAGACTGCAAATGGTCCGGTGGCTAGTGCTGGGTATGCAGATCGCCACTCTCTTCGAGCAACGGCGCCAGTTCTGGCCAGACGTTGTCGAGGATGATCGGCTGGGCGGCGGCGGTGGGGTGGATGCCGTCGGACTGCATCAGGCCATCCTCCAGGGCCACGCCCTCGAGCAGGAAGGGCACCAGCGGGAGGGCGTACTCGTCCGCCAGGCGGCTGAAGACAGAGGCAAAGGCGTCACGGTAGGCCTGGCCATAGTTGGGCGGAATGTCGATGCCGAGCAGCAGCACCTCGGCACCGGCCGCCTGGCTGGCTTCTATCATGCCCGCCAGGTTGGCCTTGAACTGGCTCGGCGGCAGCCCGCGCAGGCCGTCGTTGCCGCCCAGTTCGAGCAGAACGATGTCCGGCTCGTGCTGTCCGAGGAGCTCGGGGAGCCGGCTGGCACCACCGCTGCTGGTTTCCCCGCTGATGCTGGCGTTGACCACTCGCGCCTTCCCGTCCAGGCGTTCTTCCAGCAGACTGACCCAACCCTCGTGCCGTTCGATGCCGTAGGCCGTGCTCAGGCTGTCGCCCATCACCAGCAGCACCGGGCGCGACTCGGCCAATGCCGGGGCACCCCCCAGGACGAGCAGCAGGGTCAGCCAGATCAGCACCAGCAGTCGCACCGGGCCAGCGGGACGCCGTGCAAGACCGCGAAACGGAGCGGTGCAAGCCCGGCCGGCCGGTAGCGGAACGGCGCGAGTCCGACCCGCGCGTATCAGGAAACCAGGGAACCCCTTTGCCATGTCCATCACCTCTCGAGCGGATGCCTCCCCGATTCTACACGTCGACCACCTGCTCAAGCAGGTCCAGAGCGGCGAGCGGCGGCTCACCATTCTGAGTGACCTCCGGCTCACGGTGTTCCCCGGCGAGAGCGTGGCGATCCTCGGCCAGAGCGGGGCCGGCAAGTCGACCCTGCTGGGGCTGCTGGCTGGGCTCGATACCCCCACCGACGGCGAGCTCGAGCTGTTCGGCCAGTCGCTCGCGGCGCTGGACGAGGATGGCCGGGCCCGGTTGCGCGCCGGCCGGGTGGGGTTCGTGTTCCAGAACTTCCAGCTGTTGCCGACGCTGACGGCGCTGGAGAACGTGCTGCTGCCGCTGGAGCTCACGCCCCGGCCCGACGCCGAGGCCCGTGCCCGCGACTGGCTGACCCGGGTCGGCCTGGGGGAACGGCTCGACCACCTGCCCAAGCAGCTCTCCGGCGGTGAGCAGCAGCGGGTCGCCCTGGCGCGGGCCTTCGTCACCGGCGCCGAGCTGGTGTTCGCCGACGAGCCCACCGGCAACCTGGATCCGGCCACCGGCGAGCGCATCATCGAGGCGCTCTTCGCCCTCAACCACGAGGCCGGCACCACCCTGGTACTGGTTACCCACGACCAGGCTCTCGCCCGGCGTTGCGATCGCTGCCTGCGCCTGGAGGAGGGCCGACTGGTCGAGATGGCCCGCGACGAGGTGAGCGCATGAGCGGCGCCTCTTCCCGGACAGCGTCGCCCCTGGCCGGCGCGGTGCGAATGCTGCGACTCTCCGCCCGCGGGCTGGCCCGCGACCTGCGTGCGGCCGACGTGCGTGCCCTGTTCGTGGCGCTGGCCCTGGCCGTGGCCGCCTCCACCATGATCGGCTTCTTCCTCGATCGCCTCGATCGCGGCCTGACTCGTCAGGCGGGGCAACTGCTCGGTGGCGACCTGGTGCTGGAGCAGAGCCGGCCCTTCGACAGCGAGATCCGCCAGTCCCTGGAGGAGGCCGGCCTGATCCTCAGCGACCAGGTCGGCATGGTGTCCATGGTCAGCCACGGCGATGCCTTCCAGCCCGCCAGCCTCAAGGTGGTGGACCGGCGCTACCCCCTCTACGGCGAGGTCCATGTCGACCTGGGACGAGGGAGGGAGACGGTCGCCCATGGGCCGTCACCCGGCGAGGCCTGGCTGGCGCCGCGGCTGGCCATGCTGCTGGAGGTCGAACCCGGTGACCGGGTGCGCCTCGGCGAGTCCGAGCTCGTCGTGAGCGGCCTGGTCGAACGCGAGCCCGACCAGCAGGGCGGCTTCGGCAACTTCAACCCGCGGCTGATGATGCACGCCGACGACCTGGCGGCGACCCACCTGGTGCAGGACGGCTCACGGGTCTCCTTCGAGCTGCTGGCCGCCGGCCCGGCGGAGGCCGTGGAGGGCCTCGCGCCCTTGCTCGAGCGGTTGCGCCGCGACGGGGTGGAGGTGCGCGACGTGCGTCGCGACCGACCCCAGCTCGGCAATGCCCTGGGGCGGGCCGAGCGCTACCTGAGCCTGGCGGGACTGGCCGCCGTGCTGCTCGCCGGCGTGGCCGTGGCCATGGCGACCCGGCGTTATGTCGACCGCCACCTGGATACCGCGGCCCTGCTGCGCTGCTTCGGCGCCACCCAGGCCGAACTGACCCGGCTGTTCGCGCTGCAACTATTGTGGTTGGCGGCGGTCGCCTCGCTACTCGGCGCGGCCCTGGGGCTGGCCGGCCAGGCGCTGCTGCTGCGCCTGTTGACCACCTTCCTGCCCATGGAGCTGCCGCCGCCCGGGGTGTTACCGCTGTGGCTCGGGGTGTTCACCGCCCTGGCAGTGCTGGTGGGCTTCGCCGGGCCGACCCTGCTGCGGCTCAAGCGGGTCAGCGCGCTGAAGGTGTTGCGCCGCGAGCTCGATCCACTGCCGGCCTCGGCCTGGCTGGTGGTGGCCGTGGCGGCCCTGGTGTTCGGTGGCCTGCTGTGGCTCTACTCCGGCGACCCCGGGCTCTCCGCCGGGCTGCTGCTCGGGGGCCTGGTGATGCTGGTGGTGCTCTGGGGGCTCGGCGCGCTGCTGCTGTCGGCGGTCCTGCGGCTCGCCGCGCGGCTGCCGCGGCGGGGTGGCCAGGACGGGGGGATCGCGCAGGCGTTGCGCCTGGGCGGTCAGCAGCTCGCCCGTCGGCGTCACGCCAGCCTCGGTCAACTGCTGGCCTTCTCGGTGACCTTCTTCGCCATGGCGATGATCGCCCTGGTGCGCGGCGACCTGCTCACCACCTGGCAGGACCAGCTGCCCGAGGACACCCCCAACTACTTCGCCATCAACATCCAGCCCGCCGAGCGCGAGGCCTTCGAGGCGACCCTGGGAGAGGCCGCGGACGCCCGCAGTGCGCTCTATCCCATGGTGCGGGGGCGCATCACCGCCATCAACGGCCAGCCGCCCCGGGAGGCCGTGCCGGCCGAGTCCCGGGGCGATAACGCCCTGCGGCGCGAGCTCAACCTGACCTGGCGCGAGACGCTGCCCGAGGGCAACCGGCTGGTGGCGGGGCAGTGGTTCGATGCCCTGGCCGTGAATGACCACGGCGACGGCTGGTTCGGCGCCGTGGACGCCGAGCCCCTGGCCGGCACCGAACGGGTGCCGATCTCCATGGAGGATGGCCTGGCCGAGCGCTTCGGTCTCACCCTCGGCGACACCCTGACCTTCGCCATCGGCGGGGCCGAGATCGTCGGTGAATTGACCAACCTGCGCAACCTCGACTGGGACAGCTTCCGGCCCAACTTCTACGTGATCTTCCCCCCCGGGGTGCTGGAGCACTTCGGCCACAGCTACATCACCGCCTTCCATCTGGACCGCGGCGACGACAATACCCTGCGCCGGCTGGTGCGGGAGTTCCCGGGGGTCTCGCTGCTCAATATCGATGCCATCCTCGGCCAGGTGCGCGAGGTACTCACCCAGGTGACCCGGGCGGTGGAACTGGTGCTCGGCTTCGTGCTGCTGGCCGGGGTCAGCGTGCTCTATGCCGCCCTGACCGCCAGCCGACCGGTTCGCGCCCACGAGAGCGGCCTGCTGCGGGTGTTCGGTGCCGGCAACCGGCTGCTTTCCCGGGCCCAGGGGGCCGAGTTCGCCATCCTGGGACTGGCCAGCGGCGTGATGGGGGCCTTGCTGGCCGAGCTCGCCACGGCCGCCATCTACCTGGCCTGGTTTGACCTGACGCCGCGACTGCACGGCTGGCTGTGGCTGGTCCTGCCGCTGGGTGGGGCGCTGCTGATCGGTACCATCGGCCACCTGCTTTCCCGCGGCCTGCGACGTCAGGCGCCGGCGGCAAGCCTCGGGCTGCTCGGCGAGACCTGAACCTCTCTCCCTGGGCAGGCAGGGGGTAGGGTGCGGGTTCCCGGGCTAGAATCAACCAGACCGTTCACTCTCCCTGGAGGTGCCTCGTGCTCGACTCCCGCTTGCCCCTGATCGTCGGGGTTTCCCTGCTGCTGGCCGGGCCCCCGGCGCTGGCCGACGACCCCGAGCGCCTGGAGGCCGACCTGCGCGCCTTGTTCGGCAGCCACGGCAGCCTCGCGCTCGGCGAGGTGTCCGGGGCGTTCATGCGCAGCCGTGCCACCGCCGAGGACCTGGTCTTCGAGACCGAGGAGGGCGAGCGCCTGCGTCTCGCGCGCTACGTCGTCAACGGCGACTACGACAGCCCGGACGAGGTGATCCTCGAGGGACTGCGGATCGAGGATAGCCTGACCGAACTGGTGCTGATGAGCGCCGAGCGCATCGTGCTGGGCGAGCCGTCCCGGGCGGTGTTTCCCCTGAAAGGTGGCCTGGCCCCGGAGGAGGTGCGTATCGGCAGCCTGGCCATCGATGGCATCGTCATCGATCTGGCCTCGGAGCTCGCCGAGGAGCTCTTCCATGGCTCGGCCTTCCGCGAGGGGGAGGGACGTTTGACCATCGGCCGGGTACGTGGCGAGTCGCTGTCCCAAGAGGCCATCGGCCTGCTGGAGTTCACCGACGTGGCCGGCACCGGCCAGGACCTGGGCGACCTGGGCGCCGGCTCCTTCACCCTCGCTTCGCTGCGCCTGGAAGGCTTGTCCGGGCTGGAGGAGCCCGACCAGGAGCGCCTGGACCTGCTGGCCATCCGTGACGTCGATATCGCGACCGACCGCCTGGTGGCGAGGCTCGAGTCGCTGGACCTCGATGGCGACTTCGGCGACGGCAGCGGTGGCCTGCGCCTCGACGATCTCCGCGTCGATCTGGCGCGCATGATCGAGCTCGCTCCGGCAGAGGAGCGGACCCGCTTGCGCCTGGTCAGCAACGTGCTCACCGACGGCAGCGGCGAGCTACGCCTGGATGCCGCCTTCCTCGGCAATTGGGAGGAAAGAGGCGGTCGCAGCATCCTCAAGAGCGACAGCCAGGTCACCGCGCATGACGCCCTGCGTCTGCGCTTCGACATCGAGCTGCCCGTGGTGCTGCCCGACGGCGTCGCCCCGGTCGATGTCTTCGCCGATGGCGATCTGCTGGAGGCGGCGACACTGCTGGGCGGCGAGCTCCACCTGACGCTCGCCGACCAGGGGCTGTTCGGCCGCCTGGCTACCCTGGGCGCCACCATGGAGGGGGTCAGCGAAGCCCAGTACATCGAACAGGCCCGTACCCAGGCCCAGGGCTTCGGCATGATGTTCGGCGCCCAGGTGCAGTCGATCCTGATGGGACTGGTCGACCTGCTCGAGGGTAGCGCCAGCGAACTGGCGATCGACATCGGCCTGCCGGCGGAGAGCAACCTGGCGACCTGGACCGGCGATCCCCTCGGCGTGCCCGACAAGCTCTCGCTGAGCGTCGAGACCCGCTGACGCTGCAGCCTGGCTAAAGCCCGCATGAGAAAAGATGGTGATGCCCATGGCGGCCTTTCAAGTGAAAGCCGTCATGGGCTGGGGTATCATGCGGAACTCAGATTTCTCCCGTGATGCGAGGTTTCCCGCCGATGTTCAGCCGTGACATGCAGATTGCCGGTTTCGATGACGTCCTGTTCGACGCGATGCAGAAGGAGGTCGCCCGCCAGGAAGCGCACATCGAGCTGATCGCTTCCGAGAACTACGCCAGCCCGCGTGTGCTGGAGGCGCAGGGCAGCCAGCTCACCAACAAGTATGCGGAAGGCTACCCCGGCAAGCGCTACTACGGCGGCTGCGAGTACGTCGACATCGTCGAGCAGTTGGCCATCGATTACGCCAAGCAGCTGTTCGCGGCCAGCTATGCCAACGTCCAGCCGCACTCGGGCTCCCAGGCCAACAGTGCCGTCTTCCAGGCGCTGGTCAAGCCGGGCGACACCGTGCTGGGCATGAGCCTGGACGCCGGCGGCCACCTGACCCACGGGGCCAAGCCCAACTTCTCCGGCAAGCACTACAACGCCGTGCAGTACGGCATCGACGCCACCGGCCGCATCGACTACGAGGAAGTGGCCAGACTCGCCCGCGAGCACCAGCCGAAGATGATCATTGCCGGCTTCTCCGCCTACTCCCAGATCATCGACTGGGCGAAGTTCCGCGAGATCGCCGACGCGGTGGGGGCCTACCTGCTGGTCGACATGGCCCACGTCGCCGGCCTGGTCGCCGCCGGGGTCTACCCGAGCCCGCTGCCCCACGCCCACGTGGTCACCACCACCACCCACAAGACCCTGCGCGGCCCGCGCGGCGGCCTGATCCTCTCCGCCGAGAACGACGCCGAGATCGAGAAGAAGCTGCAGTCCGCGGTCTTCCCGGGCGGCCAGGGTGGTCCGCTGGAGCACGTCATCGCCGCCAAGGCGGTCTGCTTCAAGGAGGCCATGGAGCCCGAGTTCAAGGCCTACCAGCAGCAGGTGGTCACCAACGCCCAGGTCATGGCCGGCGTGTTCATCGAGCGTGGCTTCGACATCGTCTCCGGTGGCACCGAGGACCACCTCTTCCTGCTCTCGCTGATCAAGCAGGAGCTGACCGGCAAGGACGCCGACGCCGCCCTGGGCCGCGCGCACATCACCGTCAACAAGAACGCCGTACCGGGCGATCCCCAGAGCCCCTTCGTCACCTCGGGCCTGCGCATCGGTACCCCGGCGGTGACCACTCGTGGCTTCGGCGAGGCCGAGTGCCGGGAACTCGCTGGCTGGATCTGCGATATCCTCGATGTCATGGCCGAGGGCGAGGATACCGCCGCCATCGAGGCCGAAGTGAAGGAGAAGGTCGAGGCCGTCTGCGCCCGCTACCCCGTCTATCGCTGAGGTAAGGGGCGCGCGAGTGTCCTGACCTCGACGCCCCATCATGGTGCACCATGATGGGGCGTTTTCATGTGCCGCTCCGGTGCGTGGAACCCTCCCCCCCCCGCTCGACGGTGCCGACTGGCCGCTGGTCACTCCCCATCCCGCACTGTTTTCTTCACAACTGGCACGGCCCCTGCATAAGCCATGATGAGTTCCCCATCATGGAGCCGGACACGCCATGCCAAAGCACGCTACCCGTGATTCGCTTCCCCGGGACCCCGCCCTGCAGCCGCGCCTGGTCTTCACCGACCTGGACGGCTCGCTGCTCGACCATCACAGCTATGACTGGTCGTCGGCGCGGCCCTGGCTCGCCCGGCTGAAGGCGCTCGGGGTGCCGGTGATCCCGGTGACCAGCAAGACCCGCAGCGAGATCGTGCCGCTGCGCCGTGCCATGGGCCTGGCGGACACGCCCTTCATCGCCGAGAACGGCGCCGTGGCGGGACTGCCGGCCGCCTGGTGCCATGCCCGGCTGGACCGTGGCCCCGGGCCCGATGGCCTGGTGATCAAGACCCTCGGGGTGGACATCGGCTTCATTCGCAAGCGCCTCTCGGTATGGCGTGAGCGATTGGGGGTGCGCTTCACCACCATGAGCGAGATGTCGCTGGAGGAAGTGATCGGGCTGACCGGCCTGGTGGAAGCCGAGGCGCGACTGGCGCGGATGCGCGAGGGCAGCGAGCCGCTGATCTGGGCCGGCGACGACGACGGGCTCGCCGCTTTCCGGAAAGGACTCGAGGGCGACGGCCTGCGGTTGACCCGGGGCGGACGCTTCTGGCATGTCACCGGAGAGTCCCACAAGGGCAGCGCCGTGAGCTGGCTGATCGAGCGGTTCCGGTCGCTGCGCGGCAGCCGTCCCCTGACGCTGGGGCTCGGCGACGGCCCCAATGATATCGCCATGCTCGAGAACGTCGACCAGGCGGTGGTGATCCGCGGCTGCCACGGGCTCGAGGTATCGCCGCGGCAGACAGCGCTCTACCGCAGCGAGGCGACAGGGCCCGCCGGCTGGGCCGAGGGGGTGGCCTACTGGTGGGGGCGAGCCGACCGCCGGGTGATTCCGGCGGAGGTGCGCGAAGCGCTGGAGGTGGCCCCGAAAGGCGCCCGGGAGGCGATGGCATGAGCGACTTCCACCAGAACGGCATCGTCACCGATTTCCATAACCTGACCCGGCGCCCGGTGGCGGAGCTCGAGGCCGACCTGGTGCGCTTCTCGGCCCGCCGGCCCATGAGCCTGATCCTGCCGTCGCTGTTCTCGGAACTGGAGGGGCCGGCACTGGCACACATCGTCGGGGAGATCGCCCGGGTGCCCTATCTAGCGGAGGTGGTGATCGGGCTCGATCGCGCCGATCGATCCCAGTTCCTCCACGCTCGGGAGTTCTTCGCCAGGCTGCCCCAGCATCATCGCATCCTGTGGAACGACGGCCCCCGGCTGCGCGGCCTGGATGCCGAGCTGGAGGACCAGGGGCTGGCGCCCCAGCAGCCCGGCAAGGGCCGCAACGTCTGGTACTGCGCCGGCTATGTGCAGGCCTCGCATCGCGCGGCCGTGGTCGCGCTGCACGATTGCGACATTCTCACCTACGATCGCGGGCTGCTGGCGCGGTTGTTCTACCCGGTAGCTCATCCGCACTTCAACTACGAGTTCTGCAAGGGCTACTACCCGCGCATCGCCGAGGGGCGGCTAAACGGCCGGGTCTCACGGTTGATGGTCACCCCATTGCTGAGGGCGCTGAAGCAGATCCACGGGCCTCTGCCCTACCTGGAGTACCTGGACAGCTATCGTTACCCGCTCTCCGGCGAGTTCTCGATGCGCGCCGAGGTGCTCGACGGCATCCGCATCCCCGCCGACTGGGGCCTCGAGATCGGCGTGCTCTCCGAGGTGCACCGCAACCACTCCACCAAGCGGCTGTGCCAGGTGGACCTGGCCGACGCCTACGACCACAAGCATCAGCCGGTCTCCGAACGGGACGCCTCGGGCGGGCTCAACCGCATGAGCCTGGACATCGCCAAGGCGCTCTACCGCAAGCTGGCGACGCAGGGGGTGACCTTCAGTGCCGAGGGCTTCCGCACCCTCAAGGCCACCTACTATCGCCTGGCGCTGGACCTGATCGAGGCCTACGACCATGACGCGGTGATGAATGGCCTCAGCCTCGATCGCCACGGCGAGGAGCGCGCGGTGGAGCTGTTCGCCGCCAACCTGCTCGAGGCGGGCAGTGCCTTCCTCGACAACCCCGGCGAGCGCCCCTTCATCCCCAGTTGGAACCGGGTCAAGGCGGCGATTCCCGACCTTCCGGAGCGGATGTTCGAGGCCGTGGAACGCGACCACTCGGGCCAGGTGTAGGTCGGCACGGCGCATCGAGCAGGAAACCTGATCCGGTTCAGGTTCAGGCCGTGCCGGGCGCAGGAAGGCCGCGCGTGAGCCGAGGCGATCCAGTATGCTGAAGACATGGCTTCGCGGGGAAAGGATCGAAACGCCATGTCGACACTGACATTCCAGGGGGCGGTCGGCGAGGTCACCGGCTCGCGCTATCTCATCGAGATGGACGGCGACGGCGGTGCCCGCCGACTGCTGCTCGAGTGCGGGCTGCACCAGGGGGGAGCCGACGCCGACGAGGCCAATGCCAGGCCCTTCGGCGCCCTGGCCGGTCAGCTCGAGGCGGTGGTGATCTCCCATGGGCATCTCGATCACTCGGGGCTGCTGCCCAAGCTGGTACGCGAGGGCTACCGCGGGCCGATCCATTGCACCCGCGGAACGCGGGACCTGCTCGACATCATGCTGCGCGATGCCGCCTTCGTCATGGCCAAGGACCTCGAGTGGGAGAACAAGTGGCGCAAGCGCAACGGCAAGCCACCGGTCGAGCCGCTCTACGAGCTCGAGGACGTGGAGCGTACCCTGGCGCTCTGCGAGTCCCACGGCTACGGCCAGCCCGTGAACCTGCCCGGGGGCGCGACCCTGGTGTTCCGCGACGCCGGCCATATCCTCGGCTCGGGCATCGTCGAGCTGGGGATTCCCTCCGGCGGCCAGACCCGGCGCCTGGTGTTCTCCGGTGACCTGGGCAACCCCGGCTCGGTGCTGATGAGGGATCCCGAGAAGGTCTACGATGCCGACCTGGTGCTGATGGAGAGCACCTACGGCGACCGTGACCACCGCCCCCTCGACGAGACCCTCGAGGAGTTTGCCCAGGTGCTGGCGGAGGCTCATGCCGATGGCGGGAACGTGTTGATCCCCGCCTTCGCCGTGGGGCGCACCCAGGAGATCCTCTACCACCTCAGCGTGCTCTACCACGAGGGGCGGCTGCGCCAGCAGATGGTGTTCCTCGACAGCCCCATGGCGATCAAGGTCACCGAGCTCTACCATCGCGCGCGCAAGGCGCTCGATCCCGAGGACCTCAAGGTGCTCAACATCGCCGCCAGCGGCGACACCAGCCAGTACCTGCCGATCCTGCGCCTGACCCGCACGGTGGAGGAGTCCATGGCCATCAACCGCATCCACGGCGGCGCCATCATCATCGCCGGGGCGGGGATGTGCAACGGCGGACGCATCATCCACCACTTCCGCTACAACCTCGAGAAGCCCGCGACCCGCCTGGTCATCGTCGGCTTCCAGGCCGCCGGCACGCTCGGGCGGCAGCTCGTCGACGGGGCCGAGCGGGTGCGGGTGCTCGGCCAGGACCTGGCGGTGAAGGCCAAGGTCCACACCCTCGGCGGCTTCTCGGCCCACGCCGGCCAGACCCAGCTGATCGGCTGGGCCGGGGCCTTCCGCAACAAGCCGCGCTTCTTCCTGGTGCACGGCGAGCCGGGTGCCCAGCAGGTGCTCAAGGCCGCCCTGGCCGAGAGTGACATCGAGGCCGAGATCCCCGCCTACGGCGATCGCATCGAGATCTGACTCCACTCTTTTTATGAAAAAATGATCTAAGCTTAGATGTTGCTTTCCGTCCATGCCGTCGCCATCTCGTGAGGCAACGACATTCAGGAGGTGCTTCCCATGTCCCGGCCGATCGTGACCCACTTCTTCGATGAGCCCACCAACACCTTCAGCTATGTGGTGCAGGATCCCTCGAGCCGCGCCTGCGCGATCCTCGACTCGGTGCTCGACTTCGACTACGCCGCCGGTCGCACCGACGTACGCTCCGCCGACGAGATCATCGCCTGCGTGCGCGACAATGGCCTGGAAGTGGAGTGGATCCTCGAGACCCACGTCCATGCCGATCACCTCTCCGCCGCCCCTTACCTGCATGAGACACTCGGCGGCAGGACCGGCATCGGCGCGAAGATCACCGTGGTCCAGGAGGTCTTCGGCAAGGCCTTCAACGCGGGCACCGAGTTCGCCCGCGACGGCAGCCAGTTCGACCGCCTGTTCGAGGAGGGGGATACCTTCACCATCGGCAAACTGGAAGGGCGCGTGCTGCACACCCCCGGCCATACTCCGGCCTGCCTGACCTACGTGATCGGCGATGCCGCCTTCGTCGGCGACACCCTCTTCATGCCGGATTACGGCACCGCCCGTTGCGACTTCCCCGGCGGCGATGCGCGTGCCCTCTATCGTTCCATCCAGAAGGTGCTGGCCCTGCCGGACACGACCCGCCTTTTCCTGTGCCACGACTACAAGGCCCCGGGTCGCGAGGAGTACCAGCACGAGACCACCGTGGCCAAGCAGCGTGCCCACAACGTGCATGTGCACGAGGGCATCGGCGAGGAGGCGTTCGTCAGGATGCGCACCGAGCGCGACGCGACCCTCGACATGCCGCGGCTGATCCTGCCGTCGGTGCAGGTCAACATGCGCGCCGGGCACATGCCGCCGCCCGAGGACAATGGCCAGGTCTACCTCAAGGTGCCGATCAACAGGTTCTGAAACCCGACATCATTCGGCCCTTCCCGGGATACGACGATTATTGAGGAGAGACCCCCACGTGGACTGGAACGCTACCCTGCATGGGCTGATCGGTGGGGTGCTGATCGGCCTCGCGGCCACCTGGCTGATGGCGACCCTGGGCCGCATCGCCGGCATCAGCGGCATTCTCGGCACCCTCTTCACCGCCAGGCACCGGGGGGACAGCGCCTGGCGCCTGACCTTCCTGCTCGGCCTGATCAGCGGCCCGCTGCTGCTGTTGGCACTGGGCGGCGGCTTGGGCAACGTGGTCGGCCGCCCTGGCGAGGTGGTCGGAGCGCCGGCCGGTGGTGTAGCGCTGATGCTGATTGCCGGCCTGCTGGTGGGATTGGGTACGGGCATCGGCAGCGGTTGCACCAGCGGCCACGGCGTCTGCGGCCTGGCGCGGCTGTCGGTGCGCTCCATGGTGGCCACCGTGACCTTCCTGGTGACGGCCATCGTCACCGTTTTTGTGGTGCGGCATCTGCTCGGGGGTGGCGCATGAAGACCGGGATCTTGAAACCAGCGATGGGCTATGTCGCCGGTCTGCTGTTCGGTCTTGGCCTGGGCATCTCCGGCATGACCGATCCGGCCCGGGTGCTGGGTTTCCTCGATCTCTTCGGTGCCTGGGATCCGACGCTGTTGTTCGTGCTGGGCGGGGCCGTGGTGACCAATTTCATCGGCTACCGCCTGGTGTTCCGTCGCCCCCATCCCATCTACGCGGAGGCCTTCCAGCTGCCGACCCGACAGGACCTGGACGGCCGACTGATCGGCGGTGCCGCCCTGTTCGGCATCGGCTGGGGACTCTCGGGCTACTGCCCGGGCCCGGCCTTCGCCTCGATCGGCGGGCTCACGGCGCCGCTGTTTGCCATGCTGGCGGCGATGGTCGCCGGCTGGTTCCTGGCCCGGGCACTTCCTGCCAGGGCCTGATGCGCCGCCTGCCGGTCAGGGCGCCTCGCCGCCCATCAGTTCGACGAGTTGTGCGGGGTCGGGCATGCCCTGGACCCGCACCAGGCGGTCGCCATCGCGCGCCACGCTCGTCGGGGTGGCGATCAGGCCGAGTTCCTCGAACAGCTGATTGTTGGTGTAGACCTGCTCCTCGATCTCGCGGGGCTGGGCCGAGGGGGCGATGGAGTCGCCGTGCTTGTGGCGGTGCAGGGCGGTGGCCGGGTCGTCGGCCCCCAGCAGGGCCGCGGCCTTGGCTGGGCTGTCCTGGGCCAGGATGCCGACCATGATATGGCGCAACTGCACCTCGCCGGCCTCGATCCAGGGCCTGGCCTCGTGCCAGAACCGGCGGCAGAAGGGGCAGTTGGGGTCGGTGAAGGTGTAGACCACCCGCGGGGCCTCCGGGATGCCGTCGAGGATCCAGTGGCTTCGCTCTAGCCGTTCCCACACCGCCGCTTCCTGGGCACTGCGTACGTGCTCGTCGAGCGGTTCGCTGGAGAGGTCGTTGCCCTCGGCATCCACCAGGGTGCCGACCACCGCATGGTCGCCATCGGCGGTCACGTAGATGGCGAGCTCGCGGCCCTGGGCGCTGGCGGCGTAGCCGGTGAGGCCGCCGGGGGCCGCGAACTCGGCATGAATCACCAGCCCCTGGGCGGCCAGGGCCCGGACCGGTGTCGGCCAGTGCTCGTCGGCCAGGGCGGGGGCCGCCAAGGCCAGCAGGGCGGCGGAGAAGCTGAGGAGGAAGGGGCGCATCTGGGTATCCTGTCGCGGTATGGCTTCCTGCCATGACTCGGCATCGGCCAGAGAGGTTCGATCCCCGCATGATGCCATGGGGCATGCCGGTGAAGAACGGTTGGGGCGCGTTGTCGCATGCCGGTCGCATGCCGACGGCTCTGCGGTATAAGGTAGGGCTCATTCATCAGCCCAGGGGATACACCCAACATGCGTCTTGCGCCTTCTCTGATCCTTCTGACCCTGGCTCTGTCGAGTCAGGCCGTCCTGGCCCAGCCGCTCAGCGTGGAGGACCCCCAGGTGCGGGCGGTGCCGCCCGGTTCGCCCACCTCGGCGGCCTTCATGACCCTGCACAACGGCGGCGAGGCGGACATCGCGGTGGTCGATGCCCGCTCGCCCGCCGCCGAGGTACTGGAACTGCACGACCACGTGGACCTGGACGAGGTAATGCAGATGCGCCGGGTTCCCGAGGTCGTGGTGCCGGCCGGCGGCAGCGCCGATCTGGCGCCGGGCGGGTTGCACCTGATGCTGATCGACCTGAGCGGCCCGCTCGCCGAGGGCGACGAGGTGGCGATCACCCTGGTGCTCGACGGTGGCGAGACCGTCGAGCTTTCCGCCCCGGTGCGGCCGGTGATGACCTCGGACGCTCCTTCACAGGGGCATGGGGCCCACGCTCACTGATCCCCGGGCAGCACCAGCCACAGGCTACGGTAGGGGGCGAGGCGCTCGGCCTGCTCCCAGGGGGCGTTCTCCAGCAGGTCGAGCCAGGCCGCGGCCTCGAGTTCGGGCAGCGTCAGGGGCTGGCGCCGATCGGTGACGTTGTGGATCGCCAGCAGCCGGCGGCCATCGGCCAGCGGGCCCCGTTCCAGTACCAGGAGTTCGGGGGGCGAAGGCACCACGCGCTGCGGGGCGTCGGGATGGAAGCAGGGTTCCGCCCGGCGCACCGCCAGGCGTCGCTTGAGGGCCAGGAAGACCTCGCGGGTCGGGGTGTTGCGGCTGTCGAGCAGTTCATCGAGTTCGTCGCGCTGCCAGTGGCGGCGATTGATCGAACGCAGCCGGCCGCTGCGTTCGACGCCTTCGTGGTCGTTGAGGGTGCCGGTCAATGAGTGGAGGTAGAGCGCCGGAATGCCCTGCAGGGCCAGCATCAGGTGCTGGCTGCACAGGAAGCGCTCCACCTGCCAGGGATCGGGCCCGCGGCGCGTGCCCTTCATGGCCTCGAACCAGGTGATGTTGATCTCGTAGGGGCTGTCGCTGCCGTCGGGGGTGGTGCGCATGCTGACGAAACCGCCGAAGCGGTGCATCAACTCCATGAGCGCCTCGATCTCGTGGGCCGGCAGCCAGCCCTCCAGCGGTCGCACCCCGATGCCGTCGTGGCTGGCGGTGAAGTTGAGGTAGCTGCACCCCGGCGGCAGGGTGGGCAGGCTCGCGAGCCAACTGGCCAGGGTGCCGGCCTCGCCGCTGGTCAGGGTGTGCAGCAGCAGCGGCGGCAGGGGGAACTGGTAGACCAGGTGGGCCTCGTCGGGGGGAGAGGGAAGACGCTCGAGGCCCCCGTCTGAAAGACGCTCAAGACCCCCGTCTGAAAGACGCTCGAGACCAAAGTAGCTGAGGTTCTCGCGGTGGGGCACGTTGGTCTCGGTGAGCAGCAGGGTGCCCGGCGCCAGGTGGTCGACGATGGCACGCAGCAGGCGGACCACTTCGTGGGTCTGGGGCAGGTGGATGCAGGACGTGCCGACCTCCTTCCACAGGTAGGCGATGGCGTCGAGGCGGATGATCCGTGCGCCCTGCTGCAGGTAGAAGAGCAGGATGCCGACGAACTCCAACAGCACGTCGGGGTTGGCGAAGTTCAGGTCGATCTGGTCCTCGGAGAAGGTCGCCCAGAGGTGACGCGTGCCGCGTCGGGTCGACACCGGGACCAGCAGCGGGCTGCTGCGCGGGCGTACCACCGCCGAGAGGTCGGTGGCCGGGTCCATCTCGATGAAGAAGTCGCGCCCGGGCAGGCTGCCGCTCAGGTAGTCGACGAACCACAGCGACTCCCGTGACACATGATTCAGCACCAGGTCGACCATCAGGTCCCGCTGTTCGCCGAGTCGTCGGATATGCGACCAGTCGCCCAGCGCCGGGTTGACCTCGCGGTAGTGGATCACCGAGAAGCCGTCGTCGCTGCTCCAGGGAAAGAAGGGCAGCAGGTGGATGCCGCTGAAGGTCTCCGGCAGCCGCTCCTCGAGGAAGGTCTCCAGCGCCTCCAGGGGCGGGCGGTCGCCGTCGAGCAGGCTGTCGCCGTAAGTGATCAGCCACTGGTCGCGCTCGCTCCAGAGCGGCACCGGCGTGCCGTCGGGGCGCGTCGGCATTGCACCACGCTGGTGCGAAAGCAGGGTCAGCAGGCGCCGCAGCACCTCCTCGGCGCGGGGGCCGTAGAGGAAGGCCAGTCGCTCGCGGGCCAGGTCGATGAAGGCGGTGTCGTCCAGGGGGAAGGAGAGCGAGCGGGAGGGCGTCATGGGAAGTCCGTCGAGTGGCCGGGGGATCGAGCGAAGCAATCGTTGCCTTTCCCTTGCAGGGGGTGTGCCAGTCCGGAGCATGCTGGGCGCTGACCCCGCGAGCCGGTACAATGCGGGATCGTCCATCTTCACGTCGACCCGGAATCCATCGATGCACTGTCCCTTCTGCGGAACCCATGACACCAAGGTGACCGACTCCCGGCTGGTGGCCGAGGGCGATCAGGTGCGCCGCCGTCGCCAGTGCGTGGCCTGTGGCGAGCGCTTCACCACCTACGAAACCGCCGAACTGGTGATGCCGCGGGTGGTCAAGGGCGACGGCTCCCGGGAAACCTTCGACGAGACCAAGCTGCGCGCCGGCATGCTGCGTGCCCTGGAGAAGCGCCCGGTCAGTGCCGAATCGATCGAGGCCGCGGTAGAGCGCATCCGCCAGACCCTGCGGGCCCGCGGCGAGCGGGAGATCCATGCCCGCGACATTGGCGAGGAGGTGATGCACGCCCTGAAGCGCCTCGACCAGGTCGCCTACATCCGCTTCGCCTCGGTCTACCGCCGTTTCCAGGACATCGACGAGTTCCGCGCCGAGATCGACCGCCTGGCCCAGGAGCCGAGCTTCCGCCCGGACGATCCCGAACAGTGAGCCTCCCGCCGTCCCCACCGAGGAGTCCCATGGCCAAGCAGATTCCCGAAGCCTGGATGGCCCGGGCCCTGGAACTGGCCCGTCGCGGCCTCTACACCACCGATCCCAACCCCCGCGTCGGCTGCGTGCTGGTCAAGAACCGCCGCCTGGTCGGCGAGGGCTTCCACGAGCGCGCCGGCGAGCCCCACGCCGAGATCCATGCCCTGCGCCAGGCCGGCGAGGCCGCGCGTGGTGCCACCGCCTACGTCACCCTGGAGCCCTGCTCCCACCAGGGGCGTACCGGGCCCTGCGCGGTGGCGCTGACCGAGGCCGGGGTGAAGCGGGTGGTGGTCGCCATGGCCGACCCCAACCCGGCGGTGGCCGGTCGCGGCATCGCCATGCTGCGCGAGGCCGGCGTCGACGTCGAAGTGGGTATCCTGGAGGCTCAGGCGAGGGAACTGAATCCGGGCTTCATCATGCGCATGGACCATGGCCGGCCCTTCGTGCGGCTGAAGATGGCCATGAGCCTCGACGGTCGCACCGCCATGCGTTCCGGCGAATCCCAGTGGATCACCGGCCCCCAGGCACGGCGCGAGGTGCTGCGGCTGCGGGCCCGCTCCAGTGCCGTGCTCACCGGGGTGGAGTCGATCATCTTCGACAACTCGCGGCTCACCGTGCGGCCGGACCAGGCCGAGCTCGATGGTGTCGAGTGGGTCGCCGGCCGCCAGCCGCTGCGGGTGGTGGTCGACAGCCACCTTCGCCTGCCCCGGGCGGCGGCCTGCCTGCGCGAACCCGGTCGCACCCTGGTGGCGACGCGGGGCGGCTCAGCCCCCGAACGGCGCGCGCGTCTCGAGGCGGCAGGCGCCGAAGTGGTGGCGATGAGCCCGGGGGGGGATGGGCGGGTCGACCTGCATGCCCTGCTGCAATACCTGGCCGACGTGGAGCAGGTCAACGAGGTGCTGCTCGAGACCGGGGCGACCCTGGCCGGCGCCATGCTCGATGCCGGCCTGGTCGACGAGATGCAGCTGTTCGTGGCGCCGACCCTGCTCGGCGGCGAGGCGCGGCCGCTGTTCCAGCTCGCCGGCATCGAGACCATGGCCCACCAGCGCGGGCTGGAGATCCTCGATATCCGCGCCGTGGGCCGCGACTGGCGGATCACCGCCCGGCCCGAGCGCCGCACGCTAGCCACTCGGTAAGGGGCGCCGGGGACAGGCCGAAGAGGAGGTCCTACGCCAGGTGTGAGGAGCACTGCTCCGAACGGGCTGGCCAGGGATGGCCAGCACCGGTCCTGCAAGCGGAGCAGGATGCGAGAGCGAAGCAGGGCGTCGGTACAAGGAAGTATTCACAGCGCCTCCTCGCAGGCCTGTCGCCAGAACAGCCCCGGGAGGCTCATTACTGGCGCCCGACGCCGCGCCAAGGGCTCATTACTGGCGCCCGACGCCGCGCCAAGGGCTCATTACTGGCGCCCGACGCCGCGCCAAGGTACCCTGACGCCGTTTCGAGGCGGGACGTTGCCTGTCGGCGACCCGAGCGTCGCCGCGCCGCGACAGCCGCCACGCTGAATTTCTGGAGATCCCATGGTGCACTCCTCCTCCGGGGGCCTGGCCCCCATCGAAGACCTGATCGAGGACATCCGTCAGGGCAAGATGGTGATCCTGATGGACGACGAGGATCGCGAGAACGAAGGCGATATCATCATGGCCGCCGAGAAGGTCGAGGCCGAGCACATCAACTTCATGGCGCGCCACGCCCGCGGCCTGATCTGCCTGCCGATGACCCGCGAGCGCTGCGAGCGGCTGCAGTTGCCGCTGATGGTGCGCGACAATGGCTCGGGCTTCGGCACCAAGTTCACCCTCTCCATCGAGGCCGCCGAGGGCGTGACCACCGGCATCTCCGCTGCCGACCGCGCGCGCACCGTGCAGGCCGCCGTGGCGCGGGATGCCCGGGCCGAGGACATCGTCCAACCCGGCCACATCTTCCCGCTGATGGCCGAGCCAGGCGGCGTGCTGCGCCGCGCCGGCCACACCGAGGCGGCCTGCGACCTGGCGGCACTGGCCGGCCTCGACCCCAGCGGCGTGATCTGCGAGGTCATGAACGACGACGGCAGCATGGCGCGGCGCCCCGAACTCGAGCACTTCGCCGCCGAGCATGGCCTGAAGATCGGCACCATCGCCGACCTGATCCACTACCGCATCCACAACGAGCAGACCGTGGAGCCGGTGGAGGCCACCCCGGTGGACACCGCCTTCGGCGAGTTGACCCTGCACGTCTTCCGCGACAGTATCCAGGGCGCCCACCACCTGGCGCTGGTCAAGGGGCACCCGACACCCGAGGTCCTGACCACGGTGCGCGTGCACCTGGCCGATGTCATGCGCGACCTGCTTGGCCTGCAGAAAGGTGAAGGCGGCCACTGGACGACCCATAGCGCCCTCGCGGAGGTCGCCCGCGCCGAGCATGGCGTCTTCGTGCTGCTCGACGATGGTCGCCCGCGCCAGGATTTCCTCGACTACCTCGAGGTGTTCCTGGAGCGTCGCCGTCAGCCGCGTACCAGCGACTCCGACGGCGCCGGCAATTACCTGACCATCGGCACCGGCTCGCAGATCCTGCGGCATCTGGGCGTCGGCCGCATGCGCCTGCTCAGCTCGCCGTGGAAGTTCTCGGCGCTTTCCGGCTTCGACCTGGAGGTGGTCGAGCGCCTCGGGCCCGAGGACGAGGCTCCCGGCGCCTGATACCGACGAACGACGAACATCAACGGCACGGCATCGGCCGAGCCCCCTGCGGATTCAGCAGGACCGGATTCACGAGGAACCTGGAAACCATGCAACCGATTTCCCAAGTCGAAGGCAGCTTCGTCGACGTCGATGGCCGCTACGTGATCGTGGTGGGCCGTTTCAATCATCACGTGGTCGATAGCCTGGTCGAGGGCGCCGTGGACATCCTGGTGCGCCACGGCGTCGAGGGCGAGAACATCGATATCGTCCATGTCCCCGGGGCCTGGGAACTCCCGCTGGCGGTGAAGAAGGTGCTCAAGGTGGCGCGCCCCGACGCGGTGATCGCGCTGGGCGCGGTGATCCGCGGCGGGACGCCGCACTTCGAGTATGTCGCCGGCGGCTGCAATGCGGCCCTTGGCAACCTGCAGCTCGAGTTCGACACCCCCATCGCCAACGGCGTGCTCACCGTGAACTCCATCGAGCAGGCCATCGAGCGTTCCGGCACCAAGGCCGGCAACAAGGGCGCCGAAGCGGCCATGGCGGCCATGGAGATGGTCTCGCTGCTGCGCTGCTTCGGCGGCGACGAGGAGGGTGAGGCATGAGCGGCGAGCATTCCCGGGTGCCCTCGGCGGCCCAGCAGGCCCGTCGCGCCGCCCGCGAACTGGCGGTGCAGGGCCTCTACCAGTGGCAGATGACCGGCAAGTCGATCACCGCCGTGGAGACCGAATTCCGCAGCCAGGTGGCCGACGACGACCTCGATGACCACGAGAACTGGCACAAGGTCATGGAGATCGCCGATCTGGCGCTGTTCCATGAGCTGCTGCACAACGTGGTGCGCTTCAAGGCGGATCTCGACGCGACGATCTCGCCGCTGCTCGACCGCCGGCTGGCGGACCTCGATCCCATCGAGCTCGCCATCCTGCGGCTGGGCGCCTACGAGCTCTCCCGTCGCCTCGAGGTGCCCTATCGCGTGGTGATCAACGAGGGTGTCGAGCTGGCCAAGTCCTTCGGTGCCACCGACGGACACAAGTACGTCAACGGCATCCTCGACAAACTCGCCGGACGGCTGCGTGCCGCCGAGGTCGCCGCCCGTCGCCGCTGAAGGTTGCCACCGGATGCCCAGCGAGTTCGAACTGATCGCCCGCTACTTCACGCCGGCTCCCCCTGGCCCCGAGGCCGGGGTAGGCCTGGGCGTGGGTGACGACTGCACCCTGCTCGCCCCCACCCCGGGGCTGCGGTTGGCGGTCAGCGTCGACACCTCGGTGGCCGGCGTGCACTTCCCCGACGAGGCCCCGGCGGAAGCTGTCGGCCACCGGGCGCTCGCGGTCAGCCTCAGTGACCTGGCGGCGATGGGCGCCCGTGCCCGCTGGTGTCTGATGGCGCTGACCCTCGCCGAGGCGGACGATGCCTGGCTGGAGGGCTTCTCGCGTGGCTTTCGGGCGCTGTGCGATGCCACCGGCACCGCCCTGGTGGGGGGCGATGTGACCCGCGGTGCGACCGCCATCGGCGTGACCGTGATGGGGGAGGTCGATCCCCGGACCGCCCTGACCCGCGGCGGGGCGCGCGCCGGCGACCTGCTGGCGGTGACCGGCGCCCTGGGCGGCGGGGCCGGCGGGCTGGCACTGTGGCAGCGGGGCGAGCGTGACCCCGCCGATCCGCTGCTGGCGCGCTATCTCTGGCCCCAGCCGCGGTTGGCCGCCGGCGAGGCCCTGCTGGGGCTGGCCACGGCGGCCATCGACATCTCCGACGGCCTGCTGGCCGATCTGGGCCATGTCCTCGAGGCGTCCGGCGTGGGGGCCGAACTCGACCTCGACGCCTTGCCGCTGGCCGAGGGGCTGGTGGCGGCCCTGGGCGAGAAGCCGGCCCGGCAGGCCGCCCTGGCCGGGGGCGACGACTACGAGCTGCTGCTGGCGCTGCCCGGGATGCACCTCGACGAGGCGCGCTCACGGCTCGCCTCCCTGGGGCTGCCGTTGACCGTGATCGGCCGGATCTCCGACACGCCGGGCGTGGCCGGGGTGGAGAGGGACATCCCCGATGGCTGGCAGCACTTCCCGGGACAGCCTGGCAAGCGAGGGATGCCATGAACCGCGCCCCCGCCAGTGTCTGGCACCGCCCGACCCACTTCCTCGCCTTCGGGCTCGGTAGCGGCGCCGTGCCCTGGGCCCCGGGCACCTTCGGGACCCTGGCGGCCATTCCCTTCTACTGGCTGATCTCCGAACTGCCCCTGAACTGGTATCTCGCGCTGGTGGCGGTGGCCTTCGTCGCCGGCATCTGGCTGTGTGACAAGACCTCCCGGGACCTCGGGGTCCACGACCACTCCGGCATCGTCTGGGACGAGTTCATCGGTTACTGGATCACCATGGCCGCGGTGCCCTTTTCCTGGGAGGCGGCGCTGTGGGGCTTCATCGTCTTCCGCATCTTCGATGTCTTCAAGCCTTGGCCGATCCGCTGGGCGGACCGCCGTGTGGCCGGTGGCTTCGGGATCATGATCGACGACGTGCTCGCCGGTATCTATGCCTGGAGCACGATGCACCTGTGGCTGTGGTTACACTGAAGTCACACGACAATGACATGTCGATACGTCGTGCCAGGCGCGCGGTGGTGGCCCCGGCATGTCTCGGTGCCTTTCGAGAGACTGAGTCACGGTGGCGGGTTGCCGGTATCGGTATCCAGGGGAAGGGAGGCCTTGATGCGCAAGGAACGACTGATCGTCCCGGTGGTGGTGGCGTTGGCGGTGATCTGGGCGGCGGCCCAGTTCGTCGCCGGCCTGCTGTTCGAGCGGGAACTCGCCCGGGCCCTCGACGATCTCGAGGCGCGGGGCGAACTGATGGTGGAACGCTCCGATGTCGAACGGGGCTGGCTGTCTTCGAGCGGGACCATCCGGCTGGCTCCGTTGCTGGGTGATGCCTGGCAGCTGGAACTGCAGTACACGGCTCGCCACGGGGTGCTCATCACCCGGGTCGATGGCGAGACGATGCCTTACGTCGGCCCCTATCAGCAGCGAGTGTTCGGTGATGCGCTACCCTCCACGCCGCCCCGTTGGCATGCCAGCTACCGCACCCTCGGCGGCACCCTGGAGGGAAGCATCCAACTGGCCCCCTTCATCGCCCGCCAGGGCGAGCGCGAGCTCGACTTCGCCGGTGGCCAGATTCGCTTCGATGGCCAGTATGGCGACTGGCACCTGCGGGCCCGCCTCGAGTCGCTGCACCTGAGCGACGGACAGGCCAGCCTCGGGGCGGGGCCGGTCGACCTCGAGAGTCGCTATGCCTACACCGCCGGTGCCCATCACTTCACCCAGCACGACCTGCTGCGCATCGAGCGGCTGGCCTGGCAGCAGCCGGCCCTGGAGCTGGAGGCGCGGGACCTGATCTACCAGAGCCTGATGCAACTGGACGACCGGGAATTGCGCGTCGACGGCGAGCTGACCCTGACCGAGGTGCAGGCCGCCGATCAGGTGCTGCTCACCGGCCGGGTGGGCATGGAGCTCTCGCGGATCAACGCCGATGCCCTGCGCAGCGTGCTGGCCGAGCTGCGTGACGAGGCGGCCCGGGGGGACGGTGCCCGGGAAGGGCGCGAACTGCTGGCCAGACTAGAGCCGGGGCTGATCGCCATGCTGCAGGATTCGCCGCGCCTCGATGTCACCATGGTGGACCTGGATAGCCCCATGCTCGGCCTGGCGGCCCGGGGCGATGGTGCGCTGTTCTTCGATGCTCGCCACCTCGACGAGCTCAGTCTGCTCGCGCTGGATGACGAGCGGCAACGGGCGCGCTGGCTGTCGCGTCTGGATGGGGACTTCACCTGGCACGAGGTGCCCACGGTGGTGGCCCTGTGGCTCGGCCTGCCGCTGGATACCCGGACACTGGAGATCGATGTGGTGCGCGGCCAGGTGCGGATCAACGGACGGCCCCTGCCGCCGCTGTGGCGGTAGGGAAGGAGCGTTTGCCCTGGGCGCCGGCAGTGCCCGACTTGAATCCGGCGTCCGTCGCCCGCATTCCACTGTTCAGTTCCATCAGCTTCAGCAGATACATCCGACCAGGACGACACGCCATGAGCGACGATCAGGAGCGCCCCGGGGACCCGGAGGTCCAGGGCTGGACTCACGAGCCGTACGATGACGATGATGAGCTTTCCGTCGAGGAAGAGGAGGAGGCGCGTAGTGGCAGCGCCATGGTACCCGCCCGGGAGACCCTGCCCGAACGCATCTACCTGCTGCCGATCCACAACCGGCCGTTCTTTCCCGCCCAGGTGCAGCCGCTGGTGATCAACCGCGAGCGCTGGGAGGAGACCATGCGCCGGGTCGGCAAGACGCCGCACCATGTCGTGGGGCTCGCCTTCGTCGGCGAGACCGCCGTCGAGGCGCTGGACCACGAGCATTTCCCCGAGATCGGTACCGCGGTCAAGGTACACAAGCTGCAGGACGAGGAGCAGCAGATCCAGTTCATCGCCCAGGGGGTGCAGCGCTTCCGCATCGATCGCTGGTTGTCGAAGACCCCTCCCTACCTGGTGGAGGTGAGTTACCCCCGGGAACCGGTGGACGCCGAGGACGACGAGGCCCGTGCCTATGCCATGGCGCTGATCAACGGCATCAAGGAACTGCTGCCGATCAACCCCCTCTACGGCGAGGAACTCAAGCACTATCTCAATCGCTTCAGCCCCCACGAGCCGGGGCCGCTGACCGACTTCGCCGCGGCCATCACCTCGGCCAAGGGACACTCGCTGCAGGATGTGCTGGCGACCCTGCCGGTGGTGACGCGAATGCAGAAGGTGCTGCCACTGCTGCGCAAGGAGATCGACGTCGCCCAGCTGCAGAGCGAGATCAGCGAACAGGTCAACGCCCAGATGCAGGAGCGCCAGCGCGAATTCTTCCTGCGCGAGCAGCTCAAGGTGATCCAGCGCGAGCTGGGCATCTCCAAGGACGACCGCGAGAACGACGTCGATACCTTCCGCGACCGCCTCGAGGGCCTGACGGTGCCGCCCCGGGTGCTGACGCGAATCGAGGAGGAGCTCGACAAGCTCTCGGTGCTGGAGACCGGTTCGCCGGAATACGGCACCACCCGCAACTACCTGGACTGGCTGACCGCGATGCCCTGGGGGGTGCACAGCGTCGACAACCTGGATCTGCCCCATGCCCGGAGCGTGCTCGACCGGGACCATGACGGTCTCAAGGACGTCAAGGAGCGGATCATCGAGTTCCTCGCCGAGGGGACCTTCAAGGGGGACGTGGGGGGCTCGATCCTGCTGCTCGTCGGCCCACCGGGGGTCGGCAAGACCTCCGTCGGTCGCTCGATCGCCGAGGCGCTGGGCCGCGAGTTCTATCGCTTCTCGGTGGGCGGCATGCGCGACGAGGCCGAGATCAAGGGCCATCGGCGCACCTATATCGGCGCCATGCCCGGCAAGCTGGTACAGGCCCTCAAGGAGGTCGAGGTCGAGAACCCGGTGATCATGCTCGACGAGATCGACAAGCTGGGGCAGTCCTTCCAGGGCGACCCGGCCTCGGCGCTGCTCGAGGTGCTCGACCCCGAGCAGAACGTCGACTTCCTCGACCACTACCTCGACGTGCGCCTGGACCTCTCCAAGGTGCTGTTCGTCTGCACCGCCAACACCCTGGACTCGATTCCCCCGGCGCTGCTCGACCGCATGGAGCAGATTCGCCTCTCCGGCTACATCGCCGAGGAGAAGCTGGCCATCGCCCGGCACCACCTCTGGCCCAAGCTGCTCAAGCGCGACAGGATCCCGAAGAAGCGCATCAACCTCACCGAGGCGGCGCTCAAGCAGGTGATCGAGGGCTATGCCCGCGAGGCGGGCGTGCGCCAGCTGGAGAAGCAGTTGCACCGCATCGTGCGCAAGGCCGCGGTCAAACTGCTCGAGAACGGCCAGCACTCGGTACGGGTCTCGGTGAACAACCTCGAAGCGTTCCTCGGTGCCCCGCTGTTCCGCAAGGAGCATGTGCTCCGGGGGGAAGGCGTGGTCACCGGCCTCGCCTGGACCGCCATGGGCGGGGCAACCCTGCCCATCGAGGCGGGCAAGGTGCACTCCCTGACCCGCGGCTTCAAGCTCACCGGCAAGCTCGGCGAGGTGATGCAGGAGTCAGCCAACATCGCCTACAGCTTCGTGCTGGGGCATCTCGGCGAATACGGCGCCGATGCCGACTTCTTCGACTCCGCCTTCGTCCACCTGCACGTGCCGGAGGGCGCCACGCCCAAGGACGGTCCCTCGGCCGGGGTGACCATGACCACGGCGCTGCTCTCGCTGGCCAAGCACCGCGCCATCGACCGGCCACTGGCGATGACCGGCGAGCTGACCCTGACCGGCCAGGTGCTGCCGGTGGGCGGCATCCGCGAGAAGGTCATCGCCGCCCGCCGCAGCGACATCTTCGAGGTGATCCTGCCCGAGGCCAATCGGCGCGACTTCGACGAGCTGCCCGACTTCCTCAAGGAGGGCATGACGGTGCACTTCGCCGGCCGTTACAAGGACGTGGCGCGGGTGGTGTTCGAGTGACCGGCTGCGCCGGAGCGGTAAGCCATAAGCTTGAAGCTGGAAGCGTCAAACAGGGCTCTCGCAGTGGGACATGACGAGCGGCGCCGGGGACAGGTCGTAGCGGAGGTCCTATGCCAGGGATGGCATCGGTAGCGCCCAGGGATGGGTTTACAGCGCCTCCGCGGAGACCTGTCCCCAGGAAAGCCGCGTGCCCCGCTGTGGAAGGCTCGTCGAGTGCTGCGCTCAGCGTCTGGCAAGGCCGTGCCGCCCGTGCCAGAATCAACGGCCGACTGGACACCTGGACCGCCCACTCGGAAGAGCAGGGCGGCTGCAATGAGATAGAGGACACCATGCCCGAGTATCGCTCCCGTACCACCACCGCCGGCCGCAACATGGCCGGCGCCCGCGCCCTGTGGCGCGCCACCGGCATGAAGGACGACGACTTCCACAAGCCGATCGTCGCCGTGGCCAACTCCTTCACCCAGTTCGTGCCGGGGCATGTTCACCTGAAGGACATGGGGCAACTGGTGGCCCGCGAGATCGAGAAGGCCGGTGGGGTGGCCAAGGAGTTCAACACCATCGCGGTGGACGACGGCATCGCCATGGGCCACGACGGCATGCTCTACTCGCTGCCGAGCCGCGACATCATCGCCGACAGCGTCGAATACATGGTCAACGCCCACTGCGCCGACGCCCTGGTGTGCATCTCCAACTGCGACAAGATCACCCCCGGAATGCTGATGGCCGCCATGCGCCTCAATATCCCGGTGATCTTCGTCTCCGGCGGGCCCATGGAGGCCGGCAAGACCAAGCTGCTCGACCATGGCCTCGACCTGGTCGACGCCATGGTCATGGCCGCCGACGACTCGGTGGACGATGCGACGCTGGCCGAGGTCGAGCGCAGCGCCTGCCCCACCTGCGGCAGCTGCTCCGGCATGTTCACCGCCAACTCGATGAACTGCCTGACCGAGGCGCTGGGCCTGGCGCTGCCGGGCAATGGCACGGTGCTCGCCACCCACGCCGACCGTCGCCGGCTGTTCGAGACCGCCGGCCATCGCATCGTCGAGCTGGCCAAGCGGGTCTACGAGGGTGACGAGGCTCACCTGCTGCCGCGCGCCATCGGCTCCAAGGCGGCGTTCCGCAACGCCATGACCCTGGACATCGCCATGGGCGGCTCGACCAACACCATCCTGCACCTGCTGGCCGCCGCCCAGGAGGCGGAGATCGACTTCACCATGGCCGACATCGACCGGTTGTCGCGGGAAGTGCCGCAGCTGTGCAAGGTGGCGCCCAACACCCAGAAGTACCACATCGAGGACGTGCACCGCGCCGGCGGCATCATGGCGATCCTCGGCGAGCTGGATCGCGCCGGGGTGCTCGATACGCGGGTGCCCACCGTCTACGGCGACAGCCTCAAGGCCGCGCTGGACGAGTGGGACATCATGCGTAGCCCCAGCCCCGAGGTGGTGGAGTTCTTCAAGGCCGGTCCCGGCGGCGTGCCGACCCAGGAGGCGTTCTCGCAGAGCGCGCGCTGGCCGAGCCTCGACGGTGACCGCGCCACCGGCTGCATCCGCGACCTCGAGCATGCGTTCTCGAAAGAGGGGGGCCTGGCCGTGCTCTACGGCAATATCGCCCGGGACGGCTGCGTGGTGAAGACCGCCGGCGTCGACGACTCGATCCTGGTCTTCGAGGGGCCGGCCCACGTGGTCGAGTCCCAGGACCAGGCGGTGGAGCACATCCTCGCCGGCGAGGTGAAGGAGGGCGAGGTCGTCGTGATCCGCTACGAGGGCCCCAAGGGCGGCCCGGGCATGCAGGAGATGCTCTATCCCACCTCCTACCTCAAGTCGAAGGGGCTGGGCAAGGCGTGCGCGCTGCTCACCGACGGTCGCTTCTCCGGCGGCACCTCGGGGCTCTCCATCGGCCATGTCTCGCCCGAGGCGGCGGCGGGCGGTGCCATCGGCCTGGTCGAGAGCGGCGATCTCATCCGCATCGACATCCCCAATCGCCGCATCGATGTCAAGCTCTCCGACGCCGAGCTGACGGCGCGCCGCGAGGCGGAGGAGGCGAAGGGCAGAGACGCCTGGAAGCCGAGCATCCAGCGCGACCGCAAGGTCTCGGCGGCCCTCAAGGCCTATGCGCTGCTCGCCACCTCCGCCGACAAGGGCGCGGTGCGCGACCTGACCAAGCTTGACTGAGCGCTCGGGACAGAGCCCCCGTTACCGGCCCCGGCGTCTCGCCGGGGTATCCGTTCACCTGCAGGGAAGCCAGTAGGCAATGAAGACGCAGACCCTGAACGTCGGCCTGATCGGCTACGGCATGGCCGGCAAGACCTTCCACGCGCCGCTGATCCAGGCGGCCCCAGGGCTCGAGCTGACCGCCGTGGTCAGCGGCGATGCCGACAAGGTCGGGGCCGATCTCCCGAAGGTCGAGGTGCTGCCCAAGGCGGCGGCGCTGCTCGCGCGCCCCGAGATCGACCTGGTGGTGATCGCCACCCCCAACGACACTCACTTCCCGCTGGCGAAGGCGGCGCTCAACGCCGGCAAGCATGTGGTGATCGACAAGCCCTTCGCGGTGTCGCTCTCCGAGGCGCGGCTGCTCAAGGCCCAGGCCGAGGGGGCCGAACGGCTGCTGAGCGTCTTCCACAACCGCCGCTGGGACAGCGACTTCCTCACCCTCGCGGCGTTGCTGCAGGCCGGTACCCTGGGCCGGGTGGTGGCGCTGGAGTCGCGCTTCGATCGTTTCCGCCCCGACGTCGGCGACCGCTGGCGGGAACGCCACCGGCCGGGTGGCGGTATCTGGTACGACCTGGGGCCGCACCTGCTCGATCAGGCGCGCGCGCTGTTCGGCATGCCCAAGGCGATCCTGCTGGAGCTGGCCACCTCGCGGGAGGGGGCCGAGGTCGACGACGACTTCCTGGCGCTGCTGGAGTACGACGGCCTGCGGGTCACCCTGCAGGCGAGTTCGCTGGTGGCCGAGCCGACGCCGCGTTTCGCGGTATACGGCACCCGGGGGAGCTACGTGAAGTACGGGCTCGACCCCCAGGAAGCGTGGCTCAAGGAGGGGCGGACACCGTCACCCGGCTGGGGCGAGGACCCGCTCCCCGGTCGCCTGACCCTGGGGGAGGGGGAGGGCGGCACGCCCGGGCTCGCCCGCCGGGAGCATCCGGGCCTCCCCGGTGACTACCCGGCCTACTACGCCGGCATCGCCAGGACCCTGCTCGAGGGCACCCCGCCGCCGGTGAGCGTCGACGAGGCCCTCGAGGTGATGACGCTGCTGGAGACCGGCCTCGATAGCTACCGCCAGGGACGCTGGATGAAGCTGAAGGAGGGCAACGGCCTCAGGAAGCGACTCCACGCCCACTGAGCAGCCCCGCGGCAGGGGGGCCGCCGCACCCGGGGCTACCAGAGCGCCGGCGCCTCCGCTTCGTTGCGCAGCCGTTCCCGGGCGATGAACAGGGCGGCGATGGCCCGGGCCTCGTGGAAGTCCTCCCGCGCCAGCAGTGCCGGCAGCTCGTCGAGGGCGTGGGTCTCGACGATCAGCGGTTCCGGCTCGTCGCCGGGCAGGCGTCTGGGGTAGAGGTCGGTGGCCAGCAGCACCTGCATCCGGTGGCGCATGTAGTTGGGCGCCAGCGACAGTTCCACCAGCGGCTCGATGCGGCGGGCGCCGAAGCCGCACTCCTCCATCAGCTCGCGGTTGGCGGCGCTGACGATGTCCTCCCCCGGGTCGACCAGCCCCTTGGGCAGGGTCAGCACATAGTCCTCGAAGCCGGCGGCATACTCGCGGATCAGCAGCACATGCTCGGGGTCGGGCATGGCGACGATCATCACCGCTCCCTGATCGCTGCCGGTAAGGCGCTCGAAGGTACGCTCCTCGCCGTTGGAGAAGCGCAGCGCCAGCGCCTCGACATGGAACAGGCGGCTCCTCGCCACCGACTGGCGCGACAGCACGCTGGGCTTCTCGGGCCAGGGGTTGTCGGAACGGGGGGTGTACGGGCCGGGGGCATCTGGCATGGGCTCTCCCATTGAGCGGTTGTCGAACCAGGGTTATCGCAGATGGCGGTAACGCTCGAGGCTGTTCCGGTGACAGGTCTGCGAGGGGGCGCTGTGAACCCTTCCCTGGGCGCTACCGATTCCATCCCTGGAATCGGACCCCCTCTTCGACCTGTCCCCGGCGCCTCTCGTTTTGGGTAACTGCGATTGCCTGGGTCGTCGAGTGGGTGGAATGCGTCGTTGGCATCGATTGGGTACAATACTATGCCTTCCGCCATCACCGACGCCATCCGGAGCCGCGATGATCGACTGGCGCGCCATCGACACCGTCCTGCTGGACATGGACGGCACCCTGCTGGACCTGCATTTCGACAGCCACTTCTGGCTGGAGCACCTGCCGCGACGCTATGTGGAACTGCACCGCCTGGACGAGGCCACCCAGCAGGAGGTGCGCTCGCGGGTGCTCCACGAACGGGGCACCCTGAACTGGTACAGCCTGGCCTACTGGAGCCGCGAGCTGGATGTCGACATTCTCGCCCTCAAGCGCGAGATCCAGCACCTGATCGGCCTGCGCGGCGACGCGCTGGACTTCCTCAAGTGGCTCAAGCGGGCCCATCCCCGGGTGGTTCTGGCCACCAATGCCGACCGCGAGAGCCTCGAGCTCAAGCTGCCGCTCACCGGGCTGGAGGCCTACCTGGACGCCATCGTCTCCTCGGCGGATCTCGGCGTGCCCAAGGAGGAGCAGGCGTTCTGGTTCGCCCTGCAGGAGATCGAGCCCTTCGACCCCCAGCGGACGCTGTTCATCGATGACAACGCCTCGGTGCTGGAGAGTGCCCGCGAGTTCGGCATCCGCCACCTGCTGGGCATCAAGCAGCCCGACAGCACCCGGCCCGAGAAGGAGCTCGAGGAGTTCATCGCGCTGGACCGCTTCGCCTCCATCCTGCCGCAGGAACTGCCGCCGGAGGTGCGCGCCGGGGAGCCGGGAAGGGGAGATGGCGATGGATAGCGTACGGCTCGACAAGTGGCTGTGGGCGGCGCGCTTCTTCAAGACACGGGCGCTTGCCAAGAAGGCCATCGAGGGTGGCAAGGTGCACTACAACGGTGCCCGTGCCAAGACCAGCAAGGGCGTCGAGGTCGGGGCGCTGATCCGCGTGCCCCAGGGCTGGGACGTGTGGGAGGTGGAAGTGGTGGCACTCTCCGACCAGCGCCGCGGCGCCCCGGAGGCCCGGGAGCTCTACCGCGAGACGCCGGAGAGCGCCGAGCGCCGCGCCCGCGAGGCCGAGGCACGCCGCCTGACCAACCAGGCCATGCAGCACCCGCTCAAGCGCCCCGACAAGAAGCAGCGCCGCGAGATCCAGCGTTTCCAGCGCCAGCAGGACGACTAACCGGACTACGACATGACCGACCAGATCCAGCGTTTCCTCTTCGACGACACCAATGTGCGCGGCGAGATCGTCACCCTCGAGCGGGCCTATGCCGAGGTCCTCGAGCGTCACGACTATCCCCCGGTGGTCAATCGCCTGCTCGGCGAGCTGCTGTGTGCGGTGGCGCTGCTCACCGATACCGTCAAGCTCGACGGCACCCTGAGCATCGAGGTACGCGGCCAGGGGGCGTTGGCACTGCTGATGGCCGAGTCCAACCCCGGCGGCGAGTTGCGCGCGATCGCCCGCCTGGCCGAGGGTGCCGAGCCACCCGTCGACGACATCGGCTTCCGCGAGTTGCTCGGCCAGGGCCAGATCATGATCACCCTCGACCCGCGGGAGGGCCACCGCTACCAGGGCATCGTGTCGCTCGACCGGGACAGCCTGGCGGAGTGCCTGGCGGCCTACTTCGCCCAGTCGGAGCAGCTGCCGACCCGGCTGTGGCTCGCCGCCGACGGCCGCCGCGCCGGCGGCCTGTTGCTGCAGCGTCTGCCCGACGAGTCGCGGCACCAGGATGCCGATGCCTGGGAACGCACCGTGCACCTGGCCGATACGGTCAGGCGCGAGGAACTGCTGGGGCTCGAGCCGCTCGAGGTACTGCGGCGCCTCTATCACGAGGAGCGTGCGCGAGTCTTTCCGCCCAAGGCACTGCGCTTCGGCTGCACCTGTTCCCGCGAGCGTATCGCCGATGCCCTGCTGACCCTGGGGGAGCAGGAGCTGCGCGAGGTGCTCGCCGAGCGTGGCAGCATCGACACCCAGTGCCACTTCTGCCACACCCGCTACCACTTCCCGGCCGCCGAGATCGAGGCCCTGCTCGCCTCGCCCGATGCCCCGTCGCCCACCCTCCACTGAAGTGGCACGGCGCGGTGGGGCGAGGGCGGACGGCAATGCTGCATGGCACAAACGACTTTGTGGCGAACGGTCACGATGTAGTAGTAAAACTACATGAAGTTCGGCCAACCGCGGCGTTTCCCGCCGGCCTTCTTTTTTGCCATAATGGCGCCGCTTTTCACCGGCACGATCGCCTTACACAAGACGGGAAGACCCGCGCGGCGATCGTTGGCACGACACCCGTTGCGTCACCGACGCCCGGCTAACGAGAGAGAATCGGCCGCAAGGCCCAGGAATCGACATGACCACGACCCAAGCCGCTACCCAGGCTGCCAGTGCGCAGCAAGCCGCCACCGCCCAGGCCCACGTCAACCTCTGCAGCGCCGAGCTGATCGAGCGCGCCGTGGCCCGGGGCGAGGGCCGCCTGGCTGCCAACGGTGCCCTGGTGGTGAACACCGGTGTCCGCACCGGCCGCTCGCCCAAGGACCGCTTCATCGTCGACGAGCCGACCACCAGTGCCCAGATCGACTGGGGCAGCGTCAACCGTCCCTTCGACAGCGAGCGGTTCGATGCCCTCTGGGCGCGCGTCGAGTCGTACCTGACCGGCGGCGAGCGTTTCGTTTCCGAGCTGCACGTGGGCAGCGACCCGGTTCACTATCTGCCGGTGCGGGTGACCACCGAGACCGCCTGGCACAACCTCTTCGGTCGCACCATGTTCGTGCGTCCCCAGGCATTCAACCCCTCCGCCAAGGAGGAGTGGACCATCCTCAACGCCCCCTTCTTCGAGTGCGATCCGGCCCGTGACGGCACCAACTCCGACGGCTGCGTGATCCTCAACTTCGCCCAGAAGAAGGTGCTGATCGCCGGCATGCGCTACGCCGGCGAGATGAAGAAGGCGATGTTCTCGGTACAGAACTTCCTGCTGCCGGCCTCCGATGTGCTGCCCATGCACTGCTCCGCCAACGTCGGCGAGGACGGCGAGACCACCTTGTTCTTCGGTCTCTCCGGCACCGGCAAGACCACCCTCTCCGCCGACCCGGCGCGCTTTTTGATCGGTGACGACGAGCACGCCTGGGGACCGGGTACCGTCTTCAACATCGAGGGGGGGTGCTACGCCAAGTGCATCGACCTCTCCGAGAAGAACGAGCCGATCATCTGGGATGCCATCCGCTTCGGCACCGTGCTCGAGAACGTGGTCCTCGACGATCGTCGCGAGCCCGATTACGCCGACGACAGCCTGACCCAGAACTCCCGTGCCGCCTACCCGCTGGAGCACGTCGAGAAGCGCGTGGCCGAGAACCGCGCCGGCGAACCCAATGCCATCGTCTTCCTGACCTGCGACATGAGCGGCGTGCTGCCGCCGGTCTCGGTGCTCTCCAAGGAGGCCGCGGCCTATCACTTCCTGTCCGGCTACACGGCCAAGGTCGGCTCCACCGAGATGGGCTCCTCCGCCGGCCTCGAGGCGACCTTCTCCACCTGCTTCGGCGCCCCCTTCTTCCCGCGCCCCGCGCGCGAGTACGCCGATCTGCTGATCAAGCGCGTGGCCGCCAAGGACGCCCAGGTCTACCTGGTCAACACCGGCTGGACCGGCGGCGCCTATGGCGAGGGCGGCGCGCGTTTCTCGATCCCGACCACCCGCGCCATCATCAGCGCCATCCAGTCCGGCATCCTGCGCGATATCGAGACCCGGCACATCGACGGCCTGAACCTCGAGGTGCCGGTGGCCGTGCCGGGCGTCGACTCCCACCTGCTCGACCCGCGCGAGACCTGGGAAGACCGCGCCGCCTACGACCGCCAGCTGAACGACCTGGCCGCCAAGTTCGTCGACAACTTCAAGAAGTTCGACGGCATCAGCGAGGCCATCGTCAACGCCGGGCCGAGCCTGACCTGAGGCGGGCGAACCGCCGCCATTGTCGGCGGTCTGAACGGGGGAAGGGCCGAGGCCCTTCCCCCGTTTCGTTGTGCATCCACTTCGATGCGCGGGCCCTGTCCCTGAGTGAGGCAAGCCATCGACGGAGTGTGATAATGAAAAGACGGCATTTTCTGGGGCTGCTCGGTGTCACAGGCGCGGCGGGACTGTTGCCGGGAGTCTCCTGGGGCTTTCCGCGTCTGGACCTGGAGCCTGCCGAGGGCCTGGAACGCCTCGAGCTCAGCGACGCCGTGTGGCGCGAGCGGCTCACCCCTGAGCAGTACGAGATCCTGCGCGACCACGGCACCGAGCCGCCCTTTTCCAGTCCCCTGGACAAGGAGTGGCGCGACGGGGAGTATCGCTGCGCCGGCTGCGACCTGCTGCTCTTCACCAGTGCCATGAAGTACGACTCCGGCACCGGCTGGCCGAGCTTCTTCGAGCACGTGGAAGGGCACCTGCTGAGCGAGCTCGATTTCAAGCTGATCTGGCCGCGCACCGAGTACCACTGCGCCCGCTGCGGCGGTCACCAGGGCCATGTGTTCAGTGACGGCCCCGAGCCCACCGGCCTGCGCTGGTGCAACAACGGCCTGGCGCTGACCTTCATACCCGCCTGAACCCTGATTGTGATACCTTGTCGCGATTGATTCTCGAGCATCAGTGAAGGGGTTACATGGACGCCACCAACCGCATCATCACGCGCCTCGCCGAGGAGCTCGCCGTTCGCCCGCAGCAGGTCACGGCCACGGTGGAGTTGCTCGACGGCGGGGCCACCGTGCCCTTCATCGCCCGCTACCGCAAGGAGGTCACCGGCGGGCTCGACGATAGCCAACTGCGCACCCTCCACGAGCGCCTGGGCTATCTGCGCGAGCTGGAGGAGCGCCGTGCGGCGGTGCTCGCCGCCATCGACGAGCAGGGCAAGCTCACCGACGAGCTCGAAGGGCTGATCCGGGCCGCCGATACCAAGCAGCGCGTGGAAGACCTCTACCTGCCCTACAAGAAGAAGCGTCGCACCAAGGCCCAGATCGCCCGCGAGGCGGGCCTCGAGCCCCTGGCCGATGCCCTGCTCGCCGACCCCACCCTGGACCCCGAAACCGAGGCCGCCGGCTATCTCCGCGCCGCGGAGGGTGACATTCCCGCCGTGGAGGATGCCAAGGCGGCGCTGGACGGGGCCCGCCAGATCCTCATGGAGCGCTTCGCCGAGGACGCCGAGCTGGTCGGCCGGCTGCGCGAGCGGCTGTGGGACGAAGGCGAACTCAGCGCCCGGCTCATCGCCGGCAAGGAGCGCGAGGGCGCCAAGTTCTCCGACTACTTCGAGCACGACGAGAAACTGGCGAAGACCCCGTCGCACCGGGCACTGGCGATGTTCCGCGGCCGCAACGAGGGCGTGCTGACACTGGCCATCCGCCTGCCGGGCGAGGAGGAGGTGCCGATCCACCCGGCCCAGGTGGCCATCGCCAGGCACTTCACTATCCGCGACGAGGGGCGTCCCGCCGACAAGTGGCTCGCCGACGTGGTGCGCTGGACCTGGCGGGTCAAGCTCTACACCCACCTCGAGACCGAGCTGCTGGGCCGACTGCGCGAGCGCGCCGAGCAGCAGGCCATCGAGGTCTTCGCCGCCAACCTCAAGGATCTGCTGCTGGCCGCCCCGGCCGGGCCCAGGGCGACGCTGGCCATCGACCCCGGCCTGCGCACCGGCTGCAAGGTGGCGGTGGTGGACGCCACCGGCCAGTTTCTCGAGCACGCCACCATCTATCCCCATGCGCCCCGTAACGCCTGGGATGCCTCGCTGGCCGAGCTGGCCAAACTGGTCGAGCGGCACGACGTGGCGCTGATCGCCGTGGGCAACGGCACCGCCAGTCGCGAGACCGACCGCCTGGCCGGCGACCTGGTAAAGCTGCTGGCCGGCAAGCGCCCGCTGGCCAAGGTGATGGTCAGCGAGGCCGGGGCCTCGGTCTACTCCGCCTCGGAGTACGCCTCCCGGGAGCTGCCCGACCTCGACGTCACCATCCGCGGTGCCGTCTCCATCGCCCGGCGTCTGCAGGACCCGCTGGCCGAGCTGGTCAAGATCGAACCCAAGTCGATCGGCGTGGGCCAGTACCAGCACGACGTCTCCCAGCTGCAGCTCTCGCGCAGCCTGGAGGCGGTGATCGAGGACTGCGTCAACGCGGTGGGCGTCGACCTCAACATGGCGTCGAGTGCCCTGCTCTCGCGGGTCGCCGGCCTCAACCCGGCGCTGGCCGAGAACATCGTCGCCCGGCGCAACGCGCAAGGGCCCTTCACCAGCCGCAAGCAGCTGCTCGAGGTGAGTCGCCTGGGCCCCAGGACCTTCGAGCAGTGCGCGGGCTTCCTGCGCATCATGAACGGCGCCAACCCGCTCGACGGCAGCGCCGTGCACCCCGAGGCCTATCCGCTGGTAGAGCGCATCGCCGCGCGCAGTGGTCGCGGCCTGGCCGGCCTGATCGGCGACAGCGCCACGCTCAAGGCGGTCAAGCCGGCCGACTTCGCCGACGAGCGTTTCGGCGTGCCCACGGTGACCGACATCCTCGCCGAGCTCGACAAGCCGGGGCGTGACCCGCGTCCTGAGTTCAAGGCCGCCGAGTTCCGCGAGGGCGTCGAGACCCTCCAGGACCTCGAGCCGGGCATGATTCTCGAGGGCAGCGTGACCAACGTCACCCACTTCGGTGCCTTCGTCGACATCGGTGTGCACCAGGACGGCCTGGTGCACATCTCGGCGCTGTCGGACAAGTTCGTCGAGGATCCGCGCTCGGTGGTCAAGGCCGGCGATATCGTGCGAGTCAAGGTGATGAGCGTGGATCTGGAGCGGGCACGCATCGGGCTCTCCATGCGCCTCGACGACCAGCCGGGCGAGGAGGCGAGCGAGAGGCGTGGCAGCCAGTCTCGCCGCGGTGGTGACGACCGACGCCGCCAGGACAAGGCGTCGCGCCGGGGCGACAAGCCGACCGAGCAGGGCGGGCAGATGGGGGCCCTGGGGGCGGCGCTGCTGAAGGCCAAGCGCAAGCGCTAGGCGAGCTGCGAGCGACGAGCAACACTGCAGCCCGAAATTCGAAGCAGGCTAACCTTGAATCGCCGCCGGTCGGCACCATAATCTGACGTTCCATGGGCTTGCGCTGGCCTGCCGCGCGCCCACAACGAATGCGAACCGTGAAGCGCGCCCCTCGGCCGGCTTCCACGACATGGGGTGTTTTCTCTTGTCCGACTCACTCGCCACCCTCATCGAGCGTCTCAAGGAGCCCGCCCGTCGGGGACTGATCGGTCGCCTGCGCCGCGGCATCGAGAAGGAGGGGCTGCGCGTCGACCCGGCGGGACGCATCGCGTCCACGCCGCACCCGGCCGCCCTGGGGTCCAAGCTCACCCATCCGCATATCACCACCGACTACTCCGAGGCGTTGCTGGAGTACATCACCCCGGTCTACAGTCGGCCGGTCGATGCGATGGAGTTCCTCGCCGACCTGCATCGCTTCAGCTATCGTCACCTGGGCCGCGAGCTGATCTGGCCGGCCAGCATGCCGGCGCGGCTCGACGGCAACGACAGCGTGACCATCGCCGACTACGGCGACTCCAACGTGGGCACCATGAAGCACGTCTATCGCAAGGGACTCGACGTGCGTTACGGGCGGATCATGCAGGCCATCGCCGGGGTGCACTACAACGTCTCGCTCCCCGACGACCTCTGGCAGCAGTTGCGCGAACTCGACGCCGCCGGCGAGACGCCGATGAACGACTACCGTTCGGCGCGCTACTTCGGGCTGATCCGTAACTTCCGCCGCCACAGCTGGCTGCTGCTCTACCTGTTCGGGGCCTCGCCGGCCCTGGATCGCAGCTTCCTGGCCGGTGGCGAGGTGCCTGGCCGGTTCGAGGCCCACGGTGACGAGACCCTGATCTCGCCCCATGCCACCAGCCTGCGCATGTCCGACCTGGGCTACCAGAACAAGGTCCAGGCCCAGTTGAAGATCTGTTTCAACTCGCTCTCGAACTACGTGGGCACCCTGCGTCACGCCATCTCCACCCCCTGGCCGGCCTATCAGGCCCTGGGGGTGAGGGAAGACGGCGAGTGGCGCCAGCTCAATGCCAATATCTTGCAGATCGAGAACGAGTACTACAGCGACATCCGCCCCAAGCGGGTCGCCCGTCACGACGAGACACCCAGCCAGGCTCTCGAGGCCCGCGGCGTGGAGTACATCGAGGTGCGCTGTCTCGATCTCAACCCGCTGTTGACCCTGGGCATCGACGAGGAGCAGATCCGCTTCCTCGATACCTTCCTGATGTGGTGCCTGCTCTCGGAGAGTCCCTGGATTCCCGACGAGGAGTGCGATCGGCTCGACGACAACCGCCGGCTGGTGGTCGAGCGGGGCCGCGACCCCGAGCTGCGCCTGACCCACCATGGCCGCCAGCGCCGCATCGCCGACTGGGGCGGCGAGATCCTCGCCGAGCTCGGTCGGGTCGCCGAACTGCTCGACCTGCTGGAGGAGGGCGCGCCCCACGCCAAGGCCGTGACCGCCATGTCGCCGCGCCTCGACGATCCCGCGCTCACCCCGTCTGGCGTGCTGCTCGACCGCCTGCGCGAGCGCGGCGAGGAGTTCAGCGACGCCATGCTGGCGATCGCCCGGGCACAGGCCGAACGCCTGCGCGAGGAGCCCCTGGACCCTGCCCGGCAGGCGCTGTTCGACCAGCTGGTCGAGACCTCCCACCGGCAGCAGAACGACATCGAGGCCGCCGATGTCGAAGGCTTCGACGACTTCCTGGCCCACTATTTCGCCCGTGCTCGGCAGCCCCGGCTTCGCAACGAGGAAGCTTCGTGACACACGCCCTCTCGCATCTCTCCGTGCGCCAGTGGAGCCTGGCGGGGCTCGCCTTCTGCGGCCTGATGATGGCCGTGGCCCTGGGGCTTGAGCACGTCGGCGGGCTCGAGCCCTGCCCGCTGTGCATCTTCCAGCGCGTGGCGGTGCTGTCCGCCGCGGCGGTGTTCCTCGTCGCCGCCATCCACAACCCGCGCGGTCGCCTCGGGGCCGCGCTCTATGGCGGGCTGTCGCTGGCCGCGGTGATCGGCGGCATCGCCGTGGCCTGGCGCCACCTCTGGTTGCAGTCGCTGCCGCCCGACGAGGTGCCCACCTGCGGTCCCGGGCTCGACTACATGATGGATATCCTGCCGCTGCGCGACGTGGTCTCCATGGTGCTCTCGGGCTCCGGCGAGTGCGCCGAGATCGATTTCCTGCTGCTCGGCATCTCGTTGCCCGGCTGGACCCTGATCGGCTTTTTGGTACTGGCGCTCGCCCCGCTGGGACTGCTGCTGACCACCTTCCGTGAGCAGCGTGGCCTGACCGGCCTCCCGTCATGACGGCCGCCGTGGCCACGCCAAGGAGAACGTCATGCTCTATCGCGACTTCGCCACCCAGGAAGAGATCGACCGCGAATACGACCCCTCGCAGGGGCGCGATCTGGCCGCCCTGATCACCGACTGGCGCGACAGGAGCCGGGACACCCGCACCCGCCACCGGGTGACGGAGGAGGTCGCCTTCGGCCCCTCGCTGGCCGAGCGCATGGACGTCTTCCACGCCGCGGACGAGCGCGCCCCGGTTCACCTCTTCTTTCACGGCGGCTACTGGCGCTCGCTCGGTCACAAGGAGTTCGCTTTCATCGCCGACGGCCTGGTCGAGGCCGGCATCACGGTGGCGGTGATCAACTATGCGCTCTGCCCCGGGGTCTCCTTCGGTGAGGTGGTGCGGCAGAGCCAGGCCGCCGTGGCCTGGTGGCATCGCCACGGCGAGACGCTCGGGGTCGACCCGGGCCAGCTGAGCGTCTCGGGTCATTCGGCGGGCGGCCACCTCTGCGCCATGCTGCTGGCCACCGACTGGCAGGGCGTCTACGGGCTGCCCGACGACCTGATCCGCGGCGCCCTGGCCATCAGCGGCCTCTACGACCTGCGCCCCTTTCCCTGGTCATGGCTGCAGCCCAAGCTGCAGCTCACCGGCCGCGACGTCGCCGCCTATAGCCCGCTGTTCCTGGCGTGCCGGGTGCCGGCACCGGTGCATCTGGTGGCGGGGAGCCGTGAATCCGGCGAGTTCGAGCGCCAGATGCGCGCCCATGCCGAGCACCTCGACGCCCATGGCGTGGCGGTAAGCGACGAGCTGCTGCCCGACGACGATCATTTCTCGATTCTCGACCACTACGCGGCGGGTGGGCGCTTCGTCGATCGTATCGCCGCCTTCCATTCGCTCCAGGCGTCCTGAACGGGAAGAGGGCGAGGGGCTGACGGTTGGCGCTCAGTGGGCCGGCAGCACCGCCGTGGCCTCGATCTCCACCCTGGCCCAGTCCTCGATCAGGTCGGCGACCTGGACCATGGTCATGGCGGGGAAGTGCTTGCCCATGACTTCACGGTAGGCGGCCCCCACCTCCTTGAGCCGGGCCAGGTACTCCCGCTTGTCGGTGATGTACCAGGTCAGGCGCACCAGGTGCTCGGGGCCGGCACCGGCCTCCCGCAGTACGCTGACGATATTGGCCAGCGCCTGCTGGACCTGGTCCACGAAGTCGTCGCTCTCGAAGACCTGGTCGCCGTTCCAGCCGATCTGACCGCCGACGAAGATCGTGCGGCCGGCGGCGGCGATGCCGTTGGCATAGCCGACGGCGGCCTTCCAGTGGGTGGGGTGAAGCTGTTGGTGCACGGGGGCGTCATTCATCGGGGATTCCTTGTCGGCAGTCGATGTCGAAGCGCCGGCGCATGGCGTCGGGCCAGGGAAGCGGGCGGCCGCTCGCCAGGTCGACGAACACCAGGGTGGAGTCGCTGGCCAGGCGCCGCTCGTCACCGCAGTGGGCGGTGACCCGCAGGGTCAGGCTGGTGCGGCCGACCCTGACCGGTATCAGCCGGAAGCACAGTTGCTCGCCCAGCCGGCTGGGGGCATCGAAACGGGTCTCGAGCGCGACGGTGGGAACGCCGGTACCCGCCGCGACGTGGAGCTGGTGGAAGTCGCGGCCGACCACCTCCTCGAACCAGTCCTCCACCACCGAGTTGATCATCTCGAAGTAGCGCGGGTAGAAGACGATCCCCGCCGGGTCGCAGTGCTGGAAGCGCACCTTGCGCTGGGTCGCGAAGGCCATCGTTTCCTCCCTCAGACACCGAGGTAGCGGTCGCGGATGGTGTCGTCGAGGGCCGCGGGCCGATCCGACCAGACCGTGCGCCCCTTCTCGAGGATGGTGCAGCGATCGGCGATCGGCAGCAGCTCGGAGAGCGACTTGTCGACGATCAGGATCGACTGGCCCTGCTCCTTCAGCAGGCGGATGGCCGACCAGATCTCCCGGCGGATGACCGGCGCCAGGCCCTCGGTGGCCTCGTCGAGCACCAGCAGCCGTGGATTGGTCATCAGGGCCCGGCCGATGGCCAGCATCTGCTGTTCGCCGCCCGAGAGGGTATTGGCCATCTGGGCGCGTCGCTCGGCCAGGCGCGGGAAGAGCGCCTCGACCCGGGCGAGGCTCCAGTCCCCCGCCCGGTGGGTCACCGTCAGGTTCTCGCGCACCGAGAGGTTGGGGAAGCAGCGCCGCCCCTCGGGCACCAGGCCGAGCCCGGCCTGGGCGATGCGGTAGGTCGGCAGGCGGCGCAGGTTCCGGGACTCGAACTCGATGCGCCCGCGGCGCGGCGGGGTGAGGCCGAAGAGCGAGCGGATGGTGGTGGTCTTGCCCATGCCGTTGCGGCCCATCAGGGCCACCATCTCGCCGGCCCGGATGCTCAGGGTCACGCCGAACAGCGCCTGGGACGGGCCGTAGAAGGTTTCGATATCGGTGATCTCGAGCATCTCAGTCTCCCAGGTAGGCGTCGCGCACGTGGGGGTCGCGGCGGATGGTGGCGCCGTCGCCGTGGGCGATGACCTCCCCGGCGACCAGCACCGAGATGCGGTCGGCGAGCCGGAACACCGCCTCCATGTCGTGCTCGACCAGCAGGATCGGGACCTCGAGCTTGAGCGCCTCGAGCAGCTCGGTGAGCCGTGCCGTGCCCTCGGGCCCCAGGCCCGCCATGGGTTCGTCGAGCAGCAGTGCGCGGGGCCCCAGCGCCAGGGCGCAGGCCACCTCGACCTGGCGGCGCTCGCCATGGGAGAGTTCGCAGACCGGGGTGTCGGCACGGTGGCCGAGTTGTATGCGTTCCAGCGCCTCCCGGGCCGGGGCGAGCAGGCTCGCATCGCGGCTCACCGGTTTCCAGAAGCGAAAGCTGTGGCCCTGCAGCGCCTGCACCCCGATCATCACGTTGCGTATCACCGACAGCGGTTCGGCGAGCGACGACACCTGGAAGGTGCGGCCCAGCCCCAGCCGGGCTCGCTGGGCGACGCTGAGCCGGGTGATCTCACGGCCGGCCAGGTACACACTGCCCGCGTCGGGGGCCAGGTTGCCGGCGATCTGGCCGATCAGGGTCGACTTGCCGGCGCCGTTGGGGCCGATCAGGGCGTGGATCTCGCCCGGGTGCAGGTCCAGCGAGACGTCCCGGGTGGCCTGCAGGGCCCCGAAGCGCTTGTGCAGGTGCTCGAGCGACAGCACGATCTCACTCATGGCGTTCCCTCCCCGCCAGCCAGCCCATCAGGCCGTGCTTGGCGAACAGCACCACGAACAGCAGCATGAGGCCGAGGAACAGCTTCCAGTATTCGGTCACTCCGCCGAGCAGGGTCTCCATCATCACGAACAGGATGGCGCCGGCCAGCGGGCCGTAGAGGCGTCCCACACCGCCCAGGATCACGATCACCATCAGCTCGCCGGAGAGGTGCCAGCTGAGCATGGTGGGACTGACGAAGCCGTTGAGGTCGGCGTAGAGCGCACCGGCGAGTCCCGTGATCATCGCCGAGATGACGAAGGCCACCAGGCGGATGGGGTAGGGCGAGACGCCGGCGGTGGCCAGGCGGGTGTCGTTGAGCCGTGCCATGGTCAGGGCGGCCCCGAAGCGCGACTTCATCAGCCGCGAGGTGATCGCCATGGCCAGTACCAGCCCGGTGAAGCAGATCAGGAAGAAGGTCAGCGGATCATTGGTGTCGACCAGCGGCAAGCTGTTGCGCAGGTAGATCGGCAGGCCGTCCTCACCGCCGTAGGAGGGCCAGGAGTTGGCGAAGTAGTACATCATCTGGGCGAAGGCGAGGGTGATCATGATGAAGTAGACGCCCGTGGTGCGCAGCGAGACGGCGCCGATGGCCAGCGCCAGCAGGCCGCAGGCCAGGATGGCCATCGGCCAGATCACCAGCATGCTGTCGCTGCCCGTAACGGCGACCGGCCAGGAGAGGAACAGGCTGTAGTCGAAGGCGTGGTAGGCGCTGATGCCGGCGACGTAGCCGCCCAGGCCGAAATAGGCGGCGTGACCGAAGCTGATCATGCCGCCGTAGCCGATGGCCAGGTTCAGCCCCACGGCGGCCATGGCGACCAGGGTGATGCGCGAAGCCAGGTTGACGTAGTAGACGTGGCCCAGCAGGTGGGCGATCAGCGGCGCCAGCAGCAGCAGGGCGAGCAGGCCGATCTGCACCAGCCCCTTGCGATCCAGCCAGGTCGGGGGCAGGGCCGGCAGAGCGCCGGAAGCGACGGATTCGTGCTTGAGCTTATTCATGCGCGGCAAACAACCCCTTCGGCTTGAAGGCGAGAATGACCGCCATGAGGATGTAGATCAGCATGGCCGCCAGCGCCGCGCCTACGCCGGCTGCCTCGGCGGGGCTCATGAACTGGCGGAAGAAGGCCGGCAGGAAGACACGCCCCATGGTGTCGACCACGCCGACCAGGATGGCCCCGTAGAGGGCCCCCTTGATCGAGCCGATGCCGCCGATGACGATCACCACGAAGGCGAGGATCAACACCGGCTCGCCCATGCCCACCTGCACCGACTGCAGGGCCCCGACCATGGAGCCGGCCAGGCCGGCGAGCGCCGCGCCCATGGCGAACACCAGGGTATAGAGCCGGGCGATGTTGACGCCGAGCGCCCCGATCATCTCGCGATCGCTCTCGCCGGCGCGGATGCGCATGCCCAGGCGGGTGCGCGAGATCAGCAGGTAGAGTCCCACGGCGATCGCGATGCCGGTGGCGATGATCACCAGCCGGTAGACCGGATAGCGGGAGCCGCCCGGCAGGGCCACGGAGCCGGACAGCAGTTCCGGCGGGCTGAGCCAGAGCGGTGAGGAGCCGAACAGCCAGCGCGTCCCCTCGGAGAAGATCAGGATCAGGGCGAAGGTGGCCAGCACCTGGTCGAGGTGCGAGCGGTGATAGAGGCGGCGGATCACCAGCAGCTCCACCACCGCCCCGACGGCGGCGGCGGCCAGCACCCCGGCGGCGAGCCCGACGAGAAAGGAGCCGGTGGAGGCGGTGACCAGGGCGGTGACATAGGCGCCGACCATGTAGAAGGAGCCGTGCGCCAGGTTGATCAGCCCCATCACGCCGAACACCAGGGTCAGGCCGCTGGCCATCAGGAACAGCATGGTGCCCAGCTGCAGGCCGTTGATGAGTTGCTCGAAGAACAGGGTCGCGTTCACGTCGGGCGTCCCGTGGCTGGGAGTGGGTGGCGGCCGGGCCCGGCGGGGCCCGGTGTGGTGGCGGTCGTCACGCCCGCCCTACATGTTGCACTGCTCGGCATAGACGTCCTGGATGTCCTCGATCGCCAGGCCGACGAGACGGTTGGTCGGCTGGCCGTTGTCGCCCGCGACCACCTCGCGGACATGGACGTCCTGGATCGGGTGGTGGTTGGGGCCGAAGCGGAACTTGCCGCGTACCGAGGCGAAGTCGGCCTCGCGCAGGGCCGCGCGGAAGGCGTCCTTGTCGTCGGGGTGGGCCTTCTCCAGTGCGCCGAGGATCAGGTTGGCGGTATCGAAGCCCTGGGAGGCATAGAGCGTCGGGGTGCGATCATAGGCCTCGCGGAAGCTCTCGACGAAGGCACGGTTGGTGTCGTTGTCGAGGTCGTAGGCCCATTGGGAGGTGTTTCTGGTACCGATCGCGGCCGTGCCCACGGCCTGGATGATGATCTCGTCGAAGGAGAAGGCGGCCCCGAACAGCGGCAGTTCGACGCCCGAACTCTCGTACTGCTTCATGAAGGAGATGCCCATCCCCCCGGGCAGGAAGAAGAACAGGCTATCGGCGTCGCTGGAGCGGATCTGGGCGATCTCGGCGGCGTAGTCGGTCTGGCCCATCTGGGTGTAGAGCTCGTCGACTACCTCGCCCTCGTAGCGGTGCTTGAAGCCGGCCAGGGCATCGGTGCCGGCGGGATAGTTGGGCGCCAGCAGGATCGGCCGCTCGTAGCCCGCCTCCTTCATGTAGGCCCCCATGGCCTCGTGCAGGTTGTTGTTCTGCCAGGCGACGTTGAAGTAGTTCTCGTGGCACATGCGCCCGGCCAGGTCGGAGGGGCCGGCGTTGGGCGAGAGGTAGAAGACCCCCTGGCGCACCGCCGAGGGCACCACCGCCATGGCCAGGTTGGACCAGATGATGCCGGTGAGGATGTCGACGTTGTCGCGTTGCATGAATTCGTCGGAGAGGCTCTTGGCGAGGTCGGGTCGGTTGGCGTCGTCCTGGATCAGCACCTCGATGTCGTTGCGGCCCGACTGCTCGATGGCGAGCATGAAGCCGTCGCGCACGTCCACGCCCAGGTGGGAGCCGCCGCCGGAGAGGGTGGTGATCATGCCGATCTTCACCCCGTCGGCCTGTGCCGTCGCCAGGGCGGAGGAGATCAGCAGGCCGAGACCGAGAGTCGCGAGTGTCTTCATGGGAAAATCCTTTCTGCGCGTGTCGTGTTGTTGTCAGGGTGCCTCGTCGCCATCATGACGAGGGCGAGGCGGTGTCGGGATAGTGCTCCTGGCGTAGCCGGAAGCGCTGGACCTTGCCGGTGGCCGTCTTCGGCAGCGCCTCCACGAAGCGTATCGAGCGCGGGTACTTGTAGGGCGCGATGCGCTGCTTGACGAAGGCCTGCAGTCGCCTCGCGCACTCGTCATCGGGCTCGATACCGGGGAAAAGTACCACGAAAGCCTCGACGATCTGTCCACGCTCGCCGTTCGGGGCACCGATCACGGCGCACTCCTGCACGTCCTCGTGGGCCAGCAGGGCGGCCTCGACCTCGGGACCGGCGATGTTGTAGCCGGCGGAGACGATCATGTCGTCGCTGCGGGCGGCGAAGTGGAAGTAACCCTCGTCGTCCTGGAGGAAGGCGTCGCCGGTGAGGTTCCAGCCGTCCTGCACGTAGTTCCGCTGGCGAGAGTCGGCCAGGTAGCGGCACCCGGTGGGGCCGCGCACCGCCAGCCGGCCGATCTCGCCGCGGGGCAACTCGTTCATGTCGGCATCGACGACGCGCGCCTGGTAACCGGTGACGGGGCGGCCGGTGCAGCCGGGGCGGTGGTCATCGAGCCGGTTGGAGATGAAGATGTGCAGCAGCTCGGTGGCGCCGATGCCGTCGAGGATCGGCGTGCCCGTCTTCGCGATCCAGTCGTGGTAGATCGGCGCCGGCAGCGTCTCGCCGGCGGAGACCGCCACCCGCAGGCTGTCCAGCGCCGGGCCGTCCGACGCGGCGGTGAGCATGGCACGGTAGGCGGTGGGGGCGGTGAACACCACGGTGGCGCGGTGCTCCTGGATGATCGCCATCAGGTTGGGTGGGGTGGCGTGTTCGAGCAGCACCGCGCTGGCACCGAAGCGCAGCGGGAAGATCGCCAGGCCGCCCAGGCCGAAGGTGAAGGCGAGCGGCGGCGAGCCGACGAAGACGTCGTCCGGGGTCACCTGCAGCACTTCACGGGCATAGCCGTCGGCGATGATCAGCAGGTCGCGATGGTAGTGCATGGTGGCCTTGGGGCGGCCGGTGGTGCCGGAGGTGAAGCCGAGCAGTGCCACGTCGTCGGCGGCGGTGGCCACGGCGGTGAAGTCGCTGGGCTTGTCCAGCGCCAGGCGATCGAGTTCGGCATCGTGGCCGGCGCCGCCGTCGAAGGCTACCACCCGCTCGAGGAAGGTGCTGTTCGCCGCGCAGGCCTCGAGCTCCTCGAGCAGGCGGCCGTCGCACAGGGCGAGGCGCACCTCGGCCTTGTCGACGATGCCGGCGAGCTCGCCGGCGCGCAGCATCGGCATGGTGTTGATCACCACGGCGCCGGCCTTGGTGGCGGCGAGCCAGCAGGCCACCAGGGCCGGGTTGTTGGCCGAGCGGATCAGTACCCGGTGGCCCGGTTGCACGCCGAGCTCCTCGACTAGGGCGTGGGCGAGGCGGTTGGTCCAGTCGGTGAGCTCGCGATAGGTGCGACGGCGACCGTTGCCGACCAGCGCCACGCGCTCGCCGTGGCCCTGCTCGACCCACCGGTCGGTGAGCTCCACCGCGGCATTGAGCCGTTCGGGATAGTCGAACCCCGCGAGCAGGAAGTCGGGTTGTTGCTCGTCGGGCGGCAGGTTGTCCCGGGCGAAGGTATCGGCATGGGCCGATGGGGTTTTCATGACCATTCTCCGTACTGTCGTTGTTGTTGTTCGGCGCCGGTAGCGTCGACAGGGGATTACGGTAGCTGGCGTCTCTCGGTTCGTTGTCTACTCCAGGTTGGCGAGTCGCGTTATTCGTCCGCGGCGCAAGCGGCGGCGAGCGCGCTGCGGGCGATGATCACCTTCTGCACGTCCGAGGCGCCCTCGTAGATGCGCAGCGCGCGGATCTCGCGGTAGAGGCTCTCGACGATATGCCCCTTGCGCACGCCGTCGCCGCCGTGCAGTTGCACCGCCTTGTCGATCACCTGCTGGGCGCGGTCGGTGGCGTAGAGCTTGGCCATGGCCGCCTCGCGGGTGACCCGTTCGGCGCCCCGGTCCTTGGCCCAGGCAGCGCGGTAGACCAGCAGCGCGGCGGCGTCCACGTCGAGCGCCATCTCGGCCAGGTGGCCCTGGACCAGTTGCAGGTCGGCGAGGCTGGCGCCGAACAGCTCGCGATGGCGGGCGCGCGCCAGTGACTCGTCCAGGGCGCGACGGGCGAAGCCCAGCGCCGCGGCGCCCACCGTCGAGCGGAACACATCGAGCACCGACATGGCGATGCGAAAGCCCTGGCCTGGCTGGCCGATCATGGCGCCCGCCGGCAGGCGCAGCGCATCGAAGCCGAGCCGCGCCAACGGGTGTGGCGAGATCGTCTCCAGCCGCTCGCGGATCTCGAGCCCCGGGGTATCGGCCGGCACCAGGAAGCACGATAGCCCCTTGGCCCCCGGCCCCTCACCGGTGCGGGCGAACACCGTGTAGAGATCGGCGATGCCGCCGTTGGAGATCCAGGTCTTCTCGCCGTTCAGGCGATAGCCGTCGCCGTCGCGCTCGGCGGTGGTGTCGAGCTGGGCCACGTCGGAGCCCGAGCGCGACTCGGTGAGGGCGAAGGCGGCCAGGGCCTCGCCGCGGCGGGTGCGTTCCAGCCACCGCTTCTGTTCGTCGCTGCCGTAGAGGCTGATCGCCCCGGTGCCCAGCCCCTGCATGGCGAAGGCGAAGTCGGCCAGGCCATCATGGCGGGCCAGGGTCTCGCGGGCCAGGCACAGGCTGCGCACGTCGATGGCGTCGCCGCCGGTGAGCTCGAGAAGGCCGGCCCGGCCCAGGTCGCGCACCAGCCGGATGCAGGCGGCGTCCACGTCGTCGTGGTCGCGGGGCAGCTCGGCGGTGCACCAGGTCTCGAGGCGCTCGGCGAGGTCGCGATGGCGCGCCTCGAAGAAGGGCCAGTGGAGAAAGCTCGAATCGCTCATCAGTCCCCCTCGAAGGTCGGTCTCTGCCTGGCGACGAAGGCGCGGTAGGCGCGCTCGAAGTCGCGGGTCTGCATGCAGATCGCCTGGGCCTGGGCTTCGGCCTCGATGGCCTGCTCCAGGCTCATCGACCACTCCTGGTTGAGCTGGGTCTTGGTGATGCCGTGGGCGAAGGTGGGGCCCCGGGCCAGGCGGGTGGCGTAGGCCAGCGCCTCGGCCTCGAGTGCCTCGGGCTCGACCAGGCGGTTGTAGAAGCCCCACTGGTGGCCCTCCTCGGCGCTCATGCTGCGGCCGCTGTAGAGCAGGTCGGCGGCGCGCCCCTGGCCGATGATGCGGGGCAGGATCGCGCAGGCCCCCATGTCGCAGCCGGCGAGCCCCACCCGGGTAAACAGGAAGGCGGTGCTGGCCCGGGGGGTGGCGAAGCGGATGTCCGCGGCCATGGCGATGATCGCCCCGGCACCGACGCAGACGCCGTCGACGGCGGCGATGATCGGCTTGGTGCAGTTCAGCATCGCCTTGACCAGGTCGCCGGTCATGCGGGTGAACGCCAGCAGGTCCTTCATGTCGCTGTCGACCAGCGGGGCGATGATCTCGTGCACGTCGCCGCCGGAGCAGAAGTTCTCGCCATGGGGGGCGAACACCACCGCCCGGACGTCCTCGGCATAGACCAGATCGCGGAAGGTGTCGCGCAGCTCGGCGTAGCTGTCGAAGGTCAGCGGGTTCTTGCGCTCCGGGCGGTTCAGGCGAATCACCGCGACGTCGCCCTCCATGCGCCACAGGAAGTGCTGTGGAGCCAGGGTGGCCAGTTTCATCGTTGTCGATCTCCCGTATCGGCCGGCAAGCGGTGCAGCAGCTCGCCGAGATGGTGGGCATCCGCTTCGGTCACGCCATCGAGCAGGGCGTTGATCCAGCCCTCGTGGGCCACGGCGATCTCGGCGAAGGCAAGCCGCCCGGCCTCGGTCAGTCGCACCAGGGTGGCGCGGCGGTCGCCCTCGAGGGCGACGCGCTCCACCAGGCCATCGTCGACGAGACGCTCGACGATGCCGGTAACATTACCGTTGGAGACCCGCAGGCGCCGCGACAGCTCGTTCATCTTCAGACCCTCGGGGTCGCGCTGGAGCGCGGCCATGACGTCGAAGCGCGGCAGGGTGGAGTCGTAGTCCAGGCGTAGCCGCTCGCGCAATGCCGCTTCCACCTGGCGGGTCACCCGCAGCATGCGCAGCCACAGGCGCAGGCGTTCCTTGCTCAGGCTGTCCGGGGGCCGTGACGGTGCGTTCATGTCTCGCCTCCCGAGATCGAGATCGCCTGGCCGGTGATGGCGCCGCTGTGGGGGCCACACAGCCACAGCGCGGTGGCGGTGACCTCCGCCGGCCGGATCAGGCGTCCTTCGGGGTTGGTCGCCTGGAGCTGGGCGCGCACCTGCTCCGGAGTCTGGCCGGTCTTCTCGACGATGGTGGCGACGCTGGCCTCGAGCAACGGGGTCTCGGTGAAGCCGGGGCACAGGGCGTTGACGGTGATGTCGCGGCCCGTGACCTCCCGGGCCAGGGCGCGCACCAGGCCAACGACGCCGTGCTTGGCGGCGCAGTAGGGCGCCACGTAGGCGTAGCCCTTGAGCCCGGCGGTGGAGGCCACCGCGATCAGCCGGCCGCCGTCGCGCAGGTGTCGGAGCCCCTCACGCAGGGTCAGGAACACCCCGGTGAGGTTGACGTCGAGCAGGCGTTGCCATCGTTCGAGGTCGGTACGAAGGAACGGATCGCTCCCGGCCGAGCCGGCGTTGGCGATCACGATATCGACCTCGCCGAGGCGTTCGAACAGTGCCGTCATGTCGGCTTCGTTCGTCACGTCGGCCACTTCGGCGGTAATCGACGCATGCCGCTCGGCCATCGTCCGCAGCGGTGCCTCGCGCCGCCCGGTGATGGTCACCGCGGCGCCGGCCGCGGCGAAGGCCAGCGCCATGTCGGCGCCGATGCCGCTGGCGCCGCCGGTGATCACCACCCGCTTGCCGTGCATCGTGGAGTCGCTCATGTCCATGCTCATACCCAGCCCTCGCCGCGCTCGGCCAGGCGCTGGAGCTGATCACGCCCGGCGCGGTAGGGCGCCGGCCAGTGGCATTCGCTGTCGCCGATGCCGGCGGCGGCGTGCAGCGTCCAGTAGGGGTCGGCGAGGTGCGGCCGGGCCAGGCACACCAGGTCGGCGCGACCGGCCATCAGGATCGAGTTGACGTGGTCGGCCTGGTAGATGTTGCCCACCGCCATGGTGGCCATGCCGGTCTCGTTGCGGATGCGATCCGAGAAGGGCGTCTGGAACATCCGGCCGTAGACCGGCCTGGCCCGGGTCGAGGTCTGGCCGGCGGAGACGTCGACGATGTCCACCTCGGCGCTCTTGAGCAGGCGGGCGATCTCCACGGCCTCATCGGGGGTCACCCCCTCGTCGCCGACCCAGTCGGTAGCCGAGATGCGCACCGAGAGCGGCTTGTGGGCGGGCCACGCCCGGCGTACGGCACGGATCACCTCCAGTGGGAAGCGCAGGCGGTTGGCGAGCGGGCCGCCGTACTCGTCGTCGCGGTGGTTGGTAAGCGGGGTGATGAACGACGACAGCAGGTAGCCGTGGGCGGCGTGGATCTCGAGCATGTCGAAACCGGCCCGCTCGGCCATCTGCGCGGCGGCGACGAACTCGTCGCGTACCCGGTCCATGTCGGCGCGGTCCATCGCCCGGGGTACCGGGTTGCGATCCGACCAGGGCACCGCCGAGGCCGCCATCACCGGCCAGTTTCCGTCGGGTAGCGGCGCGTCCATCTCCTGCCAGCCGAGCTGGGTGGAGCCCTTGGGCCCGGAGTGGCCGATCTGGGCGCAGAGTTTCGCCGGTGTCTCGGCGTGGACGAAGTCGCACAGTCGCTGCCAGGCGACCTCGTGCTCGGGAGCGTAGAAGCCGGTGCAGCCCGGCGTGATGCGACCCTCGGGCGACACGCAGGTCATCTCGGTGTAGACCAGGCCGGCACCCCCCTTGGCGCGCTCGGCGTAGTGCACGAAGTGCCAGTCGGTGGGCCGTCCGTCGACCGCCTTGTACTGGGCCATGGGCGAGACCACTACGCGGTTGGCCAGCCGCAGCCCGCGCAGCCGGAAGGGGGCGAACATCGGCGCCCGGCGCGAGCCCGCGTTGCCGGCCCGGGCCTGGAACCAGCGCTCGGCCCCCTCCAGCCACACGGGGTCGCGCAGGCGCAGGTTCTCGTGGCTGATGCGCTGGGAGCGGGTCAGCAGCGAGTAGTTGAACTGCACCGGGTCGAGGTCCAGATAGCGCTCCACCTGTTCGAACCATTCGGTGGAGTTGCGTGCCGCCGACTGCAGGCGCAGCACCTCGAGGCGACGCTCCTCCTCGTAACGGGCGAAGGCGGTGGCCATGTCGGGTTCGCCGTGCAGGTAGTCGGCAAGCGCGATGGCGCTCTCCAGGGCCAGCTTGGTACCGGAACCGATGGAGAAGTGGGCGGTGGCGGCGGCGTCGCCCATCAGCACCACATTGTCGAAGCTCCAGCGCTCGCACAGCACCCGCGGGAAGTTGATCCAGGCCGAGCCGCGGATGTGGTGGGCGTTGGTCATCAGCGCGTGGCCGTCCAGATGGTCGGCGAAGATCCGCTCGCACACGGCGATCGATTCCTGCTGGCTCATCTCGCCGAAGCCGAAGGCCCGCCAGGTGGGCTCGCTGCACTCGACAATGAAGGTCGCGGTGTCGGCGTCGAACTGGTAGGCGTGGGCCCAGACCCAGCCGTGCTCGGTCTTCTCGAAGATGAAGGTGAAGGCGTCGTCGAAGGTCTGGTGGGTGCCGAGCCAGACGAACTTGCAGGCGCGCACCTCGATATCGGGCCGGAAGTGCTCGGCGTAGCGCTGGCGGGTGCGGGAATTGAGGCCGTCGGCGGCCAGCACCAGGTCGAACTCGCGGCGCAGCCCATCGATGTCGTCTTCGGGGATGTCGGTCTCGAAGCGCAGCTCGACGCCGAGCTCGCGGGCGCGTGCCTGCAGCAGGATCAGCAGCCGGCGGCGGCCGATGCCACAGAAGCCGTGGCCGGTGGAGACCGTCTTGACCCCCCGATGGATGACCGCGATGTCATCCCAGTAGGCGAAGTGCTCGCGGATCCGCTCGGCGCTGATGGCATCGTTGCGCGCCAGGTTGTCCAGGGTCTCGTCGGAGAGCACCACCCCCCAGCCGAAGGTGTCGTCGGGACGATTGCGCTCGATCACCACGATCTCGTGGGCGGGATCGTGGCGCTTCATGCTGATGGCGAAGTAGAGTCCCGCGGGGCCTCCACCGAGACAGGCTATCCTCATGGGGCATGATCATCCGCTGGTGAGGTGGTGGTTGTGACGACTCCCTTGCAGCCTAGGCAGGCCACCGAGATAGTTCAAGCATGAAATTTCAAGCTTGAACTATATGGCCGATACCGTGCGCCGACAGGCCCGCATGGGCCCTGCGTGGCAGGTGGCTCGCCCGACAGGTGGAGAGCCGCGAGCAACAGGATTGACAGCGGACCCGGCAGGGGTGAGTCTGTGGATTCGACGGCCGGGGGCGCGACGCCATCGGCCCCATCGAGCAAGGGAGGCGTCCATGCTGGAAGACTGCAAGACCGCGCTTGAGCGCTGGGGTGGCGTGCACGATCTGATCGACCGCTGGCTCGACGAGCGGCGCGAACTGCTGGTCCATTTCCTTGAGCTCAAGGAAGCCTGTGACGCCGAACTGGAAGCGGTGAGCAAGACGCGTATCGACACCTTCAGCGAACTGCTGATGGACTACATCAGCGCCGGCCACTTCGAGATCTACCCCCAACTGCGGGAGGAGGCCAGGGCCTTCGAGGATCACGAGGCGCTGGGTATCGCCGAGAGGCTGCTGGAGCGCCTGGAAATGTCCACCGAGCTGGTGCTCGCCTTCGATGCCGACTACGAGAGTCCGGTGCGCTGCAGGCAGCATCTGGCGCGTCTCCCGGCCTGGATCGACCGCCTGGCCAAGGGGCTCACCGAGCGCTTCGCCCTGGAGGACCAGCTGATCGCCCGGCTGCATGCGGCCCATGCTCCCGAGGTCACCCGCACCGAGACCCAGGCCCAGACCCGGGCCTGACAACACGATTCCCGCCGGCACCGATCCTGCTCAGGGACGTGGCTCCGCCGAGCGATCGGCGCCGTCAGGCGCCCCCGCGGTAGCCGCCAACCTGGCCGATGACCGCCCAGCGCCGCTTCGCGCCGCCATCGCCCCGCAGAGCGTGGCTCCCACAGGGTGATCGATGCCTACCCGGCAGGCACTCCTCCAGGGCAAGCAGATGCCTGCCTTGTGGGAGCTTGGCTCCGCCGAGCGATCGGCGCCGCCAGGCGCCCCCGCGGTAGCCGCCAGCCTGGCCGATGACCGCCCCGCGCCGCTTCGCGGCGCCATCGCCCCGCAGAGCGTGGCTCCCAGTGCGCCCGTGAAGGCGTGCACACAGTGCGGTGAGAGTCCGCACCGGGGTAAGCCATGACCCCGTAGCCGAAGGTAACTGCGTCGCCGCGAGGCGGGGTGGGGAGCAACCGGAGGCGA